>CBFHQE010000109.1:0-10079 GCA_965657935.1 Maricaulis sp. | reverse complement strand
CCTGCGCGCAGGATACGTCGCCGGGCGCATGCCCGTCAGCCTGGAGCAGGAATTGCGGGCGCTGTTCGAGGTGCATCTGCCCCAGGACGCGCTGGTCAACAGTCTGGCAGACGCGAATTTTCGGCCGGATCTGGCCTTTGCAGCGCCCCGGCGCGAAGAGGACCGGTTCAATCGTATACATTCCGTGCCGCGCCCTGAACTCTCCGCGTTGAGTGGCGCCTTGAGCGAGCTGGCTGATATCCGTCTTGATCATACCGCCCGCGTCACAACCCGCATGGTAAGCGGTATCTATCAAATTGAAGATATCGGGCGGTTATCGGTCTTGCTCGACGCCGCGGGGCCCGCAGTGCTTGCAATGCGGTCCAGGCTCGGCGACGAGATGTATTCCGTGCTCGATGTAACCGAGCAGCGCGGGGAGGCAGACCAGGCGGATCTTCGCGGCCTGGCCCTGTCACTGTTGGCGGGCCTGCTCATTTTGCTGATCACGCTGATACGGCTTTCAACAGAACCGCTTGTGCGCAACGCAGGTCGTGTGCGCTTGGTTGACGCCTATCTAAGCCGTTTATTCTTGGGAAAGAAAAGCTAACGGATTTAAAGGTTTAAGGCGGAATATTTCTTTGCCCTCTTAACCTTAATGCAATTCTCTTTGCTCAAAGTCCAACTCGTTCGAAGGGCATTCGGACAGGATGGTGGCGCAAACGGAGGACCCATAAGGGCCGCGTTTGCCGAGTAGTACAGGGGAAGACGCAATGGCGTTCACTGATGTTGAAACCGCACAGGCCCACGAGGCCGTTTCCATGGATCCGACGGGCGAAGATCTCTGCAAGCTGGGAATTCTGTATTCCACGGGCCAGGGTGGCGAGATCGATTACATCGAAGCTCACAAATGGTTCAATCTGGCCGCACTGATGGGCTCCGAGCCGGCGAAATATTATCGCCAGGAAATCTCCGACCAGATGACCAATTTGGACATCGCCAATGCGCAGAAGGCTGCGCGCGAGTGGCTCTCGACCCGCCACTAGGGCGGAACACACCACTCTGTCCGAATATCCGGCAGGTCGGGGAGGCCTGCCGGGCCCGGACACTTAAAAATACCCTGATTGACGGTTCAGATTTTCACGTGCTTATGGGCGCGGGAGACTGGAGTGTTCAATGCGTCCATTCGAAGAGAGAATTCTTGCCGATTTGACGCGCGCATTCGCGTCCGAGCCAATACATTTCGTAGGGCTTGGAGCGTTTGATTTTCAATTGTCGTGCGGCGGCGTGAAGCGCCTCCACGCCATGAACTCCGTTCAATTCCGGCTCGCTGACCAAGTATATAACTGGAGCGACGGACCCTGCGATATTCCGGTATGGCGGCTGGTCAATCAGACCGTCGAGTGCGTTGAGCTGCCTTCACCACACAAGCTTCGACTCGGGCTAAAGTCCGGGGACTATGTCGAGGTGACATCTACGCTGGATCCATACGAAGATGTATTAATTGATTTCGGAACCGATGATGGTGTCCAAATCCTGGACATCTATTAGACAACGAAAAGCGCTAAAGCGTTGAATCAATTGTTCGTAATCGCGTCCGCGATGGCGTAGGAGAACGCCTGGTCGAGCGGCAGGATGCCCGACACATATTGCTCAACAAAAACATTGATCTCCGCGACGGTGGAGCGGGGCACGAAGATGATGTCGTGGCGGCGCAGCTGGATATTGTCCGCACCCGGGCGGCCCTCCAAAGCGTCGTGAAGATTGACCGTGCGCATCATCAGCGCACCACCGGGCTGGCGTCTCAGCACGACGACATCGCCGCGTGCAGCAGTGTTTTGAAAACCGCCCGCCAGCATCACCGCCTCAAGCGCGCCGACCGGACCGGTCATTTCGATCAGGCCGGGCGTGTTGACTTCACCGCCGACGATAATGTTCTGCGGCCCCAGGGACGCGCGACGCACCTCGACAATCGGATTGACCAGCACGTTCTGGGCATAGGCGTCGGCGATCACATTGGCGATCTCGAAATCGGTACGGCTGGCCACCATGACATTGCCGATGAGGGGCAGGGGCACACGCCCGTCCGGGCCAATGGCGACGGTGCGGTTCAGCTCGGATGCGGAATGCACAACTACATCAATGCTGTCGCCCGGGAAAAAGCGATAAGCCGGGTCGGTGTCCTGCCAGGCCGCAAACTGCCGGCCTGCCCAACCCGGGTCCGATTGGGGGGCGAGTGAACCCGAGCTGGCACAGGCCGCCAGGCCGACTGAAACGGCAATTGCGAGGCCGAAACGAGAGGCACGCATAGAATATCCTCAGATCCACTGAACTTGCGTCCATTTCGGCCTGTTTTGGATAAGAAAAAATTAAGCGGGATGGACGCCTTATAAACACATGAGTCGACGACCTGATTCCGACGCCCACCGCGGCGGGAATGAAACACTGCGCGAAAGTGCACGCAGTGACGGCCTGGACCTGTTTGATGTTATCGCCCTGGCCTGGTCGGAAAAGGGTTTCATCGCGATTATATTTGCAGTGCTTTTCGCCATAGGCGTGGCCGCATCCCTGACCCTGATCAAGCCGAGTTTCGAAGCCCAATCGCGCCTGTTGGTATTGCTGGAAAATGATCCGACACCCGCCGCGGCAGGGGCTGGCGGGGCGTTTATGCTCGACCAGATCATGCAGTCAGAAAGCGAGTTGCTCGGCTCCGGTGCCGTGCGTCGCCAGACGCTGGTGGCGCTTGGCGCGGAAACTATTCTCGGGGAACCGGTGACGGGTAATGCGGACAGCGCGGCCCTGCAGGCGCTCGGGTCCAGCCTGGGCATTTCCCGCGAGCCGTTTTCCTCCGCTCTGGTCGCCAGTTATGAGGCCGATGACGCCGATCGTGCCGCATTGATCCTCAACGCCGTCATTGATGCCTATCTCGCCTATCGCCAGGAAATACTGGTAGAAGCCGGTATCGAGACAGTTGCGGAGCGGCGACTGCAGGCGGACCAGGCCGTCGGCGAGGCGCAGCGCGCCCTTGATGTTTTCCTGTCTGCCAATGCACTGGCCAATTTTGTGTCTGACAAGACAGCCTCAGAAACCAGCGTCACCACATTGCAGGATCGATTGCGCACGGCATCCGCGGATCGTGATGCGGCACGCGCAGGGGCGCAGGCGCTGGAAAACCGGCTCAATAACATCCCGGTCAATATCGAGCTCTACGTCGAGAACGGTGCGTCCACCCTTTTGCTGGATCGCCGTGTCGAGCGTGAACAATTGTTATCGCGATACCAGCCTGGCGCCCCGCCGGTTGTCGCGCTGGAACGTGAAATCGAAGCGATTGAAGGCCTATTGGCGGCGGGCGGAGCCGAAGGCCTGGGCCAGCGCCGTACCGGGGTGAACCCGGTGCGACAGTCGCTGGAAACGGAACTGGCCACGCGCCGGGCCAATGCTGACCAGGAAGCCAACCGGGTTGTTGTGTTCGAACGTCAGCTCCGGGCAGCCCAGGCCGAGGTCAGCCGTTTGCGGGGGCTGGAGCCGGAATACACCCGGCTCGCCCAGAATGTCACGGCCGCCGAAGAGACAGCTGCCACTTTTGCGGGCCAGGAGGCGATCGCCGCTGCACGTCGTTCGCTGGGACCCGGGGCCGCAGATGCCGTGCGGGTCTTTGATCGCGCGACACCGCCGCTTCGTGGATCCTCGATGAAGAAGCTGGCGCTGATGGCAGCCTTTGTCTTTGCCGCCGGCATTGCGCTCTTCCTGGGACTGATCAAGGGCTATTGGCGCGCCTACATTGCCGCCCAGCGTCCGCCGCAACGCCAGGCGCCTGCTGCGGTCCAGCCTCATCCCTACCGTGAACCGCACCGGGCACAGCCAGTTGACGTCGCGGCGCGCGCCGATCCGCTGGGCGAGGCGCTGATTGGCATGCCGGTGCTGGCGCGCATACCAGATCGCTCGGCGTAAGCGCCGCGTTAACCACGCCAAAGGCACATTGAATTTCGAAACGATTCTCCAGGTGAGTAGCGGTCGTGAACCTATCGTCCGACATGAGTACGCTGATTGATCAGCTCGAGCCCATCAGCCGCCCTTCGGGGATGGGTCGGGTTCTTATGGTTATGGGAACCAGCAGGGGAGCGGGGGCCTCGACGGTCGCCCGTGAGCTGGCACGCTTGAGCGCGGTGCGGTCCACACGCGGGGTGTGGCTGTTCGACCTTGATTTCAAGGCGAATGCCCAGGCCGATGCCTGCCGGGTGCGTCCTGAGGCATTTGATTTATCGCTTGGCCGCGAAACGCCGTGGGTGCTGGATGAGAATTCGCGTCTGACCGGACGCGCATCCTCCATCGACAAGTTGTTTGTGTCCCGGGTTGAACGTCGCCCGCAAACGCGCATGCAGGCCGCCTTGCGCGGCGCGCCGGACTATTGGAGCGCTGTACGTCAGTCCATTGACCTGGCCGTGATTGATGCACCGGGCCAGTCCCGGGCGCCCATGAATATAGTCACAGACATGGATGGCGTCATTCTGGTCGTGGATGCACGGGCCGACAACTTCGACGGTCTCCATGCCCGCCGCGATGCCATTGAGACCATGGGCGGTGTCGTCGCCGGTGTCGTCGTCAACCGGGCAGGAGCCTATCGGAGCGCGGCATGAGCCGGGTTGCGATCGAACATCCGCCCTTCCTCCAGCGTTTCACTGATGCGCCTGCGATCCGTTTTACCCGCTCCCTGGAAGCCGGCCTGGCGATCCTCTTTTTCTGCCTGTTTTCGCAGGGCCTGATCGGACCGGTCTTTGCCGGCAGCAGTGATCCGGAAGGATCGGCCATCCTGCGATTGATGTGGCTGCCGGTTTATGCTGTGACATTGCTGATGATCGCCGGACGCCCGGGCGCGACCTTCCGGGTTATCGCGTCCAGCCCCTTGCTGGTCTGCCTCGTGATATTGACCATGGCATCTGTGGTCTGGTCACTGGCGCCGGACGTCACATTGCGCCGCTCTTTCGCGCTGATCATGACCAGTCTGTACGGCTTCTGGTTCGCAGCGCGCTGGAGCTGGCGAGATGCGATCCTGATTATCGCCACCAGCATGTTTATCCTGGCCGTGCTGAGTGTGATCTTTGCCCTGGCGGTTCCCTCCATCGGCGTGGATCACGCCGTGCATGCCGGGGCCTGGAAGGGAATCTGGTGGGAGAAAAACACGCTGGGCGCCATGATGGCCTGGGGCGCTGTCAGTGGGCTTGCTGCGGCCCAGATCAATCCGGAACGGCGCTGGCTCTGGCGTTTCATGGGCGTGTTATGCACGGCGCTGGTCCTGCTATCCACATCCAAGACCGCGCTTCTGGCCTGGATGCTGGGAGTCGGCGGCATTGCAGGAATTGGCCTGTGTCGACAGGGATTCGGCTTTGCCGCCATGACGCTTTGCCTGTCCGTGACCGGGGCCGCCCTGGCGGGCATGGCGCTGCTGATTGCGCCGATCGAGGCGTTGGAGCTTCTCGGACGAGACGCCACGCTGACCGGTCGCACGGATATCTGGGTGGTGCTGGTCGAGCAAATTCGTGCCGCCCCGTGGACGGGGTATGGCTATCGGGCCTATTGGGTCGCCGAAACCGGCCCGGTATTCTGGGTCCGCCAGGAGACGTCCTGGGATGTGCCCACCGCTCACAATGGCTGGCTGGAAACGGCCCTGGCGATCGGGTTGCCCGGCGTGGTCTTGCTGGCCATGGTATATTTCCGCGCCTTGGGTCGCGGCCTGGCGCGATTGTTCAGCGGGCAGGAAGTCTATTTTGCTCTGCCCTGGATCGCCATGCTGGGTCTCGTCAGCATTTCGGAGAGCAATTTCCTGCAACAGAACGGACTGAGCTGGACGCTGTTTGTCTTTGTTGCTGCCAAGCTGGCTGACCGTAGGGCGGTCTAGCTCAGGGCGGAGCTTCCATAGAAACGCGGCGCAAACCGGTCCAGCCAGAAGATTTTTCCGGCGGCCTGGGCAGACTTGTCGATAAAGCCGGCTGAAAGGCGCGGACTGACCAGGCTCGTTGCAGCTGCCATGGGGGCGTAGATTGCCAGCTGGGCGAGGCCAATCATCATCCATTTCGCCACACCCGCCCAATCGGGGCGTTCAGCATGCGCGCAGTGCTGGCTTGGTCCCTGGCCAAAGGCGAAACTGCGTGAAAGCAGATACGACCAGTTTGCCCGGGAGGAATCGACACACTCGATTGCCTTGGCGCCGGCCGACCAGGCCATACGGGCATTTTGGCACTGGAGCAGGTAGAAAAACGCATCATCCTCGCCGCCGACCTCGTTCAGCTTGCGAGGGAAGGGCGCTTCCGGCAGCTCAAAGGCTGATCGGTCGACCAGGGAATTGCCGCATCCAAAGGGCGCATCGAGCAGTACGTCAGACGTGTCGCCCACCCTTGAATAAAGGCGGTTTAGCAGGTGTAGCCTCAACCCGCGGGCTTTCGGTGCCTGGGCTTGGAGTGGGCCAAAAACGACATTGGCATCGAGCCGCTCGGCCGTGACGAGAAGGGCTTCCAGCCAGTTGGGTTCGGCAATCTCATCATCGTCCAGAAAGGCAATGAAGCGACAGTCGGTCTCGGCCAGCGCTGTATTGCGCGCATTGGCGACACCGGGCTCCGCCTCGTGAACATAACGAATGGTCTCAGCCGCAAGCGCTTCGACGGCTTCACGGGCTCCGCCCTCCGGTGAATTGTCAACGACAATGATCTCGTCGGCCGGCCTGGTCTGGCCGAGCGCGCTTTGCAGTGCCGCCTTGAGGCCATCAGGACGCCGAAAGGTCGGGATAATGATTGCTGTACTCATGGCGTGAACCTCGTGATGGCAGCATAGGCATCGCGCACACTGAGAACCTGCGCGCCGCTGCGATCGACAGCGTCGAGCACGCGCTCAAAATCCTGGGGGGTACAGCCCCATTCGGTGGGATTGTCTTGCACATCGTGCGCATAGAAAATCAGCCAGCCAGGATGTTGGGCGAGCCCTTCTGCGGCTTCAACGGCGCGCTGGATGCCGGTTTCGCCGCCATCAATTCCGACTGCTGGCAACAGATTGCAGTCTGCGCGACCGCGCATGATGCCGGGGCGCACGCCGCGCAGGGTCGCAAAGCGCGTGGCCAGGCTTGTCTTGATAGCGGGGGCAGTCTCGCCATAGGGATAGGCAAATGACGAAAGTGGTTGTTTCAACCCCAGTTCGCGCAGAGCACGTTCATTGTGTTCCAGGCTTTTCACAACGGCTTCCGGGGTGGCCTTGGCGCAATCCAGGTGTTCGTAGGTGTGACAGGCGATTTCGTGACCGGCGGCTTCCAGGCGTTGCAGGTCCTGGGCGTCGAACATTTCGCCGTGATGCGTGCGCTGTCCCACATATCCAGCAGACGCATAATACGTTCCTGTCCAGCCGCGCGCCTCCAGGGCCTGCGCACCGACGCTGACAGCTGATTTTGGAAAATCATCGAAGCTGATCGAAACGATGGCATGATCGAGGTCGAGCTCGATTTCATCACGCGCGAGAAAGCGAGAGATCTGACGTGTGAAACGAGACTGCCAGCCGCCGGGAATGTAGGGTGCGTTCATCAGATCACCTCCGCCGTCCAACTTGCACGCCACAGTTTAAGCCCCAGTGTGCGCAGTCGCATGGGCGCCTGGTTACTCCGCGCAAGATTGGCCCAAACGGCGCGCAGAGAGCGATTGAACGGGACGCGGCGGATCGCTCGGGCTGCCTTGGCCCCCGGTAAATTTCGCAGATCGGGGTGTTTTTCCAGCATCCGGGCATAATTGGGTGCGCCAATCCGGAATTTGTCGAGCAGAACGTCCACAGGCTGCAGGCCGTCATGCAGGGCCGGATTGTCGATATGGCCAAGCCTGTGCTGACGCGAGGCGGCAACAGCCCAGTCCACATCTTCCCAGCCCCAGCCGACAAAACCGGTATCAAAGGGCACATCCAGCATCAGTTCGCGGCGAACCAGCAGGTTGGATGAACAGAAAGCCGTTGCGCCAATTTTCTCGCGTGCTGCTGCATCACAGTGATCGCTCGCACTGGCCAGCGCCGCATGCAGGGCCAGATTCTGGTCGGCATCCTGGCTGCGGGTCAGGTAGCCGCCGAATATGGCGTCCAGACCGCTGGTGTCCATGGCTTCCCCATAGGTCGACAGGAAAACGTCATCCGTGGGCGCCATGTCCGCATCAAGATAGAGAATCCATTCGCCTCGTGCCTCCCGAGCCAGGATATTGCGGCCGTGCGCCCGACCACAATTTTCCCGGGCTGTCAGCAGGCGCGCGGGCGCGGTGAGCGCGCGGATGGTGCGCGCTGTCAAAGCGTTGAGATGGGTCTTAGTACTGCAGTCATCAAACAACAGGATTTCGATCGACTTGTCGGCCCCGATCAGCGGGTTGAGCGCTCGTACCAGATCGCCCGGGTCATCATTGTAGAACGGAATGGCAATGCTCAACCGGACCGTCTGATCGTGTTCAGAAGCGCCATTTGCGAGTTCGGAATAGGAAGCCGGTGTGTTCATGATTGGGTCTCGGTACGCAAATTGAGTTTGTTGAAGTCAGAGAGCCAGTTGCGGCAGTCGGCGATATTGAAAACATAGGCTGCGGCTGTGTAGACGATGGCTCCAACCAGCGCCTTGCCTGCAAGCGCGATCCAGGCCGTTTCAAAGTCCGGGACGATAAAGACACCCGAAGCCATGATCATGGTCGCCGTGGCAGCCTTTACCCAGTCACCCCAGGGGAGCGGGAGCGGAAACAGCTTGCGCCCGGCAATGGCGCAGATGACCAGGGAGATCAGATAAGCCAGCACCGTCGCATAGGCGGCTCCGACAATGCCGAACGCCGGGATGAAGACGAGGTTGAGCGCGAGGTTCAGCGTCGCGGCACCAGCCATCAGTCCTGCCATGAAGCCGGTGCGTCGGCGGATCGTGAAGGCCTCATGGAAATAATAGGTCATCATGCCGTTGAGCAGACCGGAAAGGGCGATCCAGGGCAGGATGACCGCGGCTTGTGACCGCACGCTTTCGCCGACAATGATTGTCGTCAAGGGCTCGGCCACGAGCGCCAATCCAGCCGCGGCCGGGAAGCTGATCAGGGCCATCAGGCTGGCCGCGCGGCCAGCCAGCTGGCGGGCGGCGTCTGCGCCCTGGGTTTCAAAGGCCTTCAACGTCATCGGCCAGACCGCAGCACCAAACCAGATGAAAATGATGTCCAGAAGACGGTCCGCCAGGCCATAGCCGGCGGCATACATGCCCACCGCACCGGAGCCCAGAAATGCTGCGAGAAGAAAGCGGTCGCCCACGGATAGCAATTGTTCGAACACCAGGGAAAGCGATACCGCGGAGCCATAACGGGCATAGGTCTTCGCGCGAACTCGCTGGGCGCGTCCGCCGCGGGCTCGACGCAGCATCACCGGCAAGTCAAAAACGAGCGCGACCAGCGCCGCGACGGCAGTACCAATGAATATCCCGGCGGGGCCCAGATCCGTCATCAAAAGCAGACCAACGCCGATCATGAAACCGAGCATCAGATAGCTGGCTTCCAGCGCGGAATATCGCGAGACATCGCCACCAGCCCGGTGCGTTTCAAGACCGATTTGCAAGGCTGCTCGCATGATCAGCGAGACAGCGGCAAAGCTGAAGACGGCCTTCATGGAGCCGTCCAGCGGTGCGAAATGGATTGCCCCGAACATCAAAGCGCCGCCACCCAGCGCGAGCACGATGTAGATGCCATAGGCGGTAGCCAGATGATCGCGCAACCGCTTGCGGGCATCCGCGCGCGCATGGAAGCGGGCCACGGCGGCTTCCAGCCAGGTGAATGTCGCAATATGGGTCAGTGACAGCGTCGCGAGCGTGAGGGCATATACACCATAGGCTTCGGCTCCCATCAGCCGGGTGAAGATCGCAACCGATCCAAACCCCACAATGGCCTGGGCTGCCTGTACAGGCATATATCCCAGAAGATGTCGTCCAAGCATGGCACGCTCCACTCGCCTCAGGAGGGAAGTTGCAAAAACAATGCCGCGCGAGAGGTATTGTTGGGGAAGGCCACCAGGAATTTCAGCACGCCGGATTAATCGCTACATTCACTGTTAAGCGGAACATGCTTTCTGGGAGCTATGGA
>CBFHQE010000108.1:0-10317 GCA_965657935.1 Maricaulis sp. | reverse complement strand
TGTTATCTTCGTTTCGAAGATAATTCTTCGTCGGGAAGTCGAATTAAACGCAAAACGAAGATGAGCTACCCCTTCTCTGAATGCCGGGCGACCGGTAACCAACAAGGAGAACCTCTCATGGTTAAATCTGCGCTTCTGGCCGCTGCGGCGACTATCGGGCTGAGCGCATCTGCCCTCGCGGAAACCCCGCAAGGTGCGGCCGATCAGCTCCGTGACTTTCTCAACCGTTTCGAAAATCTGGGACCGGGCTATGCGACTGTTGTCGTCACGGCTGACGATATTCTGCTGAATCATGTTTCCGGCGAACGCCGCGCCTCGACCGGCGCGCCGATGACGGCAGACACGCCGATTTACATCGCGTCCCAGACCAAGGCCTATCTGGGCCTTGTAGCCGCTGTGCTGGACGAGCGTGGTGTCTTCTCCCTGGATACGACCATCGGTGAAGTCTGGCCAGATCTGGGCATGGCTGACGGGGTCGATATCCGTGATTACACGATGAGCGATCTTCTCAGCCACCAGGTTCCGATCAATGTCGGTGAGATCAACATGATCGAGGCCTATTCCGCGACGATCAACCCGGCGGATTATCCGCGCCTCATCGAGAATTTCGGCGAGGCTCGTGACGAAGGATTCGAGTACGATAATCTCGGCTACAACATCTATGCGGCACTGCTGGAAACGGCCACGGGCAAGACTTGGCAGGACTGGATGGACGAGGTTCTGTTCGACCCGCTTGGCATGGACAGTACGTCTGCCCGCACGTCAGATTTCAGCCTGGATGAACTGTCCTGGAGCCATATCTGGCAGGGTGGTGAACTCGGCTGGTATGAACAACGCCCCAAGACTGACCACATGATGCAGTCTGCAGGCGGCCTCGTGACGTCGACCAATGACATGGCGGCCTGGCTGCAGATGCAGCTGCGCGGCGAGGCTCCCGCGGGGTCCGGTATTTCCGCCAGCGCGATCAGCACGGCCCAGCAGGGTTATGTCCAGACGGGCATGGAAGATCGTCGCAATGCCTACGAGCTGGTGTGCAGCGAGTATACGCTGGGCTGGAATGTATGCGATTTCGAGGGCTATGAAGTTCATATCCACGGTGGCGGCTATGTCGGCACCCGCACGCAGATGGCCTTCGTTCCCGAGTTGGGAATCGGCATCGCTGCCTTCTCCAATTCCGCTAACAATACCGGCTGGGTAACGAGCCGCACGATCAACATGTATCTGCAATTCCTTGTCGAACACGAGGATGCGGTGACCTGGTCGACCCGACGTCCTGAGATTTTCACCCAGCGTGAAGGTCGTTTGTTGGAATACCGCCAGGAAACTGAAGCTGAGGCGCGTGCCGAGGAGCAATGGGGTGGCTGGACCTGGACGCCGGACGCGGACGAGCTTCAGTCATTTGTCGGAACCTTTACAACGGGTGAGCCTTATCTGGACGTTCAGGTGCGTTACGAGAACGGTGCGTTGATCGCGATGTGGGGGGATTATCACTTGTCCCTGGAGCCGGCGCAGCCGGACTTGTTCGGCGCGCAGCCAAGTGCGTTTGCCTCTCTGCAGACATTCCAGTTCGAACGCGATGAGAGCGGCCGAGTGACCGGTCTGGCATGGGACGGTGATGCCTATACGCGCACGCACTGACGCCTGTTCAGCCCGTCCTGTGCCGCACGGGGGCTGACAGGTCCCCCGTCGAAGTTCACCCGGGTTACAGGGCTTCGGCGGGGCATGTTATTTCACTTGCGCGAGGCGTCAGGCTTTCTAGTCTGGCGCCTCGAGTTTTGTGGAGGGGACGATGCGTATTCTTATGGTGACAGCTGCCGCTGCAGCGCTTCTGGTGGGCTGCGGAGCCCAGAATGCTGGTGGTGGCGAGGAGACCGAAGCGCAGTTCCTGGCCCGCGCCGCGGAGATCCATGACCGCGTACTGACCCTGGACACACATGTGGATACCGGGCGGGGTTTTGGAACGGCGGCCCTTGATCCCGGCGGTCCCACAGATGCCCAGGTCGACCTGCCAAAAATGCGTGAGGGTGGCCTCGATGCGGCGTTTTTCATCGTCTATGTCGGACAGGGTGAGCTGACCGAGGACGGTTATGCCGACGCACATGCCGAAGCCGAGAACAAGTATGAGGGCATTCGCCTCATGCTCGAAAACCATCCGGATCAGATCAGCCTCGCCGTGACTGCGGACGAAGTCGAGGAAATCGCGGCGACCGGACGGCGTGTGGCACTGATCGGCATGGAAAATTCCTACCCGCTCGGCCCGTCGATCGCGGATGTGCCGATGTGGGCAGAGCGCGGTGTGCGCTACATGTCCATCACCCATTTCGGCAACAACCAGTTCGGCACCTCGTCCAATCCGAACCTGACGGCCGGCGATGACCCGATTGATCGCGGCCTGACCGATCTCGGCCGCGCGCTTGTCGCCGAGCTGAATGATTATGGCATCATGATCGATGTCTCCCACGTCGGTAAGGAGACCGGTCTCGAGGCAATCCGCATGTCCCGCGCACCGGTGATGGGCTCACACTCCGGGGTCCAGGGCGTTTACGCCCATCCGCGTAATTTCGATGATGAACAGCTGCGCGCGATCCGCGATAATGGCGGCGTTGCCCAGATGGTGGCCTTCCGCGGTTATGTCCAGGCAGTGGATGAAGGTCTCGCGACCGCCCGCAATGCGCTGATGGTCGAGCTGGGTCTTGATACCGCCGAGGGCCGCGCCAGCGCGTCCGCTGATACCTTCACTGAGGCCCGGGCCCGCATGGCAGAGCTGCAGAGCCAGTATCCTGATGTGACCCTCTCCGACTTTGTTGATCATATCGATCACGCCGTTGCCGTGGCCGGCATCGACCATGTTGGCATCGCCTCGGATTTTGATGGTGGTGGCGGCGTTGGCGGCTGGGACGATGCCACGACCACGCCGGCGGTCACGGCCGAGCTCTTGCGCCGTGGCTATTCCGAGGAAGACATCGCCAAGATCTGGGGCCTCAATGTGCTGCGCGTGATGCGGGCCGTCGAAGCAGCTGCGGTTCACTAGGCCGGGAGCGTCTCATGCGGATTGCGCTTGCAGCGGGTTTATTGGGGCTGGTCGTGAATGCTGCCACCCTTGCTCACCCTGTGGAGGGTTACGGGACGCGCGCGCATTACCTCGCCAATGAAGCCATTTTGGTCACGTCGGGTGAGACGAAAATCCTGTTCGATCCGCTGTTCACGCATTCCTATGGCTACCCGCTGGTCGCGCCGGACACCAAGGCGCGGCTGATGGCAGGCGAGGGCGAGTTTGCCGGGGTGGATGCGGTTTTTGTCAGTCATGTGCACGGCGATCATTTCGATGCGCCGGAGATGAACGCCTATCTGGCCACCCACCCCGATGTCGTTCTGGTCGCGCCGCACCAGGCGCAACTGGACATGCGCGCTGCGTCCGGATGGCAGGAGCGTTTTGCCGAACGCCTGCAGATCATGCCGTTTGTCTCCCGGCCCCAGGAGCTGGTGATCGCTGCTGATGGCGAAGCGGAGGCGATCCGTATCGAGACGGTTCACATCCCCCATGCCGGCGGGCCTGGCCGTTCGCATATCCAGAACATGGTCTTTCGCGTCACGCTGAACGGCGAGGCAACGGTGATGCATCTGGGCGATGCCACCCAGGACCCGCGCGCCTATGCCGGCCACGAGACACATTTCCAGGCGCGCGAAACGCACAATGCCTTCCCGCCTTACTGGCTGATTTCGACCTGGGGTGGCGATGTCGTACGTGAGCGGCTCAATGCCGACCACATCACCGGCATCCATGTGCCGATCAATGCCCCTGTCGCGGTGACGGCCAGCCGGGAAGACTTCTTCACCGAAGCGGGCGAGATCCGGGCTATCCACGGTCACGACTAGTTGTAGGCGCGACTGCCCTGCACAGATTGCCAAGAACAGGGTGATTGGTCATGCTCGCCTCGAGTGCCGGGGGGAGATGATTGATGATACACAGCCCAACCCTGGCGGCTGCGCTTTTCAGTGCGGCCCTGGTCCACCCGGTCGCAGGCGATGATGCGACAGCCCACTTCCTGGCCAATGAAGCCGTGCTGGTGACAGCCGGTGAGACCAGGATCCTGTTTGACCCGCTTTATATCCATTTCAACGGCATCCAGCCGATCCCGCGGCGTATCAAGCGCCGTTTGATGGCGGGTGAGGATGAGTTCGAAGGCGTCGATGTGGTCTTTGTCAGTCACATCCACGACGATCATTTCGACGCCGAGGAGATGGTTCGCTATATGCGCCGTCACCCGGCCGTCGTGCTGGTTGCCCCCGCACAGGCGCGCCCGATGATGGAGGCCGAGCGGGACTGGGAAGACAGCATGGCCGAACGCATTGTGGCGCTGCCCTTCATTGTGGAACCCATGGGATTTGTCGTCGCCACGCCGCAAGACCCGCGGGCGCTGGTCATCGAGGCCGTCTATGTGCCCCATGCCGGCGGGTCCAACTGGGCCAGCGTGCAGAACATGGTCTATCGCGTCACGCTGAACGGCGAGATCACGGTGATGCATCTGGGCGATGCGACGCCGGATGCAGAGATCTACGAGACCCATCACGAGCATTTCCGGGCCGTGCGAACCGATCACGCCTTCCCGCCCTTCTGGCTGGTGACGGAATGGGGCGGTGACGTGCTGCGCGAGCGGATCAATGCCGAGGAGCTCACCGGCATCCATCTCGGACCATTCCCGCCGGTCGCGGTACGCGCCAGCGACGAGGACTTCTTCACCGAGCCCGGTGAAACGCGGGCCGTGCATGGGCATGAGTGAGGCGATCAGTAGGCGTCGTGGCGTATCTCGTCCAGATCGTAACAATGGATGAAACGACTCAATATTGTGCCGTCTGCCAGACGCGAGTCTTCCACGATGGTTGTGGTGTCCGTGCTGCGGCGTTCTCTGATGGATAGCTCGATCAACTCCAGCGCCTCGCGCTCGGACGGGATGACCCGCAGATACGCTCGGCCCACCGTCTGTCCATCGGAAATGCCATAGGCATAGCGTCCGGCTGTATTGATGAAGCCGCCGCTGACTAGGATGCTGGCCGGTTGGCTTGTATCGCTCGACTGCACCGGTTCGGGTGCTGTGGTCACAACAAACTCGTTCGAACCCGCCCCGCCCAGCATATAACGCACATATCCCAGGTTGGAGGAGCATGGATGAGGCGGTTCAGCGCGGATGTAGATCTCAAGCCGCTTGGCGGAAGCTGGCGCGTCGCTGCACTGGCTCGTGCCGTTGGCAGCAGCCTCGACATAGAGACCGGAAATGGCTGGGCCAGTCGCACCCACCACATCGGCGGGTTTGCCGTCGACAAGGCTCAATGCGGCGGTGACCAGAAGGATTGCAAGCATCTTGACGTTCTCCCGCCCACAGACTGGGTGGTCGAGGTTGAACCGTCAACGAAGACGCGGCCAGGCACCAGGTCCCGGCCGGACAATGTGTCGGCAAGGACCTGGCAGCGGAAGGTCTAGGGGCTGACAGGCTCGGCTGTCATGTCCTCGTTCTCCATCTCCGGCATGTCGGGGATCGGATGCACGACAACCTTATCCTCATCAAAGGACTGAATGGCATTCCGCGCAATGATGTTGGTGATCTCGTTGGCGATGGCGTCGGCCATGCGTTGCAGATCCAGCAGATGCCGGTGCTCATTGCCTCCACGCAGGGCGATACCCAGCAGTCCGCCACCGGAACCAGCACTGGGCTGGACAATCGGAGCGATGCGCTCGGTCGTCTCGACGACCACATCACCGGTGCGCTGATCCGTCAGGGTGAATTCGTAACTCGTACCGATCACCTCTCCGACCAGCAGCATCGTCGCCGTGTTCGGGAAGGTGGTGGAGACGATTTCCACATTCAGCGCGCTGTTCACCTCGCCGCGATAGTAACCCGGAAGCAGGCGGCCCAGACGGTCCCAGACGAGATATTCGAGGAATAGCTCCCCGGCATTCTCATCAGTCAGTCCACCATGGCTTGCAGCGAAGTTCTGGAATTCCTCTTGCTGGCGCTCGGAAATCCGTTCGTCATCCTCAAGAATTTCCATAACAGATGCGTCATACCGATTGGGTACGCGATCGCCTTCTGTCAGGCGGACCTCGATATCATTGATTGAATACGTGTCGCTGTAGACTGGTCCGACCGGACTCGGGCGCACTGTCGAACAGGCGCTACAGGCAACGACAGCAACGAGACATGCGAATAAGGCGCGCATGATACTTTCCCCCATAAGAAACTTGGTATTTAGGTCATTGAACCGGGACAGGTTTGGCATTTCACAGAGACAGTCAACCTGAAATATACAAGGGTCGCAGTACAATCTTTTATTGGGGGCTGAAAGAGCGTGTGTGCGAGGGACGGGCAATCTTGCCAACGGGTGCGGCTGTAAACAGCTTCAGCCTGCCAACTTGCCAAATCATCGGCGCACGTCCATTTTCCTCCCCAGTTGAGTTCCGAGGGGTGCCCCGCCACGCGCGGGTGCTGAGAAAGACCCTTAGGACCGGATCCGGGTCATGCCGGCGTCGGGACGGAGCAGGAAATGAGCGACCAGACCACCGCGCACACAAAAGCCCGCTTGAGGGCAGCGATCAGCGAGTTTGACGGCAAGGCGATGAGCCTGTTGTGCGAGGCGAAAGTCCAGCTGCGTGATGCGCCCGGTTTCTGGGACGCGCTCTATGACCTCATCGATGACACTGAACCGCTGATCCAGGCTGGCTCGACCTGGCTGGTCCAGCAGAGCCTGAAATGTGGTGATCTGACTCTGGCTGATATCGCGACTGCCGTCACGCCGCGCCTGGGCAGGCTGACCCATTGGGGCGCCATCCTGCACATCCTGCAAGCACTCGACGCCTGTGACCGTCCGCTGCCCGAAGGCCCGGCGCTGGCCCGGCTTGCGCAAACCCATATTACTCATACGCGCCCCTTTGTGCGCGCCTGGGCGGTCAATGCGCTGTGCGTGCTGGCCATCCACCATCCCGAATTCCGCGAGGCGGCCGAAACCGCTCGCACCCAAGCCCTTAAAGATCCCGCCGCCTCGGTGCGGGCCCGCGCGCGCAAGGCGCCGAGCCACGTAAAAGCCACGGCCTGAGACAGGAGTTTTTCAATGAACAAGCCCACCGACCAAGCCTCCTTCGAGACGCCGGAAGTGACCACCGGGCCGCTGCCGGGGTCGCGGCGTGTCTATACCTCGCCCAGCACGGCGCCCGGGCTGAAAGTCCCGCATCGCGAGATCGACCTGCACCCGACCGCCAATGAGCCGCCGGTGCGGGTCTATGACACGTCGGGTCCTTACTCAGATCCCAACGCGACGATCAATGTCGAGACCGGCCTGCCGCGTCATCGCCTGGACTGGTACAAGGACCGCCAGGTGGAACAATATGAAGGCCGCCCGCTCTCGCCGCTGGATAATGGCGGGGCAACCGGCAAATACCTGGCCCGCGAATTCCCGACCCAGCATCAGCCCCTCAAGGGCACGGACGGCCAGCCGCTGACCCAGTACGAGTTCGCCAAGGCCGGGATCATCACGCCGGAAATGGTCTATGTTGCCGAGCGCGAAAATCTGGGCCGCAAACAGGCGGTTGAGGGCGCCAAGGAGCGTTTGGCGGACGGCGAGAGTTTTGGCGCCTCCATCCCCGAACACGTGACGCCGGAATTTGTCCGCGACGAGATTGCCCGCGGCCGCGCCATCATCCCGGCCAATATCAACCACCCGGAACTTGAGCCGATGATTATCGGCCGCAATTTCCTGACCAAGATCAATGCCAATATCGGCAACAGCGCCGTGGCCTCTTCGGTCGAGGAAGAGGTGGAGAAAATGGTCTGGGCCATCCGCTGGGGTGGCGACACGGTGATGGACCTGTCCACCGGCAAGAATATCCACAACACGCGTGAATGGATCCTGCGCAACTCGCCGGTGCCGATCGGCACCGTGCCGATCTACCAGGCGCTGGAAAAGGTCAATGGCATTGCCGAGGACCTGACCTGGGAAGTCTTCCGCGACACGCTGATCGAACAGGCCGAACAGGGTGTGGACTATTTCACCATCCATGCCGGCGTGCGCCTGGCCTATGTCCCGCTGACCGCAGACCGCGTCACCGGCATCGTCTCGCGCGGTGGTTCCATCATGGCGAAATGGTGCCTGGCGCATCACAAGGAGAGCTTCCTCTACACACATTTCGAGGACATCTGCGACATCATGCGCGCCTATGATGTCTCCTTCTCTCTGGGTGATGGCCTGCGTCCTGGCTCGATTGCCGACGCCAATGACCGTGCGCAGTTCGCCGAGCTGGAAACCCTGGGCGAGCTGACCAAGATCGCCTGGGACAAGGGCTGCCAGGTCATGATCGAAGGGCCGGGCCATGTGGCCATGCACAAGATCAAGGAAAATATGGATAAACAGCTGGAATGCTGCCACGAGGCGCCCTTCTACACGCTGGGCCCGCTCACCACGGATATCGCACCGGGTTATGACCACATCACCTCGGGCATCGGTGCCGCGATGATCGGCTGGTTCGGCTGCGCGATGCTGTGTTACGTGACGCCCAAGGAACATCTGGGCCTGCCCGACCGCGATGATGTGAAAGTCGGCGTGGTGACATATAAAATTGCGGCCCACGCGGGAGACCTGGCCAAGGGCCACCCCGCCGCCAAGATCCGCGACGACGCCCTGTCACGCGCCCGCTTCGAATTCCGCTGGGAAGACCAGTTCAACCTGGCCCTCGACCCGGAAACCGCCCGCGATTTCCACGACCAGACCCTGCCCAAGGACGCCCACAAGGTGGCGCATTTCTGCTCCATGTGCGGCCCGAAATTCTGTTCAATGGAGATCACGCGGGAGATCCGGGACACGTTTGGAAGTGCCCGGGCGCCGAACGAGATGACCGAAGCAGAACGCGGCCTGGCCGAGAAGGCCGAGGAGTTCAAGGCGAAGGGGTCGGAGATTTATCTGAGTGAGAGCGGGGAAAAGCGGGAGCCTATTGATTAGAGGAGTCGCGTGGGCGTAACCATACACTTTGAGGGGCGTCTGCGGTCCAGTCACGACAAGGCGGCGCTGGTGTCTTTCATCAGCCAGCGCGCCGAGGAGATGGGCTGGCCTTGTTCGCCAATTAATGAAGTCGAAGTCGTCCTAAAACGCATCTTGAACGATCAAGACATCGACTATGTCGGTCCAGTGAGCGGCATTGAAGTGCATTTACATGCGAATTGCGAGCCGTTGCGGTTCGAATTTGATGACCAGCTTTACATTCAGGAATGGTGCAAAACGCAATTTGCCGGGGCCGATATTCATGTCGAAACGGTCGATCTAATCCGGTCTGCGGCAAAGTTCTTCAAGCGATTGTCCGTGGTCGATGAGGGTGAGTATTTCGAGGCGGGTGATCGTGAAGTTCTGCAAAGCCATATGGACAACGTCGACGAGCAAATGCGCTCGATGATGGCTGAAGACCCGCAACTTGCGGGACCTGTCCGGCAGTCATCTGGACGGATAGCGGACTTGGTCACGCGGACTTAGTGGGAACCGGAGCACACATCCATTTCCCCCAGGCCCCGGAACAGGTCCGGGGGAACGCGCTCTAGATCGCTAACCCGCGTCATCCTGACACCCGCATTCGCGAGTGCAGGCGAAGGTCAGGACCCAGTTCGTAAGGCTGCGTCCTGCTCCAGAGAGCGCCCGCTCCTGAATCACCATACCCTTCGAACTGGGCCCCGATCTTCATCGGGGTGACGGTGTCTGTTCTAGGAAAAATCAGGGAAAAATCAGGCACACACACCGTTTTCCAGTCTCCCACATCCCCCAATTCCCTAAAATTGCACCAAGTATGCGGCGGGTCGCTTAAACCGCATCGGTTAGGCCTGGCGGAAATGGGAGATGGTTGATGATGATTTTGATGAGCGCGCTGGCCTTGTTGGTTCAACCGGCCGATGGGGCAAAATCTGATCCGGTTCAGACGGAGGCGGCGGCGGCGGCTATCTCTGAACCCAGCTCTGAACAAGCGCTTGAGGAAGCGGCAGCCAAGCCACAGTCGGAGGCGGCCGAGGAGGGCGCTGACATCGTCATGACTGGCGGCGGGATGACCAGATTTGTTGTTTCAATCCCTTTTTTACCGTCATCCCACGGTGGCTGCGAAGCAGACAGCCGGGGGACCTCGACTATCCTGTCGACAGGCGAGCTGAGGTCACCCGGACAAGCCGGGTGATGACGGGCGATTTGTGGGGCCCTGTCGGGCCGCACCCTATCCCCCTCCTTCGCTAAAGCTGCGGAGGGACCCTTCCCATAAAGGGAAAGGATGAAGTCAGGAGCGCGACGATCCCCGTCATC
>CBFHQE010000107.1:0-10602 GCA_965657935.1 Maricaulis sp. | reverse complement strand
AGCCTAACCTGATACAATCAGTGCTGAAAGTGATTCCACCCGCCTGTTGGCATCCGGTTTCCGTCTTCGCCTATGGCATTGCCAGCCTCCTGCGCACGTCCATCTGGGCGAGCCAGATTTTCAATTACGATTTCCCCGGAATCATCGGCTATTTCCTGCTTGCAGTAGACACAGCAGTCGTATTTGCCGGCCTGCACTGGTATCAGAGCCGCAACTCCCGGAGAAACAGGACATGCAACGAGGCGAATTCCCGCGCGGAACGGTGAAAAAACTAGAGATCGACAGCGAGGCCATTGCCAACAACATGCTGGGTGATCCCGGCCGGCGGCGCGTCGATGTCTATATCCCGCATGACCATGATGGCGTAGGCCTGCCCTTGCTGGTCGACCTGGTGGGCTTCACCTCCGGCGGTCCCAAACACACCAATTGGAACAATTTCGCCGAGAATGTTCCCGAGCGTGCTGACCGGCTGATAGCCGAGGGCAAGATGGCACCGTGTGTCATCGCCTTCCCGGACTGTTTCACCCGGCTTGGCGGCAATCAGTATGTGAATTCCTCGGCCATGGGGAATTGGGCTGACTTCATCACCACCGAATGTGTACCCGCCATCGAGACCAAATTCGGTTGTGGTGGCTTCGGCAAACGCGGTGTTTTTGGCAAGAGCTCAGGCGGATATGCCGCCATGGTGCACGCCCTGCTCTATCCGGACTTCTGGTCCGCTGCGGCCAGTCATTCCGGCGATATGGGTTTCGAGCTGATGTTCGCTGCCGATTTTGCCCATACCCTGCGCCGGATCAACAAGCGGGGTGGCACGATCGAGACGTTCATCGCGGCGTTCGAGAGCGCTGTGAAGGTCGATGGAAGTGATCTGCACGCCATGATGATCCTGGCCATGGCTGCGACCTATGATCCGGATCCGAACAGCTATCTGGGCATTCGCCTGCCGGTGACCATGGACACGTGCGAACGCATTCCGGAACGCTGGGCGCAATGGCTGAAATGGGACCCCCTGGAGATGCTGGATGAGCATGGCGAGGGACTGAAAGGGCTCAAGGGCCTGTTCATCGATTGCGGCGATGTGGACCAGTACAACCTGCTCTACGGCGCACGTCGCATGCACAAAATGCTCATCGCTCGCGGAGTGGACCATGTCTACGAGGAATTCCCGGACAACCACTCCTCCACCGATTATCGCATGGATATCAGCCTGCCCTATCTCGCCAAGGCACTCTCAAACTAACGTGCGGGTGCCAGGTAGCGGGAGTCTCCGCCACTCATCGCTGACGTGATCGCGGTCGCCAGAATGGCGATCAGCATGCGCGCCACAATGGTGAAAAAGAGCAGCAGTATCTGGTCGTCGGCGATCAGCAAGCGCAGGATATTATTCCAGCGGAAAGGCAGCCCCGTATGTTCCAGCCGCGCTTCGACCCAACCGGCCGCGGACAACATGTTGTCGAGAATTTCCGGCGCCGTAATACCGAGGGAAACCAGCATCAGGATTCCAAGTACAAAGGCAAAGAAGAGCGAGGCCGTCATCGACCCGATGCTGGCCAGCAGCGCTCCGATACCGTTCATGCGCGAAGAGAAGGGCGACAGGCCCACAGCCAGAATAATCCGGGCTATGATGGTGAAAATCAGGATGACGATGGCTTCAGACGCCGCAAAAATTCCAACCCAGACATTGTACTGGCTGGGCAGGCCGGTGGAGGTCACTGCTCGCTCGATCAGGTCCGCACCATTTTGAACCCAGTGCAGCCACAAGGGCGCGTAGGCGCCGAGCAGAACCAGAATCGCCAGAGCCAGTACCATGGCGACCATTACGGTCAGCCCGGTCATTGCCATACGTGCGAACATCATTTCCCCCTGCGCCGCATGTTGCGACGGTTAGTTACCCCGCAAACCCTAGAGACGGATTGAGGCAAGGTCGCGGCAACTCTCCTCACAGGCGAACATAACAAAACAGGCGACCAATGGCCGCCTGTTTTGAATGCCGGGTCTGATGCGCAAATCAGTCGATTTCTTCCACGTCTTCGGCGGGCGTGGGAACTTCCACGATCTGGACCCAGTATTCACCGATGGAATTGACGACACGCATGAGGCGGTCAAGAGAGATCGGCTTGACGATATAGGAGGATGCACCGAGCCCGTAGCTGGCCAGGATATCGTCCTCGCTCTTGGATGTTGTCAGCACGATAATCGGGATGTGGCGAAGTTCCGGGTCGGCCTTCACCTCTTCCAGGGCCTCGCGGCCATCCTTGAGCGGCATGTTCAGATCGAGCAGGATAATGCCCGGAAACGGCTCGCCCTTCAAATGAGCGTAGGCCCCCTGACGCTTGAGATAATCAACCAGCTGCTCGCCATTCTCAAGGAATTCGAGCGGATTACGCAGTCGAACTTCCTCGCACGCCTCCTTGAACAGCAGACGATCATCGGGATCGTCATCCACCATCAGGATCGTGAAAAGCGAGTTTTCAGTGCTCATTATGCCAGCCTCTTTGCCAGATCAGCCCAACCCCAGGGCCTAGAAACACAACTTCTACTGATACTTGGGCAAGATCAAGGAAAACTCGGCGCCCTGCCCCGGATTAGAGTGCGCCGTCAGCGAGCCACCATGGCGTTCCGCGATCTTAGCGCAAGTTGCCAAACCAATTCCACTCCCATCGAACTCGCTTCGGGAATGAAGACGCTCGAACATCTGGAAAATTCGTTCGGCGTATTTGGCGTCAAATCCGATTCCATTGTCGCGCACCCGGATTCCGGCCAGATCGACACCATCGGGTTCGAAATATTCAACCGAGATCTCCGGCACCTGGCCGTCTGGCTGGTATTTGAGGGCGTTGCTCAGAAGGTTCGCAAACACAATGCGCATCTGGGTCTCATCGGCCTGGACCACCGGCAGACCGGTCACGTCAATCCGGGCCTTGAGCGCCTTGATACGCGCAGAATTATCCACCAGGACGGAATTCCAAAGCGCTTCCAGATCAACGTCCGCAATACTGGTATTGCTGTCATTCACCCGGGCAAAGGTAAGCAGAGCATCGATCAGGCGGCGCATGCGGCTCGACGCGTCCACCATGCGGTAAAGATAGGTTCGCCCAGCCTCGTCGAGCACATCATCATACTTGTCGTGCAGGCGCTGGCCGAAACTCTCGATCTTGCGCAGCGGCTCCTGCAGGTCGTGCGACGCTGCGGAAGCGAAAACCTGCAAGTCCTGATTCGAGCGTTCCAGCTCGAGTGCATATTTCTCGATCAATTCGGCTTGCTCACGCGCCGCCGTGTTATCTGCGCCGTGTCGCAGGGCAATCGCGACGGCGATTGCCCCACCAACAGCCACCAGCACCGCGACCAGCGCCAAAGCCCATGATCGGCTGATCAGCGCGAACACAAGTGCGGCCACAAGCGCCAGCAACAGGGGCGCGAGCGCCCTGAGCACGGTTGATGTATCGGCGCGGAAATTCAATCCGGTCTCCGTTCCGGCAGCGTTGTTGAACCTATATCACTGTTCCCTGGCGGATTGGCAGTATTAGAGTAAACACGGCGCCCGCATCCGGCTCACCCCAGGCCGTCAGCTCGCCGGAGTGACGTTCGGCGATCTTGCGGCAGGTGGCCAAGCCAACTCCGGTGCCATCAAATTCTTCCCGGCCATGCAGACGCTCGAACATGCCGAAAATGCGTTCGGCATGGCGCGGCTCGAACCCGATACCATTGTCAGTAATGGAAATGCGTGCGACCGCACCGGCCTCACCCACCTCGACATTGCCCTCGATGGTAATGCTCGGCGTGACACCGGTCCGGCGGAATTTCAGCGCGTTGGCCAGCAGGTTCAGGAAGAGCTGGTGCATCTGGCCCGGATCCGCCTCGATGGCCGGCAGCTCGCCGACGCGGATCTTGGCATCCTCTGAAGCGATACGAGGTTCCAGGTCAGACAAGACATCCGCCACCACGCCGGCCAATTCGACCGGCAGATAGGACGTCGTCTTCGAATTCACACGAGAATAGCTCAGCAAATCGTCGATCAGGCGACGCATGCGCCCGGCCGCATCGACCATGCGTTCGAGATAGTGTCGTCCCGTATCGTCGAGCGCCGGCGCATACTTGTTGTTCAAACGCTCGCCAAAGGCCTGGATCTTGCGCAGCGGTTCCTGCAGGTCATGCGAGGCCGCATAGGCAAACTCCTGCAGCTCCGCATTCGAGCGCTTCAGCTCCTGGGCGTAACGACGCAGCGCCTGTTCGTCGCGCTTGCGCTTGGTGATGTCACGGAAGGTGATAACCGCACCCGCGCCCGGATTGTCCGGATCAATGGCAGAGGTCGAGAATTCGACCGGAATGGGCTGGCCATTCTTGGTCCAGAAGACTTCCTCATCCGTTTCCTCGATCGGCACCCCATGCGTGTGCACCGGACATTCCTCTTTCGGATACAGCGAGCCATCACGATGAGAATGGTGCGCCATGGAGTGCATGACCTTGCCGATCAGTTCATCCTCGACGTAACCCAGCATTTCGCAGGCGCGAGGATTGATGAACGTCACACGCCCGTCGCCATCGATCCCGTAAATGCCTTCGGCCGCGGTCATCAAAATCTGGGAAAATCGCTGCTTGGCTTCATGCGTTACCAAGGCGCGCTGGCGCGAGATATTTCGGTGGGCGCTGAACAGCACGGCCAGGAGGATGAAGGACAGCGCCATTGCCACGGCAAAGACCCGCAAAACCGCGCGGGCCTGGTTGGCGCCGGCGAGCGCTTCTGAAACCTCAACCTCGGTGACAATGCCGAAATTGCGTTCGGGAAACCATTGCCAAGCCCCCATGACGAGCTTGCCGCGAAGATCGCGATAACCGCGCAGATTGGTGTCGGAATTACCACTGACCACATCGGCAGCCGCATAGGTGAGCGGCCATTCGGAGTAAGGGCGTTGCGGCCGACCGACCACGGTCAAGTCCAGGCCCGGATCGCGCACCTCAAGATGCAGCAAGGATGGGTGGCTCTCCACCAGCAAGCCTTCAGCGATCATGATGTCTTCATAACGCGAGCTGGACAGGAGCCGCCCCTGGTCGTCAACGACGAAAGTATCGCCGGAGGCCCCGGTGCGTCCGACCTGGAACGTCGCTGTATACTGGAGGCGTGGATCGAGGTCGAAAACCAGATATCCAAGCAGATCCTCACCATCCTGGATCAGCGAGACCGCGTGCATCAGGGGACGTTCCAGCAAGCCGTGTTCGTCCGCCTCGCCCAACTCGTCGGATATGTACGGCGCGCTGAGCGTCACCCCGTTGGCCAGCAGACGTTCCATGTCGACATGGGTCATGGCGAGCGAGGGGGCGCCGAGGACTTCGCTGGCATTTCCGGCCAGCACGATGCCGTCAGCCGAGACTGCGGAAAACCCGGTATATCCGTACTCATCCAGCCACGGTGTGAGCATCACCGACAACTCGACCTGCAGCGGAGAGGCGCGCAAGCTGGTGGCGGCAGGCACGAAATTGAGTTCGCGCACGGCCCCCTGAACATCGACATCCTGAGACCAGATTCGGACGTGGCTTTCCTGTTGTGCGGCCCAATCCTCATAACGCTGGAAAGTGTTGGCCAGGACAGTTTCGAGCGTCGCCTGGTTGGTGGTCCGCGCAGATGACATCAGACCGCGCTCGCCAGCCATTACGGCCAGGGCAACAATGATGATGAAACCAACCGCCAGGATTCCGGGCAGAATCTGACCGATCCAGTTATCCGGTTCGAGGAGGTCGTCATCCTTGAGCACGGGCGGTTGTTCGCCTTCCGCTTGCGAAGCCTGATCGTCAGAGGTGTCAGCCATTTAGCGTCTTCGAATCGATCCCAGGACACTTTAGGCACATCTAGCCGCCAATTGGACCACTAAAACACAATCTTGTGCCGAATCCACGGCGAAACTTGGGTCGATTGCTTCAGCCAGCGTTCAGGCAGCCTCACCTAGTTTCGACAGCGTGCGCCCCGCGGTGTGCCGTTGGCCCTCATCCTCACAACCCTCGCAGGAACGGGTCGATGGCACACCGCAACTTTTTCTACCAGTGCTGGCTTATGGCGTGCATTCCGGCGTGTTCACGGATACGCCTCAATGTGGCTGGAGACACGTCCTCAGGCAGGTTGTCAGTCCTGAACCAGTCCCGTTCGGCGATCTCGCCCTGGTCTGCCGGTTCACAGATTTCCGCACCCGAAACAGTATAAAGTATAACGTGATCGCCGCGAAAGAATTTGTGGTTTGCGAAAATCCCGGCCAGTGCCAGCTGTCCCCGCGCGCTCAGACCCGCTTCCTCTTCCAGCTCGCGCTCGGCGGCCTCGACGGCAATCTCACCGTTTTCAACACCACCCCCCGGCAAATGCCAGCCGGCCATATAGGTGTGTTTAACCAGCATAATAGCGCCATCCTCGCGCTGAGCGAGAACCCGCACTCCCAGTGTCGTTCCACGTTTCATGCGCCACCAGGCCTGGAAAAGCGGGCGCAATAGCGGTTCCAGCTGCCATCTCCAGCTCATACGACGTCTCCGACTGGCCAGCAGGCCATGAGCGCGCTATGTAACCTTCGAACTAAATTGATTTGGGGTTTATCCATGTATGCTCTTGTTGCCCTTGGCCTGGTTGCCGGCCTGTTCGGACTGCTCAATCTCATCGAGTATCATCGCTTCGACTAGTCCACTTTCAGAGTACTGAGTTAAGTCATGTCGGCTCCGGTTTTCATAGCATTGATTCTCGGCGGTATTGTCGTCCTCCTGTTTGGGGGTGACTACCTCGTCCGGGGCGGAGCTGGCCTGGCACGGCGCTGGAAGCTTCCCTCGCTTTTTGTCGGCCTGACGATCATCGCCTTTGGCACGTCTGCACCGGAATTGGTGGTCAGCGTGCAATCTGCCTTAGCGGGCGCGCCGGGCCTGGCGATGGGCAATATCGTTGGCTCCAACATCGCCAACTTCCTGCTTGTTCTGGGTCTTCCCGCCGTCTTTGGCGCCATCGCCACGACCACACCGGGTGTGCGCCGCAATGCCATCTTCGCACTGGTGGCCGCCATTGCCCTGGTTGGCGTTTCTTACGACCACATCATATCTCCCACCGAATCCTACGCGCTCTTCGCGACCATTATCGCCTATGTCGGCATTCTCGGTTTCCTGGCGCGCGGCAAGACAGATGATCCGAGCCTGGCGGAACTGACCGATATCGACGGTATGGAAGGTCTGCCGCACAAGTGGAGCAATATCCTGTTCGCGCTTGCTGTAGGCCTTGTCGCCCTGCCGGTCGGCGCACAGATGATCGTGATCGGCGGAACCGAGGCGGCGCGCGCGCTGGACATTGATGAATCCATCATTGGCCTCACTGCGCTGGCGTTCGGCACCTCCCTGCCAGAACTGGCAACCGTCGTCATGGCGTCCCTGCGGCGCCAGGCGGACCTGGCCATCGGTAACGTACTGGGCTCAAATATCTTCAACGTATTTGCCGTCGGTGGCGCGACCGGTATCGCCGCTGCAGCCGTCGGCTCGGAACTCCCGGTTCCGGAAGGCTTCTTCGCCCTCGACTTCTGGGTAATGATGGCGGCCAGTGTCGTCATTGCCGGCATCGTGCTGGCACGACGCCCGATCGGCCGGATTTTCGGCCTGCTGCTGTTCGCAGCCTATGCCGGCTATATCACCGTGCTCGCCCGAAGCGTGCTCTAGGTCTGCTTCAGGGGACTCGCCCGGCGTTTTTCCCCGGGACTTCTGCAACACACCAGTCTAGCTTGCATCGCCTGACAGGGGAGAGCGGCATGGCTGAACCACAATCCAATCGACTGGTAAGTATTGATGCACTGCGCGGGATCGCCGTGCTGGGCATCTTGATGATGAACGTACAGGGGTTTGCGATGACCCCGATGGCGTATGACGACCCGACCCTGATGATGGACCTCACCGGGGCCAATCTGACGGTCTGGTCCGTCGCGCACACCTTCTTCGCAATGAAATTCATCACGATCTTCTCCACCCTGTTCGGGGCCGGCATCATCCTGATGGCGGGTGATGGAGACACGACCGGAAAACATTATCCACGCATGCTGTGGTTGCTGCTGATCGGTGCCATTCATGCCTATGTCTTCTGGTGGGGCGACATCCTGGTCCACTACGCCCTGCTTGGCATGATCGCGGTCAATGCACGCAAGATGTCCGTGGGCAAGCTGACCTTCTTCGGCATTCTTCTGATCCTCATCGGTGGCCTGATCATGGTCGGACTGACTTATCTCGGCGCCATGTTCACGCCTGCAGAAGGTGCGGCGCAGGAACAACAGATGATGGCCGACATGCAGGCCAATATGATCGAATCGTTCCGCGCGGGTTTCCTCCAGCACATTCCCATGAACGCCCTTTTTGCCGTGATCGGCCAGGTGTTCAGCATGATCTTCATGGGGCCGCGCACGCTGGGTCTGATGTTCCTGGGGATGGCGCTCTACAAGAGCGGTTTCCTGTCCGCCGCCTGGAGCACCTCGCGTTATCTGATCCTGAGCGTCGTTGTCATCGCGGCTGGCGTATACCTGAACTGGATGTCGACCACGACGATGGTCACGGGCGAATTTTCAGCCCAGGCCAAGGCGGACGGTCTGGCCTGGTCCTTCTTCGGCAGTATCGTTCTGTCCTTCGGTTACGCCAATCTGGTGATGTTGCTGTCCAAGATCGGTGCCTTCAAACTGATCATCGCCTGGTTCGCCAGTGTCGGTCGCATGGCCTTCACCAATTATCTGAGCCAGACCTTGATCATGACCTTCATCTTTGTCGGTGCGCCGGGCCTGGGTCTGTTTGGCACGGTTGAACGTGTCGACCAGCTCAAACTGGTCTTGCTGGTCTGGGCGCTTCAACTGATCTGGTCACCGCTGTGGCTGTCCCGCTTCAAGTTCGGCCCGCTGGAATGGCTCTGGCGTTCGCTGACTTATGGCAAGCTTCAACCGATTATAAAACGCTAACCCGCATTCGATATAACTGGCGGCGAGCAGGTGTTTGTGAGAGACAGCCGTCTCTATCAATCACTTGCTTGTTGTCATGCCATCTGTGCCCGCATCCATATCCGGTTCCGAACCAAAGCACTTGCCGTCCACCGCAGCGATGGATCCGGTTCGGGTCTTCCGGGAATTTGCCGTGGATGTCGCCGGCATTCGTGACGAAGCCCAGCTCTATCGTTATGTCGCCCGCAATGTCGTGGCCCGGCTGGGCTATATCGACTGTGTGGTCTATCGGCTCGACCGGGATCGCGGCGAGCTCGTACAGATGGCTGCGATTGGCGAGAAGACTCTCGATGATGAAGATGGCGCCATCATCAACCGGATGACGATCCCGGTCGGGTCCGGCATCACCGGCTCCGTGGCGACGACCGGTCAACCGATCCGCATCGATGAACTTGCCGAAGACCCCCGTTACATCCACGACCTCATGCAGGCACGTTCAGAACTCTGCGTGCCCATTCTGGATGGCGAACGTATTGTCGGCGTGATCGACAGCGAACACGACCAAACCGGCTTCTTTTCCCCGAAATGCCAGGAATTGTTTGAGTCGGTCGCGGCCCTCACCGCCGCCCAGCTGCGCCACATCTGGGCGCTGGACGAGCTGACGCAGGCCCGCCAGGAGCTCGAAGAATCGCTGGAAATTTCCCGCAATGCCGAGCAGATGCAGGCGAGCTTCCTGGCCAATGCCTCCCACGAACTGCGTACCCCCCTCAATGCCATCATCGGTTTTTCAGGCCTGTTGACCCGCGAGGGTTACATCGCCGAGGACACCGGCCGGGCCTTTGAACAGGCCGAGACGATCAAGACGGCAGGGGAGCGGCTGGCCCGCATCATCAATGACATTCTCGACCTCTCCAAGATCGCCGGCGGCAAACTGCCCAGCGCGCCGGAGAGTTTCGACGCCATCTGGGAAGCAGAAAACGCCATGGCGCCCGTCCAGCGCATGGCCGCAGAAAGCGCCGTAACGCTGGAACTGGATGATGGCGGCGCAGACGAATTGCTGGCGGTGGGTGACATCCGCCATGTCCACCGCATCCTCGGCATGTTGCTGGAAAATGCGATCCGCTACTCCCCCGAGGGCGGCACGGTCCATGTGCGCATCAGCGCCGATGATGACGATGTCGCCATCGGCATCGAGGACAGCGGCATCGGTCTTGACGACGCGGCCCTGGAACGCATTTTCGAGCCCTTCCACCGCGAGGAAGACGCCACCGAAATCTCTGCCCAGGGCACCGGCCTCGGTCTGACACTGGCCCGGGAACTCGCCGACCTCAACTTCGCCCGGATCAGCGTCCAGAGTTCAGCCGGGGCGGGCAGCCGGTTCGCCCTGCATCTGCAGAAGGCGGATGAGGGGTAGTGGGGTGCCAAAGCCCAGTAGTACTAAGCGCAGGGCTGAAGCTCAAATCCGGCTACTGGACGAGTTGCATCAGTCCTGATGGTTCGCGCATGTCCTTGATGATCGTCCGCGTGCGGTAACCGGTCAGCTACTGCAGCTCCTCCCGCTGCTCCGCTGAAACCACATCGACGGCCCTGTCCGAGAGCGGTCGAATGTTTTTCCGGGCGGGCAGATCACTAGGCCGTTTGACGTCCGAGGCCAAGCCGAAGAGCTCTAGCATCTGGATGA
>CBFHQE010000106.1:0-10667 GCA_965657935.1 Maricaulis sp. | reverse complement strand
CCCAAGGGAGGTGCCGGCGCCTTGCTGCCGCCCGATGCCGGTCGCGACCGACCGCTGTTTGTCGTCGCAGCGATCCTGGTCTTTCTGGCCTGCATCGCCGCCCTGGGGGCACGAGGAGCCTGGCAACAGGCCGAGACCTGGACCTCTGACCTGGAAACCAGCCTCACTATTCAGATCCGCCCGGTCGAGGGCCGTGATGTCGAGGCCGATGTCCAGCAAGCCGCGGAGATTATCGGCGCCATCGAGGGCGTCGACCGGGCCATTGCCCATGACCGTGCCTATGCCGAAGCACTCGTTGCGCCGTGGTTGGGTGACGGCAACATCCCGGACGACCTGCCCCTGCCCCTGCTGGTGGATGTTCGCCTGGAAACCGGATCCGAGCTCGCCGTCAGCGAGCTTCAGACCGCGCTCGACAATGCCGGACTTGCGGCCAGCGTCGACGATCACGCGCAGTGGGCCGAGGCCGTCAGGCGCGCTGCCGGCTTTGCCCGAACGCTCGCCCTCGCCTTGCTCGCCCTGCTCACCGGAGCGGCCGCGGCGGTCGTCGCCTTTGCCGCCCGGGCCAGCCTGGCGGCGCGGGTCGACGTCATCGATGCCCTGCATCTTTCCGGCGCAGAGGACCGCTTCATCGCGGCGCTGTTCCAACGGCGTTTCTTCATGCTGGGCCTCAAGTCAGGCACAGCCGGAGCCCTGATCGCCGTGCTGGTCTCGCTACTGGTCAGCTCTGGCGGCAGCAGCGTCGACATGGCGTTTTTCCTGCCGAGCTGGACGATGGCCCCCTTCGAATTATTGATGCTGGGCATTGCACCGCTGCTCGCAGGCGCCACTTCGGCCCTGTCGGCACGGCTCGCAGTCGCCACGGATCTGCACGGGCGATGGTAATCCTACACCTCAGAAACATAGGCGAAAGCGGCTTGCGAACAGCCAGCCCAACGTCCAGTGTTGAGGCTGTCGTTTATGGGGATAATGCGTGCGAGTGACGATCCGCATTTTGCAGGCTGTAGCCTTTTTCGCCGTCGTCGGGGGGATGATCGGCTTTGCCAGTTTTGCCGGCCGTGTCAGCAATCTGGATCCGCCGCAGGCCCCTCTTTCCGCCGACGCCATCGTCGTTCTCACCGGCGACAGCGGTCGTCTGCGCGCCGGCAGCGAACTGTTGCGCTCCGGAAGCGCGCCACGTCTGTTGATCAGCGGGGTGCATGACTCTGTCTCCAATGCCGACATACTGCGCCAGACCACTCTTGAGCCCGCGGCCTTTGATTGCTGTGTCACCCTGGACCGCAGGGCTGATGACACCGTCGGCAACGCCCGGGAAACCGCGAACTGGGCGCGTTCCAACAGCTATAATCGCTTGATCATTGTGACCTCAGACTATCATCTCCCGCGGAGCCTTCTGGAAATGAAGCGCGCCATGCCGAATGTCGAGCTGATCGCCTATCCCGTCCCGACCTCGCCGCCCTGGGAGACCCCGGCGACGACGCGTCTCTGGGTGCAGGAATACGCCAAGTTCGCAACGGTCTGGATGGGCTCGGCGCTGCTGGATGATGGTGAAAACGCCTGATGACCACAATTCGCTCACTCCTCTTTTACATCTACATGTACGGGCTGATGATCATTGTCGGCCTTGGCGGACTGCCGGTCATACTCGGTCCGCGCAGCTGGAGCCGCGGACTGCTCAAACTCTATCTGAAACTGCTCTGGCCAGGTCTCGCCGTGATCTCGGGCGTCAAGATCGAAGTGCGCGGCCGCGAAAACCTGCCGGCAGGCGGCGCGCTGATTGCCTCGAAACACCAGAGCATGTGGGAAACGCTGGCGTACTGGGGAATCCTTCCGGACCCGGCGATCATCCTCAAGAAGTCACTGGTCTACATGCCGATCTTCGGCTGGTATGCGGTCAAGCTCGGCAATATCAGCATCGACCGCAAAGGCGGCTCCAAAACCCTGCGCAAAATGCTCCGGGACGCAGCCCAGCGCGGCCGGGAAGGTCGCCAGGTTCTGATCTTTCCAGAGGGAACACGGGTGGAACCGGGCGACAATCCGGACTTCAAGCCGGGTATTGCAGGCCTCTACCAATCCATGGGTGTACCCTGCGTCCCCGTGGCCTTGAACTCCGGCGTATATTTGAAAAACTATTGCGGCCTGAAAAAAACGGGCACGATTATCGTAGAGTTTCTTGAGCCAATCGAGCCAGGTCTCGACAAGGCCACCTTCATGCAATCTTTGCATGAGCGTATTAGTACAGCGTCTGATCGCCTGCTCGAGGACTGATCCGTCGCCAGAGGGAGTAAAGCCTTGCGCGCGCACATGAAGTTCATCCTGCCACTGGTCGGTATAGTCGCGCTTCTGGTGCTGTATTCCATTTATTGGTTCTATGCGGCCGGGCGGGTCAATGCTGCCGTCCTCGACTGGGTCGAGGAGAAGGAAGGTCTCGGCTACGAAATCGCCTATTCGGAACTCCAGGTGCGCGGTTATCCCTATCGTTTCCAGATCGAGATTGATGGGGCCACCATCTCCGCTCCGCGCAGTGATGGCGGCTGGAATGCCACGCTGGAACACCTTCAGGCCAACGCCCTGCCCTACGACTTCTCGCACTGGATCGTCAGTTTTGGCGGGCCGATGCATATCCAGTCCGATCGCGAACTGATGGTGAATGCCCAGGAAGCGCGGGTCAGCCTGCGTACAAACGATCAAGGACAGACTGAGCGCGTTGGCGCAGAGATCCTGGCCCTGTCCGTGGAGACCCTGGCCGGTGACCCGCTGGACATTGAATATGTCGAGAGCTTTGTCCTTGGCGGTTCTGTTGAAGCCGGCGATTCCCTGCGTGTCCGTATACAGGCCGACGGGATCCGCGCCACCGAGCAGGAGGGGTCCCAGGACCTGACCCGGGCCTTTGGACAGACTGGCGAGCAGATCCGCCTGGATTTCGAGGTCACCGAGTGGACCGCCCTCGCCCGCGATGGTGATGCCGGAAGCTGGAGCCGCGCAGGCGGCCAGCTGCAGATCCATGATGCCCGGTTAAACTGGGGACCGGCCCGGCTCAATGGTGGTGAAGGTGAATTGGGGCTGGACGAGGAGTTCCAGCCGGATGGACGCTTGTCCATCTCCATCGCCGATCCGGATTCGCTGGCCGTGGCCCTGGTAGGCGCAGGACTTATTCCGCAGGAAAATGAGGAGGCGCTTCGCCTTGCGGCGATGATGGCCCCGCGCGGGCCGGAAGGCGTTTCGCTCGGCTTCCGGCTGCGCGATGGCGGCATCTATCTGGGTCCGGTTCGCATCGGACGCCTGGCTGAATAATCAGCCCTTCATGAAGCTTCCAATCGCCTCGACAACGGCGCGGTTCTGCGCTTCGGAGCCGACGGTGATCCGCAGGGAATCGGGCAGGCCATAGGGCACGACCGGACGCACGATCAGCCCCTTGGCCGTCAGATATGCGTCGGCAGCTGCAGCCGTTTTCTCACCCTCGGCGGGGAAATGGACCAGCACGAAGTTACAGACACTCGGCGTTACTTCCAGGCCCAGGCCGCCGATCTGCTGGCGCAGGAAGGCAACCCATTCCTCGTTGTGATCCGCCGACCGCTTCATGAAATCACGGTCCTGGATCGCCGCCGTTCCGGCCTCGATCGCGGGCAGGTTGACGTTGAACGGCCCACGCACGCGGTTCAGCACATCGATGATGGATTTGTGGCCATAGGCCCAACCCAGGCGCACCGCAGCAAGGCCGTGAATCTTTGAAAAGGTCCGCGTGACGATGACATCATCACGCTCGCGGGCCAGTTCCAGCCCGGCGGCATAATCAGCCTCACGCACAAACTCTGCATAGGCGGCATCGACGACCAACAGGGTGGTCGCAGGCAGGGCATCGCGCAAGCGGCGCACCTCGGCGTCGGAGACATAGGTTCCCGTCGGATTGTTCGGATTGGCGAGGAAGACGATCTTCGCATCATCGCCCGCAGCTTCGATCAGCGCGTCGACATCCGTGCGGTGCCCCGTTTCCGGTGCAGAGACAATGTCACAGCCGCTCTGCATGGCGACAAGCCGGTAAACCAGGAAGCCGTACTGGGACTGGACCACCTTGTCGCCCGGATTGAGATAGGCGCGGCCCAACAGCTGCAACAACTCGTCGGAGCCGCAACCACAGACGATGTTGTCGGCTTCCAGCCCTTCCTCGCGCGCAATGGTTTCGCGCAACATGGTGGCACCGCCATCCGGGTAGATGTGCAGATCACTGGAAGCATTGCGGAACGCCTCTGCCGCCTTGTCAGAACAGCCCAGGGCGTTCTCGTTGGAAGAGAGCTTTACCGGATTGTCGATGCCGGGCGCATCCGTCGCTCCCGGCTTGTAGGGGCGGATGTCGAGAATGCCGTCACGGGGCTGGATCGTCATGGGAAGCGCCTTTCTCGGAACGCAGGTCAATATTGATCTGCTGGGGAGATAGCGCGGGGCGGGTACGTTCTTCAAGGGCACGAGCACCATTGCGCGCAGCACGGCGGACCGGGTGCAGCGCATTCGTGCGTTTGACAGCTTCCACCAGGATCAGACCACCCAGGCCTGGCCAGAATTTTTCGCCCGCCTTTTCCCAGGCACTGGCGAGGCCCTTGCCCGACGCCCAGCGCCAGGGCGGGGCGTAAAGCGCCCGCGACCAGGCCACCGGTTCAAACAGCGCATCATCGAGCAATTGCGTCAGCTGACCGCGCGAAAACGGGCGACCGTGTCCAAAAGGGGTGGCATCGGACAACGCCCAGACACCGGCCCGGGCGGCAGCGGCGATCACGACCCTGCCCTCCGGAGCCATCACCCGCCAGGTCTCCCGCAGAAGGCCGGGAAGATGTTCCGCCTCCTCCAGCATGTGGATCATCAGAACTCGATCGAACATCGCTTCGGGGAATGGCATCCGGGTTTCATCGCCCATGACAACGCTCGACGGTGCTGCAGGCGCGATAGCGCCCTGCGCGCTGGGCATCAGGTCAATGCATCGCCGCGCGGAAGCCTGCATGTCACGCAGATAGGGCGTCGCATAGCCCAGTCCCAGAATATCCTGGTCGCGCAGATCCGGCCAGATCGCGCTGAGCCGGCGCTCGATCATGCGTTGTGCGAGCACACCGCGCGTCGTACGGTAAAAGCGATCAAGTTCGATGGCATCACGACGCACTAGGTCTACTCCGAAGTTTGTTCTAGACAGGTCCAATCCACTCTGCAGCGGTTTTGAAGTCAATCATGAGCGCATTAGAAATTCGGCAATTTGCATGTCTTTCCGATAATTATGGCTATCTGGTCCATGATCGAGATAGTGGCGAGACCGCGTGTATCGACACGCCCGATCCGCAGGTAATCCTGCGCGAGGCACAGGCTGCCGGCTGGACCATCACCCAGGTCTGGAACACCCACCATCACTGGGATCATGCGGGAGGCAATGACGCCATCAAGGCTGCGACCGGAGCTCGCATTGTTGGCCCGTCCTATGATGTGGACCGTATTCCTGGAATTGATCACGAAGTTGCCGATGGCGACATCGTCGAACTGGGCCAGTTCCGCGCCAAAGTCTTTTTCACGCCCGGACATACGCGCGGACATATCTGTTTCTTCTTTTCCGGCGAGAAAGTCGCGTTCGTGGGCGACACGATGTTCGCACTGGGATGTGGTCGCCTGTTCGAGGGCACACCCGCCGAAATGTGGCACAGTCTCGGCCGCCTTGCCGAACTGCCTGACGAAACGAAAATCTATTGCGCGCATGAATACACCGCAGCCAATGCGGCCTTCGCGCTGACAATCGATCCAGACAATACCGACCTGCAGGCCTATGCGGTCATGGTCGAGTCTGAACGCGCCCGCGGCGAGCCGACGGTTCCAACTACCATCGGTGCTGAGAAAGCTGCCAATCCGTTTCTGCGCGCTGGCGACCCCGCCATCCGCCTGCGCCTTGATATGATCCGGGAGGATGACGAGGACGTTTTCGCGGAGATCCGACGCCGCAAGGACAATTTCTGAACATGAGCCAGACCGCCCGCCAGATTATCGAAACGCTTGGCATGCAGCGACACCCGGAAGGAGGCTGGTATGTCGAGACCTTTCGCGATGTCGACGGGCCGGATGGCCGGGCGCGATCGACAGCGATCTATTACCTGCTGGAAGCCGGGGAGCAGTCCCACTGGCACCGGGTGGATGCGCTGGAAGTCTGGCACTGGCATGCCGGCTCCCCCCTGCAGCTGAGTATCAGCGCAGATGGTAAGACCAGCCACACCATCGAGCTCGGACCTGATATCGTTTCTGGACAGCGCCCGCAGGGCATTGTGCCGACCCACGCCTGGCAGGCTGCGCAAAGCCTGGCTGCGTGGACGTTGGTGGGCTGCACAGTCGCGCCGGGTTTCGAGTTTGCAGGATTTGAAATGGCGCCCGCGGACTGGACACCGGCCGATCACAAGACCTAGCTGGTCTCGTCCATCAGGGCATTGGCGATCAGAGCCGAGGACGGGCGTCCGGCATATCCGAATTCCGGAGCGATAGAGACGACAAACTCGTCGCCATCCCAGCTGGCGCCGGGTTCACTTCCCATGACAATGCGCAAGCGGCTCAGCTCCGGCATGCGGCGGCGGTCGGCGCGCAGCTGGCGCACGGCCTTCTCGATCACGTTCAGGGTATCATACTGGACACCCAGACCCGCCCGCGGTGCCGGCTCGTATTCCAGATCCAGGCTGGTGCTGAGCAGATCAGCGAGTGCGCCAGCCAGATCTTCGGCGCGTCCTCGGACTTCGTTGGGTGAACGCGGCTGCGGCGCCAGGCCACCGGCCGGGCTGGCATAGTCCGCGATCACACCATCAGGCGCATCCAGTGGAAAATAGGTCGTGCCGCCCAGGGCCGTCAGTCGCACGACCTCACGACCGGTATCGGTCACGAAGGATGTACCACCACCCGGCGCACGGTTAGCAAACAGAACCAGGACCTCGGCATCGGGATCATCACGCTCGCGCAATAACGCCACGGTATTGGTGCGGTCGAAAAGAAAGAAATCGCCACTATCGGCACGCTGATACCAGGACGACGCCAACTGCGAACGTTCGTTTCGCAAGAGGCGGTCGCGCAGCGGGTTAGCTTGGTAACCCGCTGCAGCGCCTGCGCACATGGCAGCCGTCAGTATGGCAATTAATATTCGCGTCATCCCGTGCATCATCATGCCCCCCAACACGGCAATTTTGGGGCAGAAGGTGCAAATAGGGTTTACGCCATGTATTGACCGCCATTGATGGTCATGACGGAACCGGTCATGAAGCCGGCATCATCGCTTGCCAGATAGACAACAGCCTTGGCAATTTCGTCAGCCTCACCGAGGCGGTTGACCGGAATTCCGGCGATGATGGAGTTGAGAACCTTCTCCGGGACAGCCGCCACCATCTCGGTATTGATATAGCCCGGCGCAATACAGTTGATGGTGATACCCTTGCGCGCGGTTTCCTGCGCAAGCGCCTTGGTGAAGCCGATCACGCCAGCCTTGGCCGCGGAATAGTTCACCTGACCCATCTGCCCCTTCTGGCCATTGATCGAGGAAATGTTGATGACGCGCCCAAAGCCGCGTTCGCGCATGCCATCGATCAGGGGGCGCGTCATGTTGAACAGCGAGGTCAGATCCACACGGATCACATCATTCCACTGTTCCGGTGTCATTTTGTGGAACATGCCATCGCGAGTGATGCCCGCATTGTTGACCAGGATATCGATCGGCGCACCGGCCGCTTCCTCTGCCTGGGCGATACCAGACACACAGGCTTCATAATCGCCTACGTCGAATTTGGCGACGGCGATCCCGGTCTCGTCAGAAAAGGCCTTCGCCTTTTCTTCGTTGCCGGCAAAGTTGGCTATGACTGTATAGCCAGCGTTTTTCAGTTGAATGGAGATGGCGGCGCCAATACCGCGTGTGCCACCTGTAACCAATGCAGTGCGTGCCATTTTGCCCCCGCGATGCTGCTTTTGCGAACAAATTGATTCTTCGCGCTTGCAGCAGACCACCTCAAGCGCGTAAACCCCTAGATATATAGATCAGTGTCCTTGTCGAGCGAAAATCCAATGTAGAGTTCGCCTCAAGGATGAGATGGGGAGTTCGCAGTGGCACAATCCAAAGGTACGGCTTCGGTTATCGTAATCAAGAAATACGCAAACCGGCGCCTCTATGACACGTCCACCAGCCAGTATGTCACACTCGATCACCTGCGTGATCTGGTGAAAAACGGAACAGACTTTCAGGTCGTTGACGCCAAGTCCGGTGATGACCTCACCCGTGGTGTTCTTGCCCAGATCATCTTTGAGGAGGAAGCGCGTGGCGCCAACCTCCTGCCGGTCGACTTCCTGCGCCAGCTTATCAGCTTCTATGGCGACAGCCTGCAAAGCGTTGTGCCCGGCTATCTGCAAATGTCGATGAACAACTTCTCCCAGCAACAGGAAGAGTTTCGCTCCCGCATGACCGAGGCGATGTCCTCGCCGCAAACCAGCATGTCCATGCTGGAAGAACAGACCCGCCGCAATATGGAAATGTTCGGCCAGGCCATGCGCATTTTCACGCCGTTCGCGGCTGGCGCCGCGGAGGCAGAGACGCCGGCTCAGCCAGCGCCCGCGACCAAGGACAGCGATGACGTCGCGGCCATGCGCGCCGAGCTGGATGCGATGCGTGCCAAACTGGACAAGCTGGTCAAGGACTAGCGGCCTGACCGGCTCCGGGACGGCTTGTGGTTAACAAAATCGCACCTGAATGAAACACATGGCCCGGTGATCGATCCGATCCCGGGCCATTTTTGCGCTTGCAGTTGTGTTTTGCGACCGGAATCATGGTTAATGAGTGTTTAACACTTGGCACGCGCCTTGCGACACCATTGGCATGACTATGATCCGCAGCCTCGTCACCGTCCCGACCCCGACCGCCCGGCGTGTACCGCCGGCCGGTGAGGCACGCGGATCCAATGACCGCCCGCCGCAGCGTCAAACTGCGCTCGTGCCCGTCCCGACCCAGCGAGAATCAGAGCCCCGTGCGAAGAGCTCGCTGCGCGCGCGCAATGCTGCGGCGGAGGTTGTTGTCCAGGTCATCGCCGGAAATCCGCGCCGCGGCATCCGCGCTGAAGCCAGCGAACAGGCCCGCTATCGTCGTGCCTATGCCAATGCCGCGACCTCACCCGCCCCGCGCCCGCGCTGGGAGAAGTGTGCATGACCGCGATCCTCAATGAGAAGTTCGGTTTCTGGTGCGATGTCGCCCTGGGCACGGCCCTGGTGTTTGTGACGTTCTAGACGTCTTTGATCAGGTTTTTGATCTCACGGCAGTTCGCTTTGCGAACGCCCCTCACCCTCGCTGCGCTCGACCTCTCCCCTTGGGGGGAGAGGATTAACGCGTCACCATCCTTCTCCCCCCCAGGGAGAAGTGCCCCGAAGGGGCGATGAGGGGCACACATAAAACTCCACCCCATTTTTCCCGGACGAGGGCAGCGAGATCCGGGACCAACGAGCCTGGCGGCTCGGCCTCTTGGTCCCGGCTCCTTGGCCGGGGAAAACCCGATGTGAGTTTGAGGTGACTGAGCACCACAAACCCGCCCACAAAAAACGCCGCCCCGATAGGAGCGGCGTTTCTGTTTCAGCTTGAGCCGAATGAGTTAGGCTTCGCCGCCGACAGCCAGGTCGCGGCGGGCTGCCACGATGGTCACGACAAAGCCGGCGACCGTATCCATCAACGTCATCAGTGTGATGAGGAAGAAGGCTGCGGTGCCAAACAAGCCGTTCAGCAGGAACAGCGCCATGGCGATCACGAAAATCAGCATGGACAGACCGTGATTGACGATCGTCGCGGTACCGGATCCGGCAGATTTGATGAGCTCGACGAAGAGCGTCAGCATGCCGAGAATAATAAGAATGTCGCCGACGGACAGCTCGAGAGAGCCATTGACCATCGGTACGGCAAAAACGCCGGACGACATGTCGACGCCCAACATGGCCGCAATGCCATAGGCCGCGACCGGAATAATCATCATTGGAAATACATTGAACATGGAGCCACCCCTGTTTGACCGGCCACCGCCACCCTGTGCGCGATTTGCCGCCATCATACCTAACAATACGCCGTTGTCCCCTCCGGCCATATCGTGTCCTTTCCTATGCGCGACTACCGCGCCTTTGAAAACTTCGAATTAGACTTCATCCGCACCACGCGAATTCCGTGCTCTCGAATTTAACCACATCATCCCCATCATGTCTGTCAAAGAGGCGAAAAGACGGCCAAAATTCGTATATTTTGAAGCTCCGATGGTGCGGTGGCGATGCGTCACCGGACGGAATTCGCACTTATAGCCTTCCCGATTCATCAAAGCGGGCAGGAAACGGTGCTGGTGATCAAAGAATGGCAACAACAAATAGACGTCCCGCTTGAACGCCTTGAGGCCACAGACGGTATCATTGCAATCATCATTGAGCATGCGCTTGCGGATCCCGTTGCCAAAACGAGACGCGAACTTCTTCCAGGCCGAATCCTGTCGATTGGCGCTGCGGTCACCACCGACAAGCGCCAGGTCCTCCGGCGCGTCCTCACGCATGAGCGCGTCGATCACGGTGGGCAGGTTTTCCGGCGGGTTCTGGCCATCGCCGTCCAGGGTCGCGACAACCGAACCGCGCGCAAACATCACGCCGGTCCGGACAGAGCGCGACTG
>CBFHQE010000105.1:0-11121 GCA_965657935.1 Maricaulis sp. | reverse complement strand
ACTAAATGGAGACTGTCATGACACGTGCCCTGGTTATTGCTACCGAGCCGAGAGGCGCTGTGGATTTCGAAGGTGTTTTCCGTGCTGTTGCCGCTTGGTTTGGCGCTTGTTATGCGGCCGCGCTGGCGATCGTGGTGCCACTCGGAGTGATGGCGATCACCGAGACGACCGGCTGGCAGGATGTGCTGACTTTTCTCGCCGGCATGTTCCTCTATGCCCTGTTCATCGGTTTCTTCGTTGCGCTCTACACGGGTCTGGTCTGGCCGGTCCTGGTCTGGATCGCAAAGCTGACCGGGGTTAAGCGCGGGTTTGCCGACCTGGTTCTCGGAGCGCTGATGGGCGGTGGCCTGATCAGCGCAATGATGCAGCCCTTGCAAAATGGCGGGGAGGGGCTGTTCTTCCTCTTCGCTGCCGCTGGCGCTGCTGGCGGGCTCACTTACTGGTGGCTCGCGGGGAAACCGCGGTGAGTGGCCAAATCGGTTATGCGGCGGGCCAACTAACCCCGCCGCTTGCCCTTGGGGCGCTTGCGGAGTAATCCACGGCCTCTTGTTTTCACAGGCCTGATCCCATGACCAAAGTCCGTTTTGCTCCCAGCCCGACCGGCAAGCTTCATGTCGGCAATGTCCGCACCGCGCTGTTCAACTATCTGTTCGCGCGCCAGGCCGGGGGCATATTCGTATTGCGTATCGATGATACGGACCTGGAGCGTTCCACGAAGGAATATGAGGACGGTATCCGCACCGACCTGACCTGGCTGGGCATGACGTGGGACGAGACCTTCAAGCAGTCCGAGCGGTTTGATCGCTACAACGCCGCGGCCGAGGACCTCAAGGCCAAGGGCCTGCTCTATGCCTGTTACGAGACCGGTGAAGAGCTGGACCGCAAGCGTCGCCTGCAAATGGCCAATGGCCGTCCGCCGGTCTATGACCGCGCCGCGCTCAAGCTGACCGATGCGGAAAAGGCCGCGCTGGAAGCGGAAGGCCGCAAGCCGCACTGGCGTTTCAAACTGTCCGGCAATCCGGTCAGCTGGACGGATCTGGTGCGCGGTGACGTGACCATCGAGACCTCTTCCCTGTCCGACCCGATCCTGATCCGTGAGGATGGCAGCTATCTCTACACCCTGCCGTCGGTCTGCGATGATATCGACGCCGAGATCACCCACATTATCCGCGGTGAGGACCACACCACCAATTCCGGCGCCCAGATCGAGATCTTCGAGGCGCTGGGCGGCAAGGCCCCGAGCTTTGGCCACCAGGCCCTGCTGGTCGGCGCCGATGGCGGCAAGTTGTCCAAACGTCTGGGGTCGCTCTCCATGCAGGATCTGCGTGAGGAAGAGGGTTTCGAGGCCATGGCCGTCAACTCGCTGCTGGGGCGTATCGGGACCTCCGATCCGGTCGAGCCCTTTATGGCGCTGGAAGATTTGCTTGAGGGCTTCTCCCTGGACAAGCTGACACGCTCCCCGGCGCGTTTTGACCCGGAAGAGCTGGCACGGCTCAATGCCAAGATCCTGCATGAGACGGGCTATGGCGTTGTACAGGCGCGTCTGGCCGATATGGGGGCTGATGCCGGTGAAGCTGTCTGGGCCGCCGTGCGCCCGAACCTGGAACGTCTGCGAGACGTCAAGGACTGGGCTGCGCTGGTCAATGGGCCCGTCACCCCGGTGATCGAGGACGAGGATGCCGAATTCATCGCGTCTGCGGCTGACGCCTTGCCTGCCGGCGAGCTGACCGAAGCGAGCTGGGGCGAATGGACGGGCGCGCTCAAGGGCGCGACCGGTCGCAAGGGCAAGGGGCTGTTCATGCCGCTGCGCCATGCACTGACCGGCCAGCCGCGCGGTCCGGAAATGGCAGTATTGCTGCCGTTGATCGGTCGCGACAAGGTTCTGGCCCGCCTCAAGGGCAACGCCGCCTGATTCGATTATTCTTGTAATTCGCGGGTTTATGCGTTGGTTTCTCCTCACCGATCCAAGGGGGAGAAAACTATGTCGCATGTCGTGATCCTGACCGCACGCGCCAAGCCGGACCAGTATGAAACGTTGAAGGAAACCTTCACCGCCATCCTGCCGGACACCGTGAATTATGACGGAGCCATTGCCGTGCACGCTGCGTTCGATGACGAGGACCAGTCTGCGGTCGTCTATGAGGTCTGGCAGAGCCAGGCCCACCAGCAAGCCTATCTGAACTGGCGGACCGAGACCGGCGCGCTCGAAGCGCTGGGAGCAATGCTGCGGGAACCGCCCGATTTTGCGGTTTATCAGCGCCTGGATTTTCAGGCTGATTGAGCGGATTACCTGTCAATATGAACTATTTTCATGACAAAAAGTCAGGGTAACTTGACATTTGCGTTCGGTGGTGTCAGGTTTGCATTACATTCAGTCATGGAGAGCAGACATGGAAAAGAAACAAGGCATGACCATCGGCGTTTTTACCGCCCTGCTGGTCGCAATCTTCGTCGCGACGGGAGTTATCGCATGAGCCTCCCTCTCTATCTTGCCGCTGGAGTGGCGGCGTGCGCCCTGGTCTCCACGCCGCAGGCGGAAGCCCAGACTCATTTCACCGCCGAGCGAACAGGCGACAGCGACGCGCAAGACGTCATTTTCATTCCGGGCCTGGCCTCGCCGGGTGACGTCTGGAGCGAAACCGTCGATGCCCTGGGTGATGACATCGATGCGCACATTGTCACCGCCGCCGGCTTTGGTGATGTCCCGCCTTCAGGTGACGGCGCCTTTATCGCGCCGCTGGTTGAGGATCTCGCCGCATATTTGGATGCGCACCATCTCAGCGGTGTGACCCTGGTCGGCCATTCAATGGGCGCCCAGATCGCCCTCAAGCTGGCTGCAGCGCGTCCGGATGCGATCGATCAGGTCATCGTCGTCGACAGCGCGCCGTTTTATGCGCGCCTGTTCAATCCGGCGATCACGCCTGGGCAGGCGGCCGGTTTCGGCCAGGGTATGGCGGCCCAGATGGGCAACATGCCACGTGATCAATTTCTCGCGGTCAGTCGCCAGGGGCTGATGATCCAGTCGATCAGCGAAGAGGGGCAGGCTCGGGTGATGTCTTACATGGAGCGCGCGGACCAGTCCGCTGTCGCGCGGGCCATGAGTGAAGTGGCCGGCTCGGACTTCTCGCCGGTATTGGCCGATGTAAATGCCGAGATCGATGTGCTCGTTGCCTGGGCGCCCGGTGCTCCGGTCACCCAGGACCAGCTCCGCACGGTTTATGAAGGCCAGTACGCGCCTGCCGCCGATGCCGAGGTGCACATGATTACAGACTCACGGCACTTCATCATGTTCGATCAGCCTGCGCGTTTCGTGGAATTCCTGCGCGGTGAGCTCGATGACTAGTCCAGGAGAGATGATGATGCAGCCTCATGTGAAACGCTATTTTGTCCAGTTTGGCGGCTCGATGCTCGGTTATATGCTGGTCCTGTTCGGCTCGGTCTACCTTCTCAGATCCGGCGATTTCGGTCCTGTGATTACAGGCATTCTGGCGATCTCGCCCGTTGTCCCGGCCCTGTTTGGCCTTTACGCCGTGCTGACTTTCTACCGGGCGATTGACGAGTTCCAGCAACGCGTCATCGCCGAGGCGATGCTGATCGCCTCGCTCCTGGTCGGCTTCGGTACATTTGCCTGGGGATTCCTTGAAGGCGCGATGGACCTTCCAGCCCTTCCGACGATCTGGATTTTCCCGGCCCTCATAGGAACTTACGGTCTGATGGCCTGTATCCTGAAATGGCGCTACTCATGAGGAACCGCTTGCGAGTCCTCCGTGCCGAACGGCGATGGAGCCAGGCCGAGCTGGGAGACCGGGTTGGCGTCTCCCGCCAGGCCATCAACGCGGTGGAGACCTCCAAACACGATCCGTCCTTGACGCTCGCCTTTGCGCTGGCCGAGGCGTTCGAGCTGAAAATCGAGGATGTTTTCGATCCGAAGGGGGAGCCGGACTAGGCGCCCGGGTCCACCTTCATCTTGTCCAGCAGGAAGCCGACCGCCTTTGCCGGATCGGCTTCCAGTGCCATGTGATCTGCGATTGTTTGAGGCGAAAAGCCTTCGGTGACCGTGTGATTGATCAACTCGATCAAGGGCTGCCAGAACCCGTCAATGTCCAGGAAGGCGATCGGCTTGTCATGCAGCCCGAGTTGCTGACGGGAGATGACGTCGAAGACTTCTTCCAGCGTTCCGGTGCCGCCGGGCATGATCAGATAGGCATCCGATTCGGCGATGAGCTGGCTCTTGCGCTCGGACATGGTTTCCACGATGCGAACCTCGACACCGTCGAGATGACCCTCGCGAGCGATAAGAAATCCGGGGATAATGCCGAGCACGTCGCCGCCCATGGCCGCGGCGCTGGACGCGGAGACGCCCATCAGGCCGACATCACCGCCTCCATAGACCAGCCGGGCACCGGCTTTAGCGATTGCCTGACCCACAGCTTCCGCGGCAATTTCATAACTGGCGCGCTCGCCAAGTCGTGAACCGCAAAAGACACCAATCGACCTTACTTTTGCCATCTAAGCACCGTCCATCTTTGCATTCTTCTGAGGGGATGGTATTCGCCGATAGTCGTCGGCGCGAGGCTTGCATCGGATAAATTCCAATCTGATTGCAGTTCCCGCGTTTCTCGACGGAAAAATTAGGAGGCCGAACATGACCGCCACGCGGTCGTTCATTATCGCCGCAGTCCTGGCAGTCCTGGCAGTTGTGTCAGCGCTGGCTTTCATCATGTATCGCCCCTCCGCCGATGACGCCGAGGATCGCGCTCCTGTATCCGCAGATATTTCCGGAGACTCCTCCGAGGTCGTGTCCGAAGTTGAGACAGGTCTGCCGCTGGCACCGCCGGTTTTCGACATCGTGCGTGTCGATCCGAGAGGTTCCGCCGTCATGGCGGGCCGCGGTGAGCCCGGTGCGATCATACAGGTGCTCGCTGACGACGACCCGATCAGCTTTCAGCACGACGGTCAGCGCACGACCGAAATGCCGGTCAATGAGCGCGGTGAATGGGTTATCATCGTTGATGAGCCGCTGCCGTCCGGCGCCATCCAGCTGGGCTTGTTGATGCGCACGACCAATGGCCAGGAGCTGCGCTCCGAACAGGTTGTTGTTGTGTCCATCCCGGAAGTTCCGGGCCCGACCCCGCTCGTTATCGTGGGCCGGCCGGGTGAAGCCAGTCGCGTCTGGCAATGTCCGTCCTGTGCCGATGCCGATATGGGCGCTCTGGTTCTGGAAACCATTGATTATGATGAAACCGGCGCTGTGATCTTCTCGGGGCGTGCCGAAACCGGCACCTCTGTTCGCATCTTCGCCAATGGCGCCCTGGTCGGCGAAAGTGAAGTCGGCAATGACGGTCGCTGGACGCTGCAGGCTGGCGCGCTGCTCGCGCCGGGCATTTATGACCTCCAGATCGACCAGGTGACGTCGGAAGGGCTTGTCTCTGCCGTGATTGCCCTGCCGTTTGAACGCGTGGCCCCCGAGGACCTCAATCTGGGTCCCGACAGTGTCATCGTCCAGCCTGGCAACTCGCTCTGGCGTCTGGCGCGCAGGCTTTATGGCGAGGGCGTGCAGTACACCGTCATCTATGAAGCCAACCGGGACCAGATCCGCGATCCGAATCTGATCTATCCGGGCCAGGTCTTCACGGCACCGGATTCTGACGACGGCTAGGCTGCCTCTCTTACGGTGCCTGGCGGACCGGGTGGGCCCAGGCGTTGCGCGCGGATCGACCCGGTCAATCATGGGCGCGGGTGAGGTGATCCCGACCCACCCCCTAGCGCTTGAGCCATTACCGCCCTATCTCTGGGCGCGATGAGACCTTCTAATCCTGATAGTGAAGACGAGACCAAGTCTGCCCCGACCGGCAGTCTGGGCATGGCCATGGCGCGCCTGTTTGGGCTGTTGGCATCTCCCGAGATGACAAAATGGCGTGTGCGCATGGGTGTCGCGCTTGCACTGACCGTGGTGGCGAAGCTGTTTTCTGTTGCTGCGCCGGTCTATTTTGGTGACGGCATAAACCTGATCACCGAGCGCGGTGAGGGCATTAGCGCCTCCGATGCCGGTTCGCTCTTTGTCATGGCCTTCCTGGCCTATGCCGGCGCGCGATTCCTTTCGGTCGGCATGCCACAGCTGCGCGATGCCATGTTTGCGCCGGTCAGCCAGGATGCCCAGCGGCTGACCCAGGTGCGCACCTTTGGCCATGTCCAGCGCCTGTCGCTGTCCTATCACCAGACCAAACGCACAGGCGCCTTGAACCGGATCATTGACCGTGGCGCCCGCGCCGTGGACTTCCTGATGCGCTTTCTGGTCTTCAATATTGCCCCGACCCTGTTTGAACTGGTGCTGGCGGCGGTCGTGCTCAGCCTCAAATACGGTTGGGAGTTTGCCGCCATCGCCGTGGCGACGGTCGTGATCTATATGGGCCTGACCTGGTCGGTGACCGAGTGGCGCGTGAAGATCCGGCGCAAGATGAATGATGCCGATAACGAGGCCAATGCCCGGGCCGTCGACAGCCTGATCAATTTCGAGACGGTGAAGGCCTTTGCGGCCGAGCGTCGCGAAACCGACCTCTATGACAATGCCTTGCAGCGATATGCCGGCGCGGCGGTGCGCTCACAATCCTCGCTGGCGCTTCTGAATGGCGCCCAGGCCTTCATCATGAATGCCGGGCTGTTGGCCATGGCGCTGACGGCAGGCTGGAAAGCCTGGAACGGCGTGCTGAAACCGGGAGATGTTGCTGCGGTTACGCTGATCCTGATGAATATCTACCAGCCGCTGAACATTCTCGGCTGGGCCTATCGCGAGATCAAACAGGGCGCCGTTGATATGGAGCGCCTCTTCGATACGCTGGCCATCAAGCCGGATGTCGACGACAAGCCGGATGCGCCCGACATGGCCCTGCAGGGCGGGGCTGTTCGATTTGATGCCGTGAGCTTCGCACACGAGGGCCGTGAGCGCTCTGTTGACCGGGTCAGCCTGGATGTGCCGCCGGGAAGCTTTGTTGGCCTGTGCGGGCCCTCAGGCGCCGGCAAGTCGACCATGCTGAAGCTTCTTTTCCGCTTCTATGATCCAGCCGGTGGTTCCGTTTCGATTGACGGTCAGGACCTGCGCGATATCAGTCAGGACAGTCTGCGCTCGGCCCTGGGCCTGGTGCCGCAGGATGTGGTCCTGTTCAATGACACTCTGCGCGCCAACGTGCTTTACGGCCGGCCGGAGGCCAGCGAGGACGAGATCCTGCAGGCGCTGGATCGCGCCCAGCTCGGTCAGTTCGTGCGCGATCTGCCCGACGGGCTCGACACCAAGGTCGGCGAACGCGGGCTGAAACTCTCCGGCGGTGAGAAACAGCGGGTAGGCGTCGCCAGGGCCATTCTCAAGGAGCCGGCGGTGCTGGTCCTGGATGAAGCGACATCAGCGCTCGACAGCCAGACGGAAAAAGAGGTTCAGGCTGCCCTGACCGAAGCCGCTCGTGGCCGCACAACCATCGCTGTCGCCCATCGCCTTTCCACCATCGCCAATGCAGACCGCATCGTGGTCATGAAGGATGGCGGCATTGCCGAGACGGGCACGCATAACGCGTTGTTGGAGCTCGGCGGCATTTATGCCGAAATGTGGGCGCGCCAGAGCGAGGCGGGTGAAGCTTTGCCGATTGATGACCCGGCGCGCGTGGCGGAATAAGCGATTTCGTCGGGCAGGGTAGGCTGTCCCGCTCCCATCGAAGCACCCGGCCTGACCCGTCTGCCAGGTAAAGATCGCCGTCGAGGGAGGCTGTGCCTTCGCAGAATCCATGTCGCCAATCCCTCAGCGGGCACAGGCAGCAAGGGCAAAGGACTGGACGGTCAGGGCAATTAGGCGAATGAAGGGCATGACAGGCTCACAGGATGATTATCCTGACGCCTGTCCGTGACCCGGTTTGCGTACGTTGAAGCCTGGCAGAGCGCGCGCGTCAGTTCGCTCCGGCGTGAAGGTGTTGGGCGATTTCCACGCTCAGACCTGCCAGCTCGCCGTAATCCACGCCATTATTGGAGATCACGATGACGATTTCCTGCGATTGCGGCAACAGGGTGAGCATCGAAACATGGCCGGCAATGCGTCCGTTATAGGTGCGGACCGCGATCATCTCGCTGTCATCGAGTGTCGGAACCTCGGTCAGGATCCAGGTCATGGGCTGGTCTGGGTCGAGCATGACAGCCTGGCTCTCCTGGCTGAGGAAATCACCTCGCATCATGGCCTGACCCCAGGCCAGAAGGTCGGTGGCCGTCGCATGCAGGCTGCCCGTAGCTCGGAAGACCGCCGGGTTTTCTATCTCGACCTGGAAATAGCCACCGTCCTCGTCGGGCATGTAGTTGCCTGCCAGGCGAAGCCTCTCGTCCTGTTGGTAAATCTGGCCGGTGGCCGTGAGGTCTGCAGGTTCAAGTAACTGGCTGATCAGCTGTTGTTCATAGGGCTGGTCACCGACACGGTCGAGAACCAAGCCAAGCAGATAGAAATTGGCGTTCGAGTAGTAATACTCCGTGCCGGGCTCGAAGCGCAGCGGCATGCCGGCAAGCGTTTCCAGCAGGTATTCGCGGGTATAGGGCAGCTTCCCGCCCGGCTCGAACCAGCCCGGCAGGTCGATATAGTGCGGCAACCCGCTGCGATTCCGCAGCATCTGGCGTAGGGTCACCGTGTTGGCCCAGGGCGCCTGGAAGTCAGGCAATGCAGACGCCAGCGTCGCGTCAAGGTCTAACCGGCCGGCCTCGACAGCCTGCAGGGCGAGCACGGTGGTGAACGTCTTGGTCAGCGAGGCAACCACAAACGACGTGTCGGCATCGACCGGGATATTCGCCTCGCGGTTCGCCAGACCGAACGATGCCTCGAACAGTCGTTCATCTTCTCTGACCACCAGGACATTGCCACTGAAGCCCGTGCGTTCAGTCCAGGTTTCGACGATCGGAGCAAGGATGCTGGGGCGTTCCTGAACGCTTTCCGTCGCGCTCGCCTCCATCGGCAGATCCGCGGCTTGTCCGCATGCCATCAGGGTCAGGCAAGACAGGGGAAGGGCGATCAGGGCAGGGAGTTTCATCTGGATCTCACAGTGGTGTCACAATTCGCCGCGACTGCGCGCAGCAGGATTCAACGCTGATGTAATCACTGTCAGCAGTCTGTCTAGCGTCTTGTTCTGGAAACCTCGCTTGAGAATGGCTCCCCCGGACGGGCTCGAACCGCCGACCCGGTGATTAACAGTCACCTGCTCTACCAACTGAGCTACAGGGGAATACCGTTCTCACAAGCGAGACCGGGCTTGTATCAGAGCGTTGGGCAAAAGCGCAAGCACCCAAATGCGGCAATCGCACCCGTCTGCTGCAAAAAAAATCGGGAGCCACGAGGGCTCCCGAAAAGGCATTGGGTGGTTGGTGGGGTGTCTTCACGGGAAGACGGGTAAAACATCGGCCCGAATCTCTTAACGGGGGGTTAATCTGACCGCTAGAATTAGGGAATTGGTTTATTGTCCTTGATGAATCCCTAATGGAATCATCCAAATACGGCGGACTCTCAAGAGTCGCTATTTACCATGGGCGGGCGCTTTATTGATCTCGAATCACTATGCCATACTGATTCGAACGACGAATCGGAGAGCTTCGAGATGAGAGAATACACGACGTTTGGCGCGTTCTGGCCCTTTTACCTTCGGGAACATTCCGACCCGGCGACCCGCGCCTGGCACTATGTTGGCTCGACCCTGGCGATCAGCGTTCTGCTTTGGGCGCTGGTGAGCCAGACCTGGCTGCTGCTGTTGGCGGTACCGGTTTCGGGCTATTTCTTCGCGTGGGTCAGCCATGCATTTGTCGAGCGCAACAAGCCGGCGACCTTCACCTATCCGTTCTGGTCGCTGATTGCCGACTACAAGATGTTTGGCATGTTCCTGATGGGAAAGCTGGGACCAGAACTGGAGCGGGCGGGGGTCAAGTCCAAGGCGGCACCTGCTGAAGCGGAAGGCTAGATCCGCGTCCGGGTCGCCCTAGCTCTTTCAACATGGAGAGCTCGGACCCCGTTCAAATTGTCTGGTTCAAACGCGATCTGCGTGTCAGTGATCATCGCGTTTTGCGCGAGGCGTCCGCGGCCGGGCCTGTCCTGCCGCTCTACATCATCGAGCCGGAATTCTGGCGCCAAGAGGATGTTTCGGGGCGCCAGTTTGATTTCCTGATTCAAAGCCTGAAGAGTTTGTCACATGATCTGCTGGCGCTGGGCAGTCACCTTTGTGTCCGCGTCGGTGATGCAGTTGATATTCTGACGGGCCTCGCGAGGCAGTTTCCGGGCAGCACCGTCTGGTCCCATGAAGAGACCGGCAATGACTGGACCTTCAAGCGTGACCGGAGAGTGGCCAGAGCGCTGTCGCAACAGGGCAGTTTGTGGAAAGAGCTGGGGCAGGGCGGGGTCATCCGGCGGTTGCGGTCGCGCGACGGCTGGGCAGGGCACTGGCAACGTCATGTTGCCGCGGAGGCGGTGCCCGTTTCGGAATTACAACCGCCGCCCGAGTTCCCGTCAGACCGCATTCCGACCGCCGACATGCTGGGCCTGTCAATGGAACGTGCCGGTCAGCCGGGTGGTCGCCGCGCTGCTGAGCGTGTACTTCAGGGTTTCCTTCTGGAGCGCGGCGAAACATATCGCTCCGCCATGTCGAGCCCGCTGGAGGGCGCTGCAGCCTGTTCGAGGCTTTCACCCTATCTGGCGTTGGGTGTGATCAGTATTCGCGAGACCTATCAGGCACTTCAAAAGCGTCGGGACGCGTTGCCACCAGGGCCTGTGAGCGGGCCCTGGCGTGGCTCGCTGCAGAGTTTCCGATCCAGGCTGCAATGGCGTGACCATTTCATGCAAAAGCTGGAAGACCAGCCCTCAATCGAATTTGAAAACCTGCACCGGGGACTGACAAGGCTGGAGCGGGACGAGATCAATGGAGAGCGGCTGGCGGCCTGGCGCGAGGGGCAGACCGGCATACCCTTTGTCGACGCCTGCATGCGTTCGCTCAACCGCACAGGCTGGCTGAACTTTCGCATGCGGGCCATGCTGGTCTCCTTCGCCAGTTACCATCTCTGGCAGCCCTGGCAAGCGTCCGGGCGTCATCTGGCGCGCATGTTCCTGGACTATGAGCCCGG
>CBFHQE010000104.1:0-11187 GCA_965657935.1 Maricaulis sp. | reverse complement strand
CCCACACAACACTGGTTTTTTCGTCTTGAGCCAGGACCGTGCCGCCTGCATTTCGCAGTGCTCGCGCGCCTTCCCGGCCATCATGTCCCATTCCGGTCAGGACCACGCCCAGGGCAACGCCCTTGGTCGCTTCGGCAACAGACTGGAACAGCGGATCGACAGCCGGCCGACAGAAATTGATCGGTGGCGTCTGATCCAGGCAGGCATAAAACCCACCGGCATCCTTGCGGATCGTCAGATGAAAATCACCCGGAGCAATGTAAAGGGTCGCCGGTTTCAGGCGCTCCTTGTCGACGGCCTCCTTGCAGGTCAACTTGCCTGCCTTGGTGAGGTGTTCACCCAGAATTTTCGTAAACAGCGCCGGCATGTGTTGAGCCAGCACGATCGGTGACCTGATATCGGCCGGAAGCGCCTCGATGACTTCACGCAGAGCCTGCGGGCCACCGGTTGAGGAACCTATGGCGATGATCTGAGGCGTACCTTTGGCCTTCGGCGTGTTTCCGCGCGCAATCGGCGATCGGGCGACCGGAGCAAAGGCGCGTTTGGCCGGCGCCTTCTCCTTGGCGGTCGGCGCCCGGAATGTCCGGGCAGTCGGCTGGCCTGGCTTGGCGGGTGTCGCCGTCGGCAACTCCATCCGCTTGCGGGGTGCCAGGGCCTTGAGCTTGGAAATCAGCGTTTCGCGGAACTCGTCAGCACCCGCCAGACGACCGGCCTGGGGTTTTGGCGTGTAGTCCGCTGCGCCCATGGAAAGGGCACGGATCGTCACCTCGCCACCGCGGCGGGTCAGAGTGGATGCCATCACGACCTTGCAGGTCGGAACCGCCTTGAGCAGCAGGGGAAGCGCTGCAAGGCCATCCATTTTTGGCATTTCGACATCAAGAACGATCAGGTCCGGCTGCAACTCCTTGGCGCGCGCGAGACCCTGCTCACCGTCAACAGCCGAGCCGATCAGTTCGAGATCACGGTCTTCCTCGATCCAACGGGTCATCAGTCCCCGCGCAACGGCGGAGTCGTCAACGACCAGCACCCTGGCTATGGATTGGGATGCTGCGGATTGTGACGGATTGGCAGACATTCAATGCCCCTTCAGGACGCGCGCAACAAGCCGGTTTGCTGGAATTTCGACTCGATAATGTCGCCATCAAACGGTTTCATGACGTATTCATCAGCGCCCGCACGAAGTGCTTCGGTGATGTGGGCCATGTCGTTCTCGGTCGTGCAGAAAACGACCACCGGCTGATCACCGGATTTCTCGCGGCGAAGCGCCTTGACGAAGTCCAGTCCATTCATGACCGGCATGTTCCAGTCGAGCAGAACTGCATCCGGCATATTTTTGCGGCACACTTCCAGGGCTTCGGAGCCGTCAGCTGCCTCAGCGCACTCAAAGTCGAGCTCTTCAACGATTTTTCGGGCGACTTTGCGAATAACGCGGCTGTCGTCCACTACGAGACAAGTTTTCATCCACTTTCCCCTTACGCGGCTTCGGCTCCGGCTGCCGAACCGATCACGGCAGAAACATCCAGAACCGCCAAAAGTTCTTTTTCTAGTTTGTGCACACCCTTGACCATCGAACGGAAAGTCGCGTCGACATGAGCGGGCACTGGCTCGAGTTCAGCGCTTGGTCTGCGAAGAACCTCACCAACACTATCCACGATTAATCCAAATATTTCGCTACCACGCTCGACACCAAGCGCCATTCCGGCATCTCCGGCTTCACGCGGCGGCAATCCGAGGCGGCGACGGGAGTCAATCGCGGTCACGATGCGACCTCGCAGATTGAGCAGACCGGCGACTTCCAACGGTGCCAGTGGGACTTCAGTAACCGATTGCGGTGTGAAAACCTCACGGATCGCATTGACCGGAGCGCCGAACAACTGATCACCGATACGCACGGACACGTATTCATTGACGGCTTCTGCGCTCAGCTCGGAAACATCGTTGTGGTGGCCGGTCATGCCGCATTCTCCTGGTGAGATACTTGGTCAAGGGTTGCGATAAGCGCGCTGCGATCGGAACGCGGCAGGACTGCCGTGAGCCCCTCACCGCTGCCGTCCTCCGGCCAGTCCGTAACGGCGACCGTTGGCAGATCGGACCACATGCCAGCGGCCTGGATCCGCGCAAGCGCTGCCGGATCACCGACCAGAACATCGAAATGCTCCTCGGCTTCGGCGATGGAATGAACTTCATGCATGCCGCCTGTCGGGGTCACGTCATAACCGGCTGCAGCCAGCAGAGGCGCAATCATGCGGCGCGCGAACGCGTCAGCATCGACCAGCAGGACGCGGCGACGACGCTTGGAGGTCCGCCGCTGGATATCGCCAGCGCGGGATTGATCGAGATACCAGGCAATGTCGACAACATCCGTGGCCTTGCCCTTGATGATGCCCGAACCGATGACACCCTCGCGTTCGGAACCCATCTGCATGTCGACACGCTCTTCGACCACATCGACGATCTCGTCCACGGCCAGGCCGATGGAGGTGTGGTTCTCGGCGAAGACCAGGACCGGCTGACGCTGACCTTCGGTGCACTGGATCTGGTCGCCCAGCGGAACGATTGGCATCAGGCGGCCACGATACTGGACCACATTGTGTCCATTCGTGTGCTCGATGGTTTCCGGATCGAATTCCTCGAGGCGCGTAACCAGGGAAAGCGGAACCGCTTTCGGCTCCTCGCCACCGGCGCGAACCAGCAACAGACGCTGAGTTTGAACCATATCACTATTGGCGGTTGCCAGAGCCTCTGCAGAGCTTTCCTCTTCCATGGCCGAGACGACATCGCCCGCCAGGCCATTGGGATCGAGGATCATGATTACGGAGCCATCACCCAGGATGGTTGCACCGGAGTAAGCGGATACGCCGCGCAGGCTCTCCGAGAGCGGTTTGACGACGATTTCCTCGGTATCGAGGACATTGTCAACGACAACGCCGACATTGCGACCACCCGCATCGAGAACAACAACAAAGCCGGCCTCGCCCTCGGCTACCTCACCGGAATCAAGGCCCAACACGCCTTGCAGGTCCACGATCGGCATCAGACGGTCACGCAGGCGCATGACGCTGGCACCATTGAGCTTCTCAACGGTGTGATCCGAACCCATGCCAACACGGACCAGCTCGCGAACGGCCAGTTGCGGGATGGCAAAACGTTGTTCCTTACAGCCCACGATCAGAGCCGAAACAATGGCCAGGGTCAGCGGGATCTTGATGGTGAAATTGGAGCCCTTACCGGTAGCGGAGGAAACATCCACAACACCGCCAATCTGCTCGATATTCGTGCGCACCACATCCATGCCGACACCCCGGCCGGACAGGTTGGTGACCTTGGCTGCCGTCGAGAAGCCCGGCGCAAAGATGAAGCGATGGATCTGCGCCTCGGTCATTTGCGACAACTCTTCGTGCGTGGTCAGTCCCTTTTCCAGGGCCTTGTCGCCGATACGCTTGGTATCCAGCCCCTTACCATCATCGGCAATGGCGATGATGATGTGCCCGCCTTCATGATAGGCGGACAGCTTGATCGTGCCCTTCTCCGACTTGCCTTCTTTCACACGGTCTTCAGGCATCTCCAGGCCGTGATCGGCCGAGTTGCGGACCATGTGGGTCAGCGGATCCTTGATCAGTTCGAGAACCTGGCGGTCGAGCTCGGTGTCCTGGCCTTCCATCACCAGTTCGATTTTCTTGCCCAGTTCGGTCGACACGTCGCGGATGATCCGCGGCAATTTGCGCCATGAATCGCCAATCGGCTGCATGCGGGTCTTCATGACACCGTCCTGCAGCTCACCGGTCACGGCCGAGAGACGCTGCAGCGGTCCTTTGAGATCATCGTCCTCAAGCCCGCGAACCGTCTGCATCAGCTGGTTCCGCGTCAGCACCAGTTCGGACACCGTCGTCATCAGCGCTTCAAGAACATCGACACCCACACGAACCGTCTGCTGGACCCGCGGACCGCCTTCACCGGCAGCAACCTCGCCACCGCCCTTGAGTTCAGCCATGGCCGTCGCCAGCGCTTCCTCGGTGCTCATGTCCTTGGTGATAAGGTCCGCCGTACCGGCTTCCATTCCCGGGTCCGGCTCTGCGGCCGCAAAAGCCGCTTCAAGTTCAGCGGCTGACACCTCACCGGGGCGCAGTTCGCGGCCAAGATCCGGATCGAAATCGCCAGTCTTGAGATGTTCCTCGTTTCCGGCAGCGACCGCCTCAGCAGGGTTATCGACCGGTACGTCCGACTCCGTATCCTGGAACGCAGCTTCCAGATCCGCGAGTGACACTTCGCCCGGGCGCAATTCGCGGCCCAGGTCCTGGTCATAATCATCGGGAACTTCCGGCTCTGCCGGTGCCGATGCTTCGCCCGCATCAGCCAGATTGCCCATCGCCGCATTTTCCAGCCGCGTGATAAGAGCGGCGTCATCGCCCGCAGGCTCGGATCCGGTCGCTTCCAGGGATTCAAGCAACACCTTGATCTGGTCGATGGATTCAAGGACCAGCGTCACCATTGGAGGGGAGACTTGCAACTCTCCGTCACGGAATTTTCCCAGCAGGGTTTCACCTGCGTGCGCAACGGCTTCCAGGCGCGGCAGCCCCAGGAAGCCGCAAGTGCCTTTAACCGTGTGAAGAAGACGGAAGATATTGTCGAGGATCGCCCGATCTTCCGGGTTATTCTCGAAACGCACCAGTTCGGAGTCGATGACGTCAAGACTTTCTGCAGTCTCGGTCAAAAACTCGCTGATGAGATCATCCATGACAGGCCTCGTATCTTAGGAGTGGACGCACGACTGCGCCTGATTCCCTCGAAACGTGCCATGTGGGTGGTTAACGGATTGTTGGCCCGCCCCAAGCAAAGTTACGTCCAGTGGTTATAGAATATGAATTAGGCCGCGCGCTCAGCGGATTCTTCGAGCAGAGCGACAAACTCAACACGATCGTCATCCGCACGCGCACTCACACGTCCGCCTGCATTGCGCGCAATCAACCCGGCGTAGAATGGCTGGATTGATCGACCGTCCAGGCCGTTCTCCGGGATTTGACCGTCAAGCGCCTGACCCGCCGCTTCCTCGATACGCGCCCGGCGCCCTTCGGAAACAATACGGATACGTGTAGTGCCTGCTGTCTCTGTGGCCTCGACCGTGACCGTGCCACCACGCGGAGCCGCATCGACACCCATGATGCAGAGATTTAGAAGCAGGCGCGAGGGAGACTTTTCCAACCCGGGCGCCTCGACCTTCCAGACGATCTCCGGTTTTACCGCGGAGAACATGGCTTCTGTCAGCCGCTGCAATTCCCGTGTGTCCAGCATGGCTGGGGCGGAACCACCGGCGCCAAACGCCAGACGCGCAAACTCGAGCTTGGCCTGCGCCTGGCGGGAGCTCTCCCGGACCAACTCCATCGCATCGTCATGCATATCCGGACTATCCGGATCATCCAGCACGCTCAGCGCAGCACCCAGTGCAGAGACGGGGCTGACAAGATCATGGCAAAGGCGCGCGCAAAGCAGCGCGGCCAGTTGGTCGGAGGCCAGTTCGGCAGGCAGTTCTTGTGTCATGGCGATACGGATACATGATTCTTCGCGAATCTGACCCCTTTTGACACTTTGTAAGAATTCAAAGCGTGGAAAGGACTTGGCAACCAGATCAGAGCAGGACATGATTCGGGCAGCTGGGGAGCTGTCTTCGCAATGCGCGTTTGGCACTGCATATCGGTGCGGAACTTGCTAGAAAGAATTGACCTGAGCGTCGAGGCGGCACCAGGTTGAGGTGAGACCGAGCGGAGTTATAGCAAAGTCATGTCCGGATTTGATGTTACCCGAGCCGATAAGAACCGGGCCCGCGGGCTTGTGGCCCTGGCGTCCCTGAGTATTTCTGCAGCCCTGGCCGTTGCCTTGTGGACAAGCCGAGACGCAGAGGTGCAGGCCGAAACCTTCATCGCTGAAACTGAAGTGGTTGAGCCGGAGTTTGCATCGCTTGAACCGGTGCCCGCTTCGAGCGTTCGCGAGCTCATGGAGCGTTCTTCCGCATCCACAAATGATGTCACGCCCTCGCGCCTGTATGCCGAACCCTTCGTTTTTGCACCGCGCACCGACCCGATCGCCTACGACACCGAGGCCTTTGCCGAGTGCAATAGCTGTGCGCCCGTCACCCTGATCGCGCGGACAGTTCCGCGCGGCGGGACGCTGGCCGGCGTTCTCGATGATGCCGGCGTGGATCGTGTCCAGGCAGCCCGCGCCATCGCCGCGCTGGGTAATGTTTTCAATCTGCGCCAGCTGCGGGCGGGCGAAGAGATCAACATCTACCTGGAAAACTCTGCGGAGAATGACACGATCCTGCGCGGCCTGTCATTCCGCCCGGATATCGACCGCTCCATCACCGTCGCGCGCACCTTCGACAGCGGTTATCGCGCTCGCGAAACCACAGCCGAGTTCCGCAGCGAAATGGTTCGCGCGACAGGTTCGATCACAACCTCGCTTTATGTCGATGCGCTCAATTCCGGCGCCACCGACCGCGTCGTGAACGAACTGGCGACCGTTCTGGGCTACGCGATTGATTTCCAGCGCTCCATCCACCCGGGCGACGCGTTCGACATCCTGTTCGAGCGTTTTGTCGACGAAGAGGGTGACACCGCACGCACCGGCGACATCCTGTACGCCCGTTATGATGGCCGCGGCGAGCCGATGGACTTTTTCCGTTTCCAGACGGATGACGGCCTGGTCGGCTATTACAGCGGCGAGGGCGAAAGCGCCCAACGCCTGCTGATGTTGACGCCAATCAATGGCTCGCGCCTGTCCTCGCACTTCTCACGCGCCCGGCGCCACCCGATCCTGGGCTATACCCGCCGCCATAATGGCACCGACTTCGCCGCACCGCGCGGCACGCCGATCATGGCCGCCGGTAATGGCATTGTGGAACGGGCCAACCGCTTCGGCAGTTTTGGCAATTATATTCGCCTTCGCCACGCCAATGGTTTCCAGACAGCCTATGCGCACCTGAATGGTTTCGCGCGTGGCATTCGCGCGGGCACGCGTGTGACGCAGGGCCAGATCATCGGTTATGTCGGCACAACGGGCCGGTCTACCGGGCCGCACCTGCACTATGAAGTGCACCTCAATGGCAATCCGGTAAACCCGATGACGCTTGACCTGCCGACCGGTCGCCAGCTGAATGATGACGAGATCCCGGCCTTCTTTGCCGAACGTGACCGCATCCTGGCTGTCCGAGACGCTGCCGCCAGTGCGGCTCGCTCGGAACAGCCGGTCATGGCCAGCGCCGGCGATGGCGGAGCCCAGTAGTCAAGCCCCGTCGTCACGGGCCCATCGCCTCTATCCGCTCACAGTGCCGCGCCGGGGTTGAAAACCGACCCCGGCGTTTCCATTTGACCTGTGAGTGAGGTGGGTCTATGACCCCGCCCCGGCCCCGGATTGCCCGCCGCTCGCAGACCTCTGGTCATGGTGAAAATCCGGATATCATCGATCCCATTCCGCACTGCGCGGCATGCGACGCGATGGCAAGGCGAGCCCCATCCCGCTTTACGCATGCTCTGAACGCATGAGGAAAGACGATGTCTGATACCCTGAACCTGCCTGATCGGATTACGATCAAGACCCACGCCAAACGCCTGCGCCAATCCCTGGTCGCGGAGGGGAATTCTGTTTCCCATTCCGAAGCTCTGGAACTGGTCTCCAAACAATATGGTTTCAGAGACTGGAACACGATGAGCGCGGCGCTGGAGACGCCAGCGAAGCGGCAGCTGCAAGTCGGCCACCGCGTCACCGGGCGTTATCTCGGCCACGCCTTCACCGGCACCTTGCTGGGCCTGCAAAACCTGGCTGGAGGTCGACGCCAGGTCGCCCTGCAACTGGACAAGCCGATTGATGTGGTGAAGTCGCGCTGGTTTTCATCCTTCCGCCAGCGCATCACGGGAACACTCGAGAAATCCGGTGAGACCTATGCGCGCACATCGGACGGCGAGCCGGTGCTGGCACTTCATTGCTGACAAACAAAAGGGGCTGGAAATCCAGCCCCTTTTTCGGTGATCAGTTCACCACCGCGCTCTCGGGGACAGCCTCCCCGACGGCGACACCATTGATGACCAGAACACCGGCTTCCGCACTGACGCGGATCTCGTCGCCATCCTTGATATCGCCTTGCAGCAACAGCCGTGCGAGCGGGTCCTGGACCTGCTTCTGGATCACACGTTTCAACGGTCTTGCGCCATAGGCCGGATCGAAACCCTTCACCGCCAGCCAGTCGCGGGCAGCAGCGTCCAGATCGATGGTCATGCGACGATCATCCAGAAGGCGCGCAAGACCGCGAAGCTGGATATCGACAATGGCGCCCATATCCTCCGGCTTGAGCTTGCTGAAGAGAATGGTCTCGTCGATGCGGTTGAGGAATTCCGGACGGAAATGACCGCGAACCACCGCCATCACACCATCACGGGCTTCATTGACATCATCGACCAGCTGCAAATGCTCTGCGCCCAGATTGGATGTCATGATGATGATTGTGTTGCGGAAATCGACAGTTCGCCCCTGACCATCGGTCAGCCGGCCATCATCGAGAACCTGCAGGAGCACATTGAAGACATCGGTGTGCGCCTTCTCGACCTCGTCCAGCAGCACCACCTGGTAGGGCCGGCGACGGACGCTCTCGGTCAGGGCACCGCCCTCCTCATAACCGACATAGCCCGGAGGCGCACCGATCATGCGAGCGACAGAATGCTTCTCCATGTATTCCGACATGTCCATGCGCGTGACCGCAGTTTCGTCGTCAAACAGGAATTCGGCGAGGGCCTTGGTCAGCTCGGTCTTGCCAACACCGGTCGGGCCCAGGAAAAGGAATGAGCCGATGGGACGGCTGGGGTCCTTCAGACCCGCGCGAGCGCGCCGGACCGCATCAGACACCGCGACGAGTGCTTCCTGCTGGCCGATGACGCGATTGCGCAAACTGTCTTCCATGCGCAACAGCTTGTCCCGCTCGCCTTCCAGCATCTTGTCGACCGGTACGCCGGTCCAGCGCGACACCACATGAGCGATCTGTTCGTCATCGACGACTTCCTGGACCATCTGGTCCTCATCGCCCTGCTGCTCGGCCTCGGCAAGCTCGCGCTCAAGGTCCGGCAAGCGGCCGTATTTGATCTCCGATGCCTTGGCCAGGTCACCGCGACGCTCAGCTTCCACGAGTTCCTGACGCGCACGCTCCAGTCCCTCTTTCACCGTCGTCGCCGAGGCTAGCTTGTCCTTCTCCGCGCGCCAGGCCGCGGTCAGTTCGGCAGACCGGCCTTCCAGCTCGGCGATTTCCTTGCCGAGATTTGCCAGTCGCTCCCGGGACGCGTCATCGCTTTCCTTCTTCAGGGCTTCCGCTTCGATCTTCAGCTGGATGGCACGACGATCAATCTCGTCGAGCTCCTCCGGCTTGCTGTCGACCTGCATGCGCAGGCGCGAGGCGGCCTCGTCCATCAGGTCGATAGCCTTGTCCGGCAGGAAGCGGTCAGAGATGTAACGATTGGACAGGTTGGCCGCCGAAACAATGGCGCTGTCGGCGATACGCACGCCGTGATGCACTTCGTATTTTTCTTTCAGCCCGCGCAGGATGGAGACCGTATCTTCCACGGTTGGCTCCTCGACCATGACCGGCTGAAAACGCCGGGCCAGAGCCGCGTCCTTTTCGACATGTTTGCGATATTCATCCAGCGTCGTCGCACCGACACAATGCAGCTCACCGCGGGCCAGGGCTGGCTTCAACAGGTTGGATGCGTCCATCGCGCCATCCGTCTTGCCGGCACCCACCAGAGTGTGCATCTCGTCGATGAAGAGGACGATTTCACCGTTGGCGCTTTCCACTTCGGACAGAACCGACTTGAGGCGCTCCTCAAATTCACCGCGATATTTCGCGCCCGCAATCAGCGCACCCATATCAAGGGCTAGCAGCCGTTTTTCCTTGAGACTTTCCGGCACATCACCATTGACGATGCGCAGGGCCAGACCCTCCGCGATGGCGGTCTTGCCCACACCGGGCTCACCGATGAGAACCGGGTTGTTCTTGGTCCGGCGGGACAGCACCTGGATTGCGCGACGGATTTCCTCATCGCGGCCTATCACCGGATCGAGTTTACCCTCACGGGCCACTTCTGTGAGATCGCGAGCGTATTTCTTGAGCGCTTCATAACTATCTTCGGCCGACTGGCTGTCGGCGGTGCGGCCGGCGCGCAAATCATTGATCGCAGTATTGAGCGCCTGCGGGGTTACCCCGGCCGCCTTCAACGCGTCATAGGCCTTGTTGTCAGGGTTGAGAGAAATCGCCTGCAAAATGCGCTCGGCGGATACAAACTGATCGCCGGCACGCTTGGCGGCGTCATCGGCGGCACCAAAGACCTTGGCTGTCTGCGGCGCAAGATAGAGCTTGCCCTGACCGCCTTCCACCTTCGGCAAGGCGTCGAGCGCCTGGTCGACGGCATCCTGAACCTGGCGCAGACGACCGCCTGCTGCCTGGATGAGATTTCCGGCCAGACCGGTCTCATCGTCCAGCAGGGATTTCAGGATGTGTTCGGGCGCAAATTGCTGGTGGCTGGATTTGAGGGCCAACCCCTGTGCGGCCTGGATTATGGACCGGGCCCGGTCCGTATAGTTTTCAAAGTCCATGTCTATCTCCCGTTAGAGGCGAGATGGGTGCGAGGGCCGCCCTGATCAGGCGCGGCGAATTCGCTTTTCGTATGGCATGTAGGTGTGGCACAACGATCACACAAGAGGTGGTCGCGCGACATTCTGACCCCCCAGCGGAGACAATGTCCTTCCATGCCCGAACTTAGCGCCATTCACCGCTACCCCGTTAAGGGGTTCAGCCCGCAAATACTGGACCAGGTTGAACTATCAGTTGGTAAAGGTCTGCCCTTTGACCGTCACTGGGCCATTGAAAACGGCCCTGGCCAATATGATTCAGCCGCTCCGGGCCATGTGTCCAAGAAGAACTTCCTGATGCTGGCCGGGCAGGCAGAAATTGCGGGTTGGAGCACGCGCTTTGACGTGGATAGCCAGGTCTGGACTGTCATCGCCCCGGACGGCACCTGCCTTCAAGCGGACCTGAATGACGCAGAGACCCATGCGGCGCTGCTGGAACATCTCGAGCAGGCGCTCCACGAACACGTCCGCGGCCGACTTCGCCTGATACAGGCTGGCAGCCAGGCGATGACAGATATTCCGGAC
>CBFHQE010000103.1:0-11215 GCA_965657935.1 Maricaulis sp. | reverse complement strand
AGATCCTGCACCGCTTGTACATTTGAACGCAGGACAGCGATGTACAGCCGGGCCGCGTTATTGACATAGACCGAGTAGGACAGAGTGTTTGCAAGCTCCTCGCTCCTGGTCATCGCCTGGTCCTGCAAAATGACCTCCGACAGCGTGTAGCCGTCGGTCTCGACCCGAACATAGGGCCGCAATTCAGTGACCAGATTGACCTGCCGTGCCTTGAGTTGGTCGAAGACCCCGTGGGCATCGGCCTCCAGCAGGGGGAGTTGCGCAAGCGCGGCGCGGAGTTCTTCTGTTCGGATGAGGCCCAGACGACCGCTCGAAATCAGCTCGACGAGGGCTGCAGACTGGATCTGAACTTCCGAAACCCGTGTGATGACAACCAAGGCCATAGCGTTGGCCTGCATGGCTTCGGCATCCTGACGATCCACGGCGTCAATGAACCGCAAGGTCTGTTCGCGCGCATCATCAAGGTCGCCGTGATGATCGATCAACTCGTCCTGGATGACGACAAATTCACTCGCCAGCCGCTCCAGATATGCGTGTTCCAGAGCCCGGTCCCGGCGCGCCTCATTCCACGCAGTGACCTGAAAACCGACCACGACGCCCAGAATGACAATGACAAATTCTATCGCAACCGCGACCCAGTTCTGTTCACGCAGGGCCTTGGTGATGTTGGTGAGGATCATGTGTGCTCCCCCGATCTCCCCTGTTGGTTGCGTAACATGATATGTCAGTTCAACGAACAGGGGACGGGGAATGCGGCTGTCAGGGTCCCCGAGGATCAGGTGCGACGCGGCAGGACACCGGGATTGCGAAGGATCGCAGCGCTGATCAATCCTACCAGAAGGCCCACGGGCAGGATTTCGGTCAGCGTGATCGGCATGCGGAACCACCAGTTGCGATAGAGCGCCATCATGTTTTCGGTCTGTGCGAGATAGGCGTCGATCTCTTCCGGGGTATGGCCCTGATCTGCGTATTGCGTGCGGATCTGTTCCACATAGACCTCGACCCAGGCCCCTCCGGTGGTGTTGAAATAGATCTCCCAGGCCAGGACGTAGAACAACGAGGCCAGCAGTGCGATTCCGCTGCCCAGAAGCAGGGCTGGCCAGAAACGGATCACGCCGCCCAGCTCTGTGTCGCGATAGCGTTTGACGGCCACGAATATGATCGACATGGCGACCAGCATCGAGAGATAGCCAAAGACCTGCGAACCTCCGCTGCCATTGGCGTTGGAAATGGCGATGCCGCCGACCATCAGCACGGCAACGACGACACCGGCAATGGAACCATAGATGAGAATGAAACGGGTCATGTAGGTGTCAGCCCGGGCATGGGCGCTCCCTGATAATCAATGCCGTGAAGCGAGCAGCTCCGGTCCTGGATTTCTATCACCCTTGTGGGTGATTGGGACGAAATCACCCGAAAAGAGCAGGTCATGACGGCAGGATGTCGAGCTGTCGGGCCTTGTCGACAGCCTGCATGCGCCGGCTGACGTCCAGCTTCTCGAACAGGCGTGCGAGGTGGGTCTTGATGGTGTTGGGTGAAATCCCGAGCGCGCGGGCGATTTCCTTGTTCGAGGCTCCGGCCGCCAGCTGGACAAGCACGTCATACTCCCGATCGGAAATGCCCAGGGATTTCAGTGCCGCGTCGTTTCGCCGAAACGTGTCAGGTCGGTTGCCCGGTGTCAGGCGCAGGCCGACCCAAATGCCCAGTCCGCAAAACCCGATGGCGAGTATACCGGCAAATATCTCGAGCCCGAAGCGGCGCGCCAGATACTGGAATTCAAGCCATTCCAGCGCGAAAACCGCCAGCATGAGGGCGAGACCGTATAGGAGAATGCTCTTCCACATGACTGGCATATTGGCGGGCTCTGCCTGCCGGTTCAATCGCCAAAGAAAAACGCCCCGGCTCTGAACCGGGGCGTTTCATGGTGGGGAGGACACAAGCAGGAACCGGGGGTCAGTCCTGTTCGTGCAGCCAGGCGGCGTGCTTGGGCGCGCGCTTGGTCTGGCTCCATTCCTCAATCATCAAAGGCGCAACTTCATTGAGCTGCTTCATCTGTTCCGGTGTGCCGGTATTGGCCGCCAGTTCGAGGCGGTGGCCGTTCGGGTCGAAGAAATAGATCGACTTGAAGACGCCGTGATTGACTGGCCCGAGGACATCCAGGCCCTCGGCTTCAACATGCGCCTTGGCCTCGTTCAGCTTGTCCAGATCGTCCACTTCGAACGCGATGTGCTGGACCCATTGCGGGGTTTGCTCGTCACGGCCCATCTCCGGAGAGTTGGGCAGTTCGAAGAAGGCCAGGACATTGCCCATGCCGGCATCGAGGAAGATGTGCATGTAAGGGTCTGGCGCCTTGGTGGACGGGACTTCGTCCTCGGCGATGGCCAGAACCAGATCCATGTTCATCACGCGTTTGTAGAACTCGACTGTTTGTTTCGCGTCCTTGCAACGATAGGCGACGTGGTGGATGCGCTTCAGCTCGACGGTCATGGACGTCTCCCTTATGCGTTTTCGGTGTTCAGGACGCCGCGATTGATCTGGTCGCGCTCGATGCTCTCGAACAGGGCCTTGAAGTTACCCTCCCCAAAACCTTCGTCTTCCTTGCGCTGGATGAATTCGAAAAAGATCGGGCCGATGGCCTTTTCAGAGAAGATCTGCAGCAGCAGGCGTGGGCTACCGCCTTCGGTCGTACCATCGAGCAGGATGCCGCGCTTGCGGAATTCCTCGGTTGGTTCGCCATGCCCCGGCAGGCGGTCTTCGAGCATGTCGTAATAGGTTTCCGGCGGCGCCGTCATGAATTTGGTGCCGGCCTTCTTCAGGCGGTCCCAGCATTCGATGAGATTGTCACAGGAGAAGGCAATGTGCTGGATGCCTTCACCCTTGTACTCGCGCAGATATTCCTCGATCTGGCCGACTTTTTCTGACTTCTCCTCGTTCAGAGGAATACGGATCAGGCCGTCCGGCGCAGTCATCGCGCGTGACAGCAGTGCCGTGTACTCACCCTTGATGTCGAAATAGCGGATCTCACGGAAGTTGAAGAGGTTCTCGTAATAACCCGCCCAATAGTCCATGCGGCCCTTGTAGACGTTGTGCGTCAGGTGATCGATGACGTTGAAGCCACAGCCCTTCGGGTTGCGGTCGACGCCGTCAATGTATTCGAAGTCGATGTCATAGATGGAGTTTTCCGGGCCGAAACGGTCAATCAGGTAGATCGACGCGCCGCCGATGCCCTTGACCGCAGGAATGACCAGCTCCGAAATGCCCGCTTCAGTCAGGACCGGCTCGGCGCCACGATCGAGGCACGCTTCATACGCTTCGGCAGCATTCTTGACGCGGAAGGCCATGCCGCAGGCGGACGGGCCATGCTCCTTGGAGAAGAAGGCGGCCTGGGTTTCCGGCTCGTAATTGATGAGGAAGTTGATATCGCCCTGGCGCCACAGCTCGACATCCTTGGAGCGGTGGTTGGCGATGTGAGTGAAGCCCATGGCTTCAAAAATCGGCTCGATGATGCCGCGTTCCTGAGCTGCGAATTCGACGAATTCAAAACCACAAAGCCCAATCGGGTTTTCGAACAGATCGGCCATGCCAAACCTCATTTCATCTTGAGTGGATCCGGGGCGCGGTGGCCCTCATTGCGGAACAATATATATTTTTTGTTGTTATTGCGTCAAGTTGTAAAAACAACTAAATTGCTCTCATGACTGAAACGCAAAGCATCCCGCCCGCCATTCTCTCCCTTGAAGACTATTGGCCCTATCAGATGGTTGTACTGGCCGATCGCATCTCGCGTTCGACCGCTGCTGTCCTGCGCGAGCATGCCGACCTCAACCTGTCGCAATGGCGGGTGCTGGCGGCGATTGCGGAAAAGCCGGGCCGCACGGCCGTGGAAGTCGTGCAGATGACGCCAATGGACAAAGGTATTGTCTCCCGCGCTACCAAGGCCCTGCTGGATCTCGGCCTGGTCAAGCGCCAGGCGTCGCAGGCGGACGGTCGTGTCAGTCACCTCTTCCTGACGCGCAAGGGTGAGCGGCTTTACCATGACGTACTGCCTCGCGTGGAAACAGTGCCCGCAGCCGCCCAGGCGGAGTTGAGTCCGGAAGATCGCGCGAACCTCCTGGCCATGTTGCGCAAACTCAAGGCCGTGCTGCCTGATCCGCAATAAAACATGCAGAGCAGAATAAAGGCTGGCCAGCGCATCTGGACCAGCGTAAGAGGGCGCGCCTTATAACGCAGGAACACGTCCATGAGCGCTTCACTCGATAAGCTCCGCAATATCGCCATTGTCGCCCACGTCGACCATGGCAAGACCACTCTGGTTGACCAATTGCTCAAGCAGTCGGGCACGCTCGATGAGCGCGCGGCAACGCCGGATCGCGTCATGGACTCCAATGATCTGGAAAAAGAGCGCGGTATCACCATCCTGGCCAAGAACACGGCCGTGACCTGGGGTGACTGGTCGATCAATATCGTCGACACGCCCGGCCACGCCGACTTCGGTGGAGAGGTCGAGCGCGTCTTGTCCATGGTCGATGGCGTCCTGTTGCTGGTCGATGCGGTTGATGGCCCGATGCCACAGACCTCCTTCGTCACCAAGAAAGCCCTGGCACGCGGTCTCAAGCCGATCGTCGTCATCAACAAGGCGGATCGCCCGTCCGCACGCCCGGACTGGGTCGTGGACCAGACTTTTGATCTGTTTGATCGCCTCGGCGCCAATGAAGAACAGCTCGACTTCCCCGTCGTGTATGCCTCTGCCCTTCAGGGCTGGGCCGCCAATGAATCTGGTGAGATCGGGGAGGACATAACGGCGCTCTTCGAGATGATCACCAAACATACACCAAAGCCGGACCTGGACCTGGATGGACCGCTTCAGCTTCAGGTGTCAGCGCTGGACTATTCCTCCTTTACCGGTGTGATCGGGATCGGCCGTGTAAATCGGGGCAAGGTCAGCAAGAACCAGCCGGTTATCGTCGCCAAGCCGGATGGTCGCCAGGTCAAGGGACGCGTTCTGCAGGTCTTCGGTTTCCATGGACTCGAGCGTGTTGAGCGCGATGAGGCCCAGGCCGGCGACATCATCACCTTTACCGGTATCGAGGATCTCAAGATCTCGGACACCGTCTGCGATCCGGATCACGTTGATCCGCTGCCGCCGCTCTCTGTTGATGAGCCGACGCTCTCGATGACCTTCCAGGTCAATGACAGCCCGTTTGCGGGCCGCGAGGGCAAGTTCGTCACCAGCCGCAATCTCAAGGACCGTCTCGAGCGCGAACTGATTCACAATGTGGCGCTGAAGGTCGAGCAGCAGGACGACCCGGACAAGTTTACCGTCTCCGGTCGTGGCGAACTCCACCTGTCTATCCTGATCGAGACCATGCGCCGCGAGGGTTATGAGCTGGCCGTAGGTCGCCCGCGCGTGGTCCTGAAAGACATCGACGGCGAAATCTGCGAGCCGTTTGAGAGCCTCACCATCGATATGGAAGAGGAACACCAGGGCGGCGTCATGGAAAAACTCGGCACTCGCAAGGCCGAGCTGAAAAACATGGTGCCGGACGGGCATGGCCGGGTGCGTATCGATTACGTTATCCCGACGCGTGGCCTGATCGGATTCCGCTCCGAATTCCTGACCCTGACCTCGGGCACCGGCCTGATGTTCCACACTTTTGACCATTACGCTCCGAAAACGGATGGCGTTATCGGGCAGCGTCATAATGGCGCGATGGTCTCCATGGTCGATGGCAAGGTGCTGGGCTTCGCGCTCTTTAACCTGCAGGAGCGCGGCAAGCTCTTCCTGGGCCACGGTGTGGACATCTATGAAGGCATGTTGATCGGCGTGAATGCGCGCGAGGAAGACATGATCGTCAACCCGACCAAGGGCAAGAAGCTGACCAATATGCGCGCCTCGGGCACGGACGAGAACATCGTCCTGACCCCGCCAATCAAGGTCACGCTGGAATACGCTCTGGAGTTCATCGACGATGATGAGCTGGTCGAGGTCACTCCGGAAAGCATCCGCATCCGCAAGGTCTTCCTGAAGGAACACGAGCGGAAAAAGGAAAAGCGCCAGGCGGGGTAGAAGAGAAAGTTTGATCTCACGCCAACGCGCTTCGCTCGCGGCTCCGATGGGGCGGCCTGACCGGCCGACGCGCGGTCGCGCTTGCGAAGTGGTTTCTCGATTTCACGCCAGTTCGCTTTGCTCACGCCTCCGATGGGGCGGCGCATTGGCGCCGGCGCACGGTCGCGCTTGCGAAGCCCTGTGGGCTTCGGTTCCGGCTATCCTTCTCCCCCTCGGGGAGAAGTGCCCTTCATAGCCTTGGCGAAGAAGGGCGATGAGGGGGCGAACACGAAAACCTCCACGCGCCAGGACGCTGGAGTGAGAGGCATGCGGAAGGCCGGTGAAACCGGATGTATTCTAGAGCAGGGGTTAGAGGCCTCCCGCACGCGGGGTCGCTGTCTGCCATGCCAAGAATGACCCCGAAGGGTCGACAGACGCTCCCCGCACATCCATGCCCGAAAAGACTGAGCTCTCGCCTCCCACGACATGGATCATGGAGAAGTATGCGGGAGGTTTGAGCGGGTGAGGATATCTTCCCCGTTCGCGGGGAAGTGGGCTCGCCGAAGCCAGAGGCGTAGGCGAGGTCGAAGGGGGTGCGAACCCGAGTGAGCACAACACCTCCGCGCTGCGCGCTCCGGCCCCTCCGCCCCTTTGGGGGCACCTCCCCGAGGGGGAGGATAATCCGGCGCTACGCGATCCGCTCAGCGATTTCCCAGAGCGTGTCCTTGCCGAAATAGAGCTCGTCTCCGACAAAAAAGCTGGGAATACCGAACACATCACGGTCCACGGCGGCCTGGGTGGCGTCCATCAGGGCTTTCTTGATCGCGGGGTCCTGGGAGCGCGCCAGGATGTGATCGCCGTCCAGGCCGGCTTCGGTGAAGGCCTTGGCGAAGGTCTCGGCGTCATCCATCTTGGTGCCGGCCTCCCACATGTGGTGAAAACCCGCCGCCAAATATTGGTCCAGATGACCGTCCTCGATGGCCACGAAACACCCGCGCATCAGCATCAGCGTATTGAGCGGGAAATTGGGGTTGAACCGGAAGTCATTGATGTTGTGGCGCTTTTGGAAGCGCTCCATCTCTGTTCCGAGATACTTCATCTTTGCCGGGACACCGCCAAAGGCCATCATCGGAGGGGTATTGCCGGTGGATTTGAATATACCGCCCAGCAGAACGGGGGTGGTCTTGATTTCGGCGTTTTTGAACGCCTCCATCGTTTGCAGGGCCGTCCAGGCCAGATAGGCATTCGGGCTGCCAAAATCGAACAGGAATTCAACGTCAGACATTACCAGGTTTCTCCATAGGGGCGCAGGTCCATCTCAAAGGTCCAGGCGTCGCGGCTCTGCTGGTGCAGGGCCCAGTAGGCGTTAGCGATTGAGGTCGGGTCCATCAGACGGTCCGCGGGCATGTTTTCCAGCGCTTGCTTGCCGACAGCCTGTTCGATGCGGTCGCGGACAAAGGCCGTGTCGACACCCGCATCGATGATCAGGTGGGCGACATGAATGTTCTGGGGTCCCAGCTCCCGCGCCATGGCCTGGGCCATCAGGCGCAACCCGCCCTTGGCGCTGGCAAAGGCGGCATAGCCGTCCCCGCCGCGTACGCTCGCTGTGGCGCCGGTAAAGAAGATCGACCCCCTCCCGTGCTCCAGCATGATCCGCGCGGCCTCACGGCCTGTCAGGAAGCCGGACTTGCAGGCCATTTCCCAGACCTTGAAGAAGACGCGTTCACTCGTCTCCAGCAGCGGGAACTGCACATTGGCGCCGGGGTTGGAAATGACAACTTCCAGCGGCGCCGCGTCGTTGGCGGTGTTGAGGAAGTCAGTGACGCTCTTTTCCTCGCGGGCATCCATGGAGACGGGGACCAGCTTGCCGCCAGCCGCCTCGATCTCGGCCCGCAGTGGCTCCAGCTTGTCGCCGTTCCTGCGTCCGGCAAACACGGTATAGCCCTCGCGGGCAAATTTGCGGGCAATCGCAGAGCCGATGTAATCGCCTGCGCCAATGATGGCACAAGAAGCATTTCGTGAGCTCATCTCTCACTCCATCTTAAATTAAGACTAACTAAGTCTTGAAACGGAACTGAGTCAATGTCAAAACGATCTCATGCGCTGGAATGACCTTCGATCCGAGAAATGCTCCCTGGCCCGGACCTTGTCCGTGATTGGTGACCGCTGGACCCTGCTGGTCCTGCGTGAAGCCTTTTTGCGGGTGCGGCGCTTCGAGGATTTTCAGAAAAATCTGGGCATTGCCCGCCGCGTCCTGACCGAGCGCCTGGCGCATCTGGTCGAAGAAGGTGTGCTGGAAAAACGCGCCTATCAGGAGAGACCTGTGCGGCATGAGTATCGCCTGACGCAAAAAGGGCTGGATCTGTATCCAGCCCTCATGGCGATGGTGAATTGGGGCGACCGGCACTATGCCGATGCCGAAGGGCCGCCTCTGATCCACACCCATACAAGCTGCGGGCATGATTTCCACACCGTCACGACGTGTTCGGAATGTGGAGACGTGGTGGACCCGCGCGCTGTGCGGGTCCGACCAAACGTCGCAAGCTAGCGCTTCTTGCCGAAGCTGAACCAGCCCTTGATCGTCTCTTGATTGGCCTGGTTGAGCGAGCCCATCCGGAACAGCACACCGGAGCCCCAGATCACCAGAACGGCCGTGACCAGCATGACCACGGTGGTGCCGACAAGCTCGATCATCGGCGGGTCATGCGGCAGGCGAGCCAACATGATGAACGGCGTCCAGACCGGGACCCAGCTGGTGATCGAAACCACAGCGGAGTCCGGGGCGTCAGCTGCCATCATCATGATCAACATCGGTGCCATCATGACCAGCATGAGCGGGCTCATCAGTGTCTGCGCATCCTGCAGGGTCTCACACAGGGAGCCGATGGCCAGGAAAATGGCGCCATACATGAGATAGCCAATGATGAAGTAACCCAAGGCCGGCAGCAGTAGCGCCGGATCGAGCAAGGCGCCGGTGATGTCATTCACGGGCACATCGGCGCTCGGGATGAACTGCGAGATCAGCAGCGGCCCGCTTGTGCCGAGGAAGGTCCAGAACAGCAGCAAGGTGGCAGAAACCGCGGCCACACCCAGGAGCTTTCCGATCAGGATCTCATGGTGACGGGTCGACGCCAGCATCATTTCCAGGACCTTGTTGCCCTTCTCTTCGATCATGGCGGTCAACAGCATGTTGACGACCGAGAAAATGATGATCCAGAGAACAAAACCGACGGCCAGTCCGACGATGACGGGCAGGCGGTCAGCCAGCGTGACTTCAGCCGATCCGCCTTCACGTTCCGGATTCAGTTCCCGTACGACCGGGCTCAAGGCGTCGGCAGCGGCGAGGACCTGGGAAGAGACGCCTTCTTCCAGGAGGCGTGTCGAGCGCATATGGTCTGCTAGGGCACGCTTGATCAATTCCTTCAGGCCGTCATCCGTGACATTGGCGCTCCAGTATTCGATCTCGATGCCGTCATTGACATTGCCGCGCAGGTAAATCGCAGCGAACAAGGGCTGCGGTCCTTCTGCTGTTTCGATGCTGGCCTCACCGGTCAGATAGGGTCGCAGCGTCTCCAGGTCGGTCGCGCCGGGATCTACCCGCTCATATCCATCATCAGCGAACATGTTGCCAATGCCGGACTCCAGCATTTGCTGGGCTTGCGGCGACATGGCGACCAGCTCCGAGGCCTGTTCGAGAACCTCTTCTCTCAGAGCCGCCGACTGGGCGCTGATGCCGTTGATAATGGCGCGTTCAAGATCACCACCGCTCTCGTCGACGAGAACGTAATGACGGGTGGGTTGGGAATTTTCCAGCAGAGCCGGCAAACCAAATCCCACAGCCATGAACAGCGGAACCGACGCCAGGGAAAGCCAGAATCCCCAGGTGGCGACGTAAGACAGGAACTCGCGCCGGGCGATCAGATAAATATTACGCATCAGTCGTCTCCTTGAGCGTTTGGCCTGCGGTTTCGACAAGATGGACAAAGGCATCGTGCAAGTGCGCCCGAACGGGCTCAAACCGCGTTAGGCGGACATCGGCGTCCACACAGGCCTTCAGGACGTCCTGGGCGTTGGCGCCCGGGGCAAGGTCCAGGGTCCAGCAGCGTGTCCCGTCATTGCCGGTATCGTCACGGCGCACATCACCATGCGAATCCAGCAGCGCGAGCAGGTCGTGTTCCGACTCGGTTTCCAGAAAGATGCGCCGCGGGACTTCGCCCAGCGCCTGTTTGACGGAGCCATCGAAAATCTTGGTGCCGTTGGCGATCAACAGGATCTTGTCGCAAAGCCGCTCGGCGTGCTCCATGACGTGCGTTGAAAACAGGATTGTGCGACCGGCATCAGCCTGGGCGCGGACAATGCGTTCCAGCGATTTCTGGTTGACCGGGTCAAGGCCGGAAAAGGGCTCGTCCAGGATGATGAATTCCGGCTCGTGGATGAGCGTGGAAATGATCTGAACTTTCTGCGCCATGCCCTTCGAGAGGGTCTTTACCTGTTGTTCCGAGGCGTCCAGCAGATCGAACTCGTCGAGCATTTTCAGCCCGCGTTTCTTGGCTTCACCGGCCTCAACACCCTTCAGGCGCGCAAAGAAAACGATGACGTCGATGACTTTCATGCGACGATAAATGCCACGCTCTTCCGGCAGGAAGCCGACACGGTCCAGCGCCTCGGCGCCCGGCCGGGTGCCGAACAGCGAGACCTTGCCGCGATCCGGCGTGAGAATGCCGAGCGACATGCGCAGGCTGGTGGTCTTGCCCGCGCCGTTTGGGCCAAGGAAACCGGTAATCTGGCCGCGTTCAACGGAAAAACTGACGTCGTTGACGGCCGTCTTGCCCTTGAACGTCTTGGTGACGTTGGCGAGCTCTAGAATTGTTTCGGGCATACATCCCCCAATTGTTGCAGCTGATTTGCTAGTCGGATTGTTTGGTCTGTGCCAGTGGAATTGTGAGCCTGCACAATCCCCCGTTACGGCGCGTCTCACAAATCGAGCAGGTAAAACGGCAGATCCAGGATCGGGGCGTCAGCGCCGAGCTGGGTGAGCATGTGGTGGCATTGGCCGCGATGATGCGTCGCGTGATTGAACAGGTGCAACAGGATCAGCCCCTTTTGCAGTTTCAGCGGCTCGCCGGCCATGCTGCGATAGCTCAGCTCTTCGGAGAGCGACGCATCATC
>CBFHQE010000102.1:0-11633 GCA_965657935.1 Maricaulis sp. | reverse complement strand
CGTCACCAGCGACATCGCCATGCGTGCCTGGATGCACAAGCAAGGTAGAGGGTCGAAATTCTGTGCCAAATATCGAGTCCACAGGCTTGTCTGGCTGGAGTTTCACGAGACCATGGATACCGCGATAACGCGCGAGAAACGCATCAAGGAATGGAAACGCGCCTAGAAACTGGAGCTTATCGAGGAGCGAAATCCCGATTGGCGCGACTTGTATGACGACCTGAACAGCTGACCCACTGGGTCCCGACTTTCGTCGGGATGACGCGGCTATTGTCTGGTTTGTGCATATTCGCCATGTCGCACGGCGACTTTCTCTCAGCCGCAACTCGACCTAGAGTTCGTGGCGGGGCGAAGCGGAGGAAGACATGGCCAAATTCTACGACCGGATTGATGATCGCATTCAGGCCTTCATTGACCAACAGAAGATGTTTTTCATCGCCACGGCACCGTCCGGGGATGAGGGCTCGGTCAACCTGTCGCCCAAGGGTTATGACAGTTTCCGCGTGCTCGGCCCCAATGAGGTCGCTTATCTGGACCTGGGCGGGTCCGGCATCGAGACGCTGGCGCATGTTCGCCAGAACGGCCGCATCACTTTCATGTTCTGCGCTTTCGACGGAGCCGCAAACATCCTGCGTCTTTATGGAACCGCCAAGGCGGTGACCTTTGAGGAACCGGGTTTCGCGGAAAAACTCGCCCTCTTCCCGGATTTTCCCAAGGCCCGCGCGATCATCACCGCCTCGATCCACAAATGCCAGGACAGTTGCGGCTGGGGCGTGCCGTTTTACGAATTCAAGGGCGAGCGCGACCAGCTGGTGCGCGTCAATGCCCACCGCTCCGATGAGGAATGGGCCGCGCGACGGTATGAAAGCAACGCCCAGTCCATCGACGGCCTGCCCGGCCTGATCAAGCCGGAGGTGAGCAAATGACCGAAGACGAATGTGAGATCCGCGCCATCATCACCGAGTGTTACGCCATGATTTCCGGTCCGGCGGGACCGCGGGACTGGGCGCGCCAGGACGCTATATTCCACCCCGACTGCATTCAGATGCGCACGAATGTGGATGAGAATGGCCGGTCGGAAATCACCCGCATGACGCTGGATGAATACGAGAAGAATGCCGCCCCCCTCCTGATGAAGATGGATTTCTACGAAGTCGAACTCGTCAATCGCATCGATATTTTCGGCAATATCGCCCAGGCTTGGGGAAGTTACATCGCCAAGAGTGCGCCGGAAGATACCGAGGCCGAACGGCGCGGTATCAACGCCTTCCAGTTCTTCAAGGATGACGGAGGAGACTGGAAGATCATCTCGATGATCTGGGACAATGAACGTGCGGGGCTCGAACTTCCCGCGGACATGGTGGGCTGACGCGCTTGTTACCGCGAAGCGGGTGACGCACGCCGCGACCTGCCCTATCAAACACCTATTGCTGGAGTGTTTTATGCGTATTTCCATAATCGTCCTGGCCGCCATGGCCGTGTTCATGGTCCCGAACTTCTTTCGCGCCGAGTGGAATACCACGGCGCAGGCGGCAGCTGTCTAGGAGCGCCCACGTCTGGTCGCAGCCATGTTTCGGTCGTCCTGGTGCGCCTCCTGCCGGATCATCGAGCCAAGGATAGACGATGTTCGCGAAGACTATGAAGACGCGGCCGTTGAATTCATCCGGTTTGATTTCACCCTGGGTCGTCGGAGTGGATTGCGTGAACGCGCAGAGGACGCCGGCATCAGCGACGTCTTCCTGCAGCTTGAAGGGCGCACGGGTTTCATGCTCCTCATTGACCGCGAGACAGGTCAGGTCTTCGAGGCTGTCACCACATCCTATGACCGCGACAATATCCGCGCCGCGCTTGATCGCTGGCTGGCAGTGACGGCGGACTGAGCCGCCGTCACGACGAGGGATCAGCCCTCGTTGGCGATCTGGTTGCGGGCTTCGATCAGGAGATCGTCCATCTGCTTGCGCAGCAGGTGGTCGGACAGCTCAACGCCCTTTTCGTCGAAGTCGGCGCGGACCTTGCGGAAGACATCGTCATCGCCGGCTTCCTCGAAATCAGCCACGATGACGGATTTCGCGTAGTCCTCGGCGGCATCGCCGTCCAGACCGAGTTCGCCTGCAGCCCACAGGCCCAGCAGTTTATTGCGGCGAGCATTCGCCTTGAATTCCATTTCCTGATCGTGGGCGTATTTGTTTTCAAACGCGTTTTCGCGATCGTCGAGGCCGGACATGGCAGTCTCCCTGAAGGATGGTGTTTGATAGTCTCGTTAGCTTGCCCCCACGGGGAAATCAACGCCTGTGAAACAGGGTGCGACACTGCGGCGTCCCGGCATTGCGAATAATGGGCTGTGCGGCTAGTTTCCGCGCTCGAAGCGCGGTCCGTCACTGAGTCGGGCCGCGCCACGCTTTTTATAGGCCGGATACGGTATCCGGCCCCTGCAGGAGCGTCGCTGATGTCCCGTCGCAAAAAACTCTACGAAGGCAAGGCTAAGATTCTCTATGAAGGTCCTGAGGCGGGCACGCTCGTCCAGTACTTCAAGGACGATGCCACGGCCTTTAACGGTGAGAAACACGCCACCCTCGAGGGCAAGGGTGTTCTCAATAACCGTATCTCCGAGCACATCTTCCTTGGTCTTCAGCGGATCGGCATCAATACGCACTTTATCAAGCGCCTGAACATGCGCGAACAACTCGTCCGCCAGGTCGAGATCGTGCCGCTGGAAGTGGTCATCCGCAATGTCGCCGCCGGCTCCATCGCCAAACGCCTGGGCCTGACCGAGGGCGACCCGCTGCCGCGTCCGATCGTGGAATTCTATTTCAAGAATGACGATCTGGGCGATCCGATGATCGCGGAAGAACACATCAACGCCTTTGGCTGGGCCGCTCCGCACGAAATGGACGAGATGGTCTCCACCGCCTTCCGCACCAATGACTATCTGTGCGGACTGTTTGCCGGAGCCGGTATCCGCCTGGTGGATTTCAAGCTGGAGTTCGGCCGCATTTTCGACAATGAAGTGCCGCGTATTATCCTGGCCGACGAGATCAGCCCAGACAGCTGCCGTCTCTGGGACATGGAGTCCAACGAAAAGCTGGACAAGGACCGTTTCCGTCGCGATCTGGGCAATGTGACCGAGGCCTATGCCGATGTCGCCCGCCGCCTGGGCATTATGAAAGAAAACAATGTGGTCGCCATGACCGCTGACACCACGACTACTGATGAGGGCTCAAAGTGAAAGCCAAAATCCACGTCTACCTGAAACCCGGTGTTCTCGACCCGCAAGGCGCAGCTGTTGCCGGTGCCCTGCACAATATGGGTTATGAGGAGGTCACGGCCGCCCGCCAGGGCAAGCTGATCGAGCTGGACCTGACCGGCGATGACGCCGACGCAGCCAAGGCCCGTGTCGACGAGATGTGCCAGAAGCTTCTCTCCAACCCGGTGATCGAGAGCTACTCGATCGATATCGCGTAGAACGGAGCGGGCCATGAAATCCGCCGTCATTGTATTTCCCGGGTCCAATTGTGACCGTGATGCCCATGATGCCATTGAACGTGTGACCGGCGAGAAGCCGGCCATGGTCTGGCATCAGGAAAGCGAACTGCCCGAGGGCACCGAGTTCGTCATGATCCCGGGCGGTTTCTCTTACGGAGACTATCTGCGCTGTGGCGCGATGGCGTCGCGCTCGGCTATCTTGCCGGCGGTTGTCGCCCACGCCGCGACCGGTGCGCCGGTTCTGGGCGTCTGCAACGGCTTCCAGATCCTCACCGAGAGCGGTCTTCTGCCCGGCGCGCTGATGCGCAATTCGGGCCTCACATTTGTCTGTGAGAAAGCGCCGCTGAAGATCGACAATGGCAATACGCGTTTCACCTCGCGTTACGGCTCGACGTCCGAGCTGATCATTCCGATCGCCCACCATGATGGCAATTATTTCGCCGATGCCGAGACGCTCGACCGCATCGAGGGCGAAGGCCAGGTCGTCTTCCGCTATGGCCAGAACCCGAACGGTTCCCAGCGCGACATCGCCGGCGTGATGAATGAACAGGGCAATGTCCTGGGCATGATGCCTCACCCGGAACGCGCGGTTGACGAAAAGCACGGCGGCACGGACGGACTGGCTTTGTTTGAGAGCCTGCTGGGGAGCGCATGACCATGACCCAATACGCTGAAGGCATCACTGCCGAGATCGTCGCCGAACACGGTATCAATGACGAGGAATACGCCATCATCCTCGACCGTATGGGCCGGGCGCCCAACATGGTTGAGCTGGGCATTTTCTCGGTCATGTGGTCGGAACACTGTTCCTACAAGTCCTCGCGCGCGCATCTGGGCAAATTTCCGACCTCGGGCGAGAAAGTCATCCAGGGGCCGGGCGAGAACGCCGGTGTCATCGATATCGGTGACGGCCAGGCCTGTATCTTCAAGATGGAGAGCCACAACCACCCGTCCTATATCGAACCCTATCAGGGTGCGGCGACGGGCGTGGGCGGTATCCTGCGCGATGTCTTCACCATGGGCGCCCGCCCGGTGGCGCTGTTGAATGCGCTGCGTTTCGGTGCGCCGGATCATGAAAAGACCCAGCACCTGGTTGGCGGCGTTGTTGCCGGCATCGGAGGATATGGAAACTGTGTCGGCGTTCCGACCGTGGGCGGCGAGACCAATTTCCACGAAGGTTATAACGGCAATATCCTGGTCAATGCGATGGCCGTTGGCCTCGCGGAAACCGACAATATTTTTTACGCCCGCGGTGCCGAGCCGGGCCAGCCGATCGTCTATGTCGGTTCCAAGACCGGCCGCGACGGCATTCACGGCGCGACCATGGCGTCGGCCGAGTTTGACGATGAGAGCGAAGAGAAGCGTCCCACCGTCCAGGTCGGTGACCCCTTCGTCGAGAAAAAGCTGATCGAGGCCTGCCTCGAGCTGATGGCCACGGACGCCATCGCCGCCATCCAGGACATGGGCGCGGCCGGTCTGACCTCCTCCTCCGTTGAAATGGCGGACAAGGGCGGGATCGGTATCAAGCTGATCATGGATGACGTGCCGCAGCGCGAAGAAAACATGTCCACCTATGAAATGATGCTCTCGGAAAGCCAGGAGCGCATGCTGGTGATCATGAAGCCGGGCCGTGAAGACGTGGCCAAGGCGATCTTTGAAAAATGGGAACTCGACGTCGCCGTGATCGGCGAGACGACGGATACCGGCCGCATGCTGCTCGAGCACAAGGGCGAGATCGTCTGCGACATCCCGGTCGCGCCACTGGCCGATGATGCGCCCAAATACGAGCGCCCCTATTTTGCTCCGGAAGTGCGCGCTCAGATCAATGCCAAGGATGTAGCCAAGCCGTCCCATATGGGCGAGGTCCTGCTCAAGCTGATGTCCAGCCCGAACATGGCCTCCAAGGCCTGGATCTGGCGGCAGTATGACCGTCACGTGATGGCGGACACGGCCGCCAGTTCGGAAGATCCGTCCGACGCGGCCATTGTGCGTGTGCATGGCACCAACAAGGCCCTGGCGATCACCGCCGACTGTACGCCGCGTTATTGTTATGCCGACCCGTTCGAGGGCGGCAAACAGGCCGTTGCAGAAGCCTGGCGCAATCTGACTGCGACTGGCGCTGATCCGATCGCCATCACCGACTGCCTCAATTTTGGCAACCCGGAACGTGAAGAGATCATGGGTCAGTTCGTGGGCTGTGTCGAAGGCATGGCGCAAGCCTGTGCTTCCCTCAACTTCCCGGTCGTTTCCGGAAATGTCAGCCTCTATAACGAGACCAATGGTGTCGCTATCCCACCGACCCCGGCTGTCGGTGGCGTCGGCCTCATCCCGGACATGGACAAGCGCGCCGGCTTTGGCGGCATGTGTGAAGGTCACATCCTGATGGTTGTCGGCAAGACGACGGGTACGATGGGCGCGTCCACCTATTTGCGGGTCATTGAGGGCCGCGAGGATGGTGGCGCACCCATGATCGATCTGGACCGTGAAAAGGCCAATGGCAATTTTGTCCGTGGCCAGATCCGCGCCGGCCGCATCAGTGCCTGTCACGACCTCTCGGACGGCGGCCTGGCCTGTGCCGCGGCAGACATGGCGCTGGCGTCGAAGACCGGCATCAAGCTGGCGCACGACGCCGACAGCGATGTGCCGATGCACGGCTTCCTCTTTGGTGAAGACCAGGCGCGTTACCTGCTGGCCGCCAAGAAGGACGATGCCATCGCCATTATCCAGGACGCCAAGGCCGAGGACATCGACATCCAGGTGGTCGGTCTGGCGGGTGGGGCCGCGGTCAGTGTCAATGGCGCCCACCACCTCGAACTGGACCGCGTGCGCAGCGCGTGGGAGGGCTGGTTACCGGAGCTGATGGAGCCGGCGGCTGAGGCCGCGGAGTAAAATTAGGAGCCCCGCTTTTCTAGCGGGGCTTTTTATTTGCCGTCACCCAGACGGTAAATCGTGCTGCTTTCAGGCGCTCCAACCATGACCCGATATGTCAGGATCATCAGCGCGCCGAGATCGAAGACATTGAAAAAGAGATCTGTCAGCGAAGCCCAGGCCGGTGCGGCGTCCACATTGAAGCTGACCGAATGCACTGACAGCCACAGTGTGATGTCGATCGCATAACCGAACACGTACAGCACCAGCGCCAGGACCCGGCGACGCAGCAGGACGGAAACCCCGGACGCGAAATACGCCGCGGCGTACAGCGCCCAGGCGAAGACAATTATCGGATTGGCGCTGGCGAAATAACGCGACAATTCCGGCCCGAACTCGCGAATATCGAAAACACCCGCCAGGGCAAGCATTACGATTCCGCTGAACAATAAAGAATAGGCACCGCGAAGACAGATCACGGCGCCTAAAACATTTGTCCAGATTGTCTGAATTCGCCCCATACGAATTCAATAGTATCTGTTTACTACCAAACAGTGAAAATCTTCGCTGACGTATCGGGCTTAGCGACCACTCTCCTGAGCAATCGTCTCGAGATTGGCTTCCGCCTCTCGCGCGAAATCGAGGATGGTCTCGGTCGCGTCCTGGAAAAACTCCAGCGTCATGTTCTCATAAGTGTCCGACGGCTGGTGGTAGTGCGGGTGGAAGTCCACGCCCAGATAGATGAAGGGGATGCCTGCCGCGTGGAAGGCGCCACTGTCGGTGAGCATGGTCCAGTCGCTGCCGGGCGGGCCGCCCGGTTCGTCATAGCCCATCGGCAGATTGACGTTGGCACGCTCGGCCACACGCTCGACCATCGGCTTCAGGAACGGGTAGTGATACGTTCCCACGGCCCAGAGAATTCGGTCATCGGACATGGCCACCATATCCAGATTGAGATTGAACACGATATTGGCTTCCGGCACTGGCGGATTGGCAACAAAGGCGCGCGCGCCCTGAAGGCCGCGTTCCTCGGCATCAACAAAAGCGAAGATGAGATCGTGTTCCGGCGGGTTGGCAACAAAGTCCTCGGCGACAGCCAGCAGCGCTGCGACGCCGGAGGCATTGTCGTCAGCACCGTTCCAGATTTGGCCGTCGCGCATGCCTTCATGGTCGAAATGCGCGGTCAGAACCATGACGTGGTCGCTGTCACCCGTGCCCTCGATCTCCGCCAGAATGTTCACACCCGGCAGCCGCTCGCCCGGGCCGCGACGGAAAGAGTATTCAAACGGGTGCTCAAAACTCTCGCCGACCGGATCGATGCCGATATCCTCAAGCCTGTCGATGATATAGGCGCGGGCCATGGCATTGCCTTCGGTGCCGGCCTGACGGCCTTGCATCTCGTCGGACGCCAGGACTTGCAGGTCCTCGAGCAGCTGGGCCCGGTCCAGGCCGTCATAATCGCTCGACGACCCCGCCGAGACCGATGAACACGCTGCCAGGCCCAGAAAGGCTACGGATGATAGAAGTACTGTAATACGCATAATGTTCCCCGATTACGCTTTGCGCGCACCATGCCAGATCCGCAGCCCGGATCGAACCCAATTTTCTGTAATGGATCAGAACCAGCGACTGGGGCGCGCAGCCGGCTCCGGTTCGTGTTCCGGCCAATGGGTTTCGGAGCGCCCGAGATAACCCGGAATATCCTCTTCCCAGCGGCGCTGGATATTGGGCGAAAAATTCATGTAGAGCACCCCATCAACCACCTGATAGGCGAGCGGATCAGTGCGGGTCTTGCGATCATGTGCAAGTGCATAGGCACAATGCCCGTCATAGGCCGGAGCATACACTTCAGGAGCTGCGAAAAAGAGGTCGCGATTGGCCTGCGTCGCGAAATACCACGTGACGCCATTATACTCTGCAGAAATACTCTCCAGGCCTTCCAGCGGCATCAGCTCGGTGTGATAGCTCACCACGTCATATCCACCAACAGGACGGCCCTGGCGGTCAACATACTGGTCGCCGGCCATGGCGACGCCGCACAGAAAGGCAAAGGCCAGCCCCAGATTGGCCAGGCCCAGCGACAGGCGAGCAATGAGCTTGAGGGTGAAAAACGTGTTCAAGGCAGCCTCCTGATAATCCAGCTGGCTGTGATATGGCTGTTTCTGCCCTTGCAGGAAAGCGCAACTGCCAACACATTCCCTCACTAAGTTGAGGCTCTGCGTGAGCTTTCGTGAACTTTTCGTCACCTTTGACCGGAGCGCCTGTTATGCCGATGCCTGCCGACGAGATTATCGCCCTGATCAAAGCTGGAATTCCCGATGCCGAGATCGAGATGGAAGACCTGGCAGGCGATAATGACCACTGGAAAGCGGTTGTGACCAGCGAGGCCTTTCGCGGCAAACTGCGCGTCGCGCAGCACCAACTTGTTTATGCGGCCCTCGGCTCGAAAATGGGCAATGAACTCCACGCGCTCGCGCTGGAAACCAAAGTCCCCGATGCTTGAGTGACGGGCACATGTTGAATAATCCGGCCTTCTCTCGTCTGGGCTTCGGCGTCACCGGTCCACATGCAAGCCTTATTGGCTCCGGCGCAAAGACGCGGGCGCTGGTCCACGCGTGTGTCGAACAGGGTGTCACCCTGTTTGATACCGGCCCGGCTTATGGCGCCGGTCGAGCGGAGAAACGGCTGGGCGACGCCCTGCGCGGCATCAGGCGTGACACGGTATTCCTCTCTACGAAGGCCGGCGTGCATGCTGGCGGCTATCGCGATTTTTCGGCGGGCGCGGTGGAGATGTCACTCCGGGAATCGCTGGCACGGTTGAACACGGACCATATCGACCTGCTTCTGCTGCATGGCCCGTCACCCGAGGAGCTGACCGACAAGCTGATCCGCCATCTGGAAGCTTTCAAGACGCGCGGCATGATCCGGCACTTGGGCATCTGCGGTCGCGGGCCGGAACTGGAAACCGCTGCGCGCATATCGGTTATGGATGCCGTCATGGCGCCACTCAATCCCGACCTTTCCGCTCAGGAACTCGATCGGCTGGAGAACTGCAAAAAGGCCGGCCAGTCGGTGATCGGCATTGAAGTCATGAAAGGCGCCGCGAAATCCGCACGCCTTCCACTAACCTCCTCATCTGCCTGGTATTTTGCGCGCCACATCAAACAGGTCGTGCTGGGTCGGGCCGCGCCGGCCAGCGACCGCACACCACAGCAGGCGCTGTCCTGGGCACTCGATCACCCCTTGAGTGATAGCGTAATATCCCTGACAACAAGTTTGACACATCTGGACGCCAATGCCCGATTGGCTGGTCTTGAAGGATCAGCGTCGAGCACCTAGCTCTAGCGCCAGACGACCAAGGAGTTCGACATGACGGATACCGTCCACGATCAGATCAAATCCACCATTGAGACGAATGACGTCGTGCTCTTCATGAAAGGCACACCCGTCTTTCCGCAATGCGGCTTCTCTTCGGTCGTCGCCCGTGTTCTCGACCATCTCCAGGTCGATTTCGAGAGCGTCAACGTGCTGGAAGACGGTGGCGTACGGGAAGGCATCAAGGCCTTCTCCAACTGGCCCACCATTCCGCAGCTCTATATCAAGGGTGAGTTTGTTGGCGGTTGCGACATCATCAAGGAAATGTTCGAGACGGGCGAGCTGCAGACCTATCTGCGTGAGAAGGGCCTGATCGAGGCCGCCTAGTCCGAAGGACACCCGCATGAGCAAATCCCATAGACCGGTTCTGGCGCCAGGACCGGAACACCCGATTAGTGTCTCCGCTCAGGAGACACACGTGACCATAAGCGCGCGCGGCGAATTGATCGCGGCCAATGCCAAGGCGTTGCAGTTGAACGAGCATGTATACGCGCCGGTGTTCTACGTCGATCGACAAGCCGTCGATACGCGCCGGCTGCAACGCTCAGATCATACCAGCTGGTGCCCCTACAAGGGCGAAGCCAATTACTTTCACTTGCTGCTGGAGAACGGGGAACGGCTGGAAAACGCAGTCTGGACCTATGAGGCTCCGTTCGATGCCGTCGCCTCCATCCGGGACCGTCTCGGCTTTTATCCTGACCGTGTCGCAGTGAACGTGTCTAGCGCGCTGCCATCTGTTGGCGGTGGGCCGCGGCATCCCAGTCCCAGGCCCGGTCATCGAGCGGGTTGAGCACCACGACCTGCCCGCCGTGCGGCACGCCGAGTTCCTCAAAACCAAACCCGAGCTGAATTCCCCACGGCACATCTTCCACGCAGCGGTCAATCTCTTCACGGCTGATCGACACGGTGTAGACGTCCTCGTGATACTGCTCCACGGCAACATCAAAATCGGCGCGCGAAGTACAGCCCTGCGTATTGGCGTGGATGACCAGGATATCGTCCTCGATCACCCGCCAGTAGATCACCGCCTCGAGACTGGGATCAATCACGGGCGCATCGCGGCTCGTTCCTGGAATTGAAATGTCGGAAATCGACATGGTCGGCATGGAAGGCAGGCTGGGCAGCGGGGGCAGAAAACGCGCCTCCGCGCTCTCATCCGGTGTCGTTGAGCACGCCGCACAGGCCAGCACAAGGCCAGCTACCGATACATTACGCCAGATCATGAATGCCCCCATTTCCCCATTTACCCCAAAACACCGAAAGACAATCACCCCTCATCATTTCGGTTTGGTAAGAAAAGCGCGAATTGAAGTGGTCCCGGTTTTCCGGACAGTTTGGCGGCTGAGTTAAGGTGTATCCGGGATTGTTGTCATGCCGCCTGTTTTTCGTCTCTTGAGCCCCAGTATGCCTCTTGCGGCGTACGCCGCAAGAGGGCGGAATGAGGCCGCTCTGTGTTGTAGAAGATCATCCAGTTTTTGATGGTCCGATGCGCAGCGAAGCCATCGTTCAGCTCCTCAAGATAGATCGCCTCCTGCTTTAATGACCGCCACAGTCGCTCGATGAAGATATTGTCCATGCAGCGGCCGCGGCCATCCATCGAGATCTGGACCCCGGCCTCACTGAGCGTGGTGATCCAGGCCGCCCCGGTGAACTGGCTGCCCTGATCCGTGTTCATGATCTGCGGTGGGCCGAAGCGGGCGATGGCGTCTTGCAGTGCCTCGACGCAGAAGTCCGCATGCATCGTGTTGGAGAGCCGCCAGCTCAGGACCTTGCGCGTCGCCCAGTCCATGATCGCCACCAGATAGAGGAAGCCGTGGCGGACCGGGATGAAGGTGATGTCGGCACACCAGACCTGGTTGGCCCGTTCGACCGCCATGCCCCGGAGCAGATACGGATAGACCCGATGG
>CBFHQE010000101.1:0-11654 GCA_965657935.1 Maricaulis sp. | reverse complement strand
GACATCGAGTATTTCGCCTGGCAGCACGCGGAATATCTGGAGGGTTTCATGGACGCGCTCGCAGTCGATGATGTGACCCTTGTTGTCCACGATTGGGGTTCAGTTCTCGGCTTCGACTACGCGGCTCGCAATCCTGACCGTATCAAGGCGATCGCATTCATGGAGGCGGCCGTCATGACCGGTCCTCGTGAACACCCTTTTGAAGCGCCTTTACCGATAAATGGCGAGGCCTCGGAGCGAAACCTTGAGGGCTTCGGAAGGATACTCGAACAGATCCGGACGCCCGGCGTCGGAGAGGACCTTATCCTCGAACAAAATGCCTTCATCGAACAGCTGATGCTGCCCGCTTTCGAAGGTTTGCTGAGCGAGGATGAAATGGATGCCTATCGCGAACCATTTTTGGAAGGCACCAATCGTCGCCCGATGTTGCAGTTTCCACGGGACGTTCCGTTCGGCGTAGATGAGCCATCCTATACGTTGGACATGATGGAGCAGTACAACGCCTATCTGCGCACCCGGGAGGATCTGCCCAAGCTGCTGCTTCACCTCTCAGAGGGCGTCTTGATCGACCGCTGGGATGTGGAATGGATGCGTCGGAATTTCTCTGACCTTACCATCTATGACATGGGCCCCGGCGGGCATTTCATGCAGGAATACAATCCTCATGGTATCGGTCGCGCGCTGTCGATCTGGATGCGCGATAACGCGCTCTGAACCCGAGGTTTTTTCAGTGCCCGAGCAATTGCCCTTCGGCTAGAACGTGGAGCAGGGATCGGGCACTCATTTTTTCAGGCATCAGCTGGTTGTGACCGGAGTATTTTGTAATCAGGTCCCGGTTTTCCTGAGTATCGGCAAAATAGGCCATGCGCCATTTATGGAACAGGCGACTGTCCACCATCTCACAGGATGCCAGCTCGATATCGGAATGCCTCTTGTCGGCAGCAATGCGGTGATAGGTCTCGCTGACAGCGTGCCGGCCACCTTCAAGTGCCTGTACAAAATAGTCGCCGTCGAACCACAGCGCCCCGGTAATGTTACGAGAGCTGTTGTGTTTGCGTGCGCTCGACAGGATTTGATCGATATCCTGGTCCATATCTGAATTCACGCGCGAAAAATAAAGCAGGCGAGTAAGATACATGCATCAGCTCCATCAAGTCGCTTCATGCTTCCTGATCAACCCGATTCTAACAAGCCATTTTCGCCTGAGAGGATTTAAATCTCGTCGATAACCGCCAACATTGCGTCCAGATTGGCCGCGCCAAGCTTGCGGCAACGTTCCGGAGACCAACCGGCGAAACTGTCTGGAAGGTCTGCATTGTCCTTGAATGGCATTTCCAGCGTCATCGCCAGGCACGCAAACGTATGGGCCATGTAATTGGTACAGATCGACAGATCAGCGGTTCCCGGGGCGTCGACATCATATCCATGAAGCGTCTGGAAATCCGGCGAAACCGCCTCCAGAGCCACCTTGTAGGCGTCAAGCTTGTGCTGGTCTTCCGGCGTGAAACCTGGAACGCCTTCTCCGCCTGCAATGAAATTGTAGGGCAGGCCCTCATCGCCGTGCACATCAAGGTGAAGATCCACGTCTGTTTCGCGGATTTTTTCCAGCACGTAATAGACTTCCGGAGAATTCTCCGGCGTGGCCTTGTTCCATTCCCGGTTGAGATTGACGCCTTTGGCATTGGTGCGCAGATGCCCGCGGCGGCTGCCATCCGGGTTCATATTGGGAACGACGTGAAAACGTGCCAGGCCAAGCAGTTTGCGCGCGACTGGATCATCGCCATCCAGCAAACGATTGAGGAAGCCTTCTACCCACCATTCCGCCATTGTCTCGCCTGGGTGCTGGCGGGCTGTAACCCAGATCGTCTTGTGCCCATTGCCGACACTGAGACAGTCAAGGCTCTGGCCATCCAGAGTGTCGCCAAGCACCTCTAATTCCACGCCCGGACAGGTCTGCGCCCAGGCAATCAGATCCTGGTGACGCTCCATGGAGTAGGGGGCGAAATAGGCGTACCAGACCGTGTCCAGTTCCGGGGCATGATCGAGGCGTAATACGCCGTCCTCATAAATGGTGTCGATCCGGAACCAGGTCTCGCGGTCATAGGAGGCGCAGGCCTGATAATCCTTCCATCCATCAAGATAAGCGGCTCCGCCAGCATTGGTGATGGACATTGATAGTTCCCGGTTCTTCGCACCGCTGACCCGAAAGTGGAACCACTGATAGAAGTCCGAGCCGTGATCCTTGCGGATCTCAATTTCAATGGCACCGGTCTCTGCGACGGAAAGAACATCGATATTACCACCGTCGAAAGCGGAATTGATCTTGATTGTCATGCGGCTCTCCCTAACCTCCCTTTTGTCTGGAGCAATTCGGAGTGGTTTCCAACCGTTCGATCACGCACCGCGCCGTGCAATGTGAGAAGACCGGAGCCAGCCGTGGCTATAGGGAACAGGCATTTGCCATGGGAAGGGGCTGAGATGAAACTTACATCGATGATTCGCGCCGTTTTAAGCGTGTTCGTATCCATCATCTTTCTGGATTCACTGCGTTTCAAATTTACCGATGCGCCGGAAACCCAGGAAATTTTCGGGCGGCTTGATAACTGGGCGGGTTCGCTGGGCGCGCCGGGTCTGTTCGGGCATACGGGCCTGTTCAGCCAGTACATGATCGGTGGCGCGGAACTCGTGGCGTCTGCCTGTGTGCTGATCGGGTTGATACCGGGGCTTCGACGTTTCCAGGCGCTGGGAGCATTGCTGGGTATGTCCATCATGACCGGCGCGATCAGCTTCCACCTGTTCACGCCCCTGGGCATTGATCCGAACAATGATGGGGGTGGCCTTTTCATGGCGGCGATTGGGGTCTGGTTCTGCTGCCTGATCCTGGTGGTCTGGAACCGTCGTGAAGTGATTGCGCTTCTCGGCGATCTGATTGCGGCACTGTTTCGCGATGACCGCTACCGTCCCTGATGCAGTGGCAGCGCAAAAGCCTTGAAGTGGAGGGCGGGCAGCTCAGCGTCATGCAGGCTGAACGCCCGGCGGCCCCGCGCCTTGTCCTGGGCCATGCCAATGGCTTCAATGCGAGCACTTATCGCCAGTTTCTAAGCTACCTTTCGGATGATTTCGAGATTCTGGCTCCGGATCTGCGAGGGCACGGCCTGTCCAAGGCGCCTGCAGAACCGGGCCAGTTGCGGGATTGGCACATATTTGCCCGGGATCTTGCACGTCTGACTGCCAGCGAGCCGGACCGACAAACAATTTTTGTTGGACACTCCATGGGGTCAATCTGCGGATTATTGGCCGCCGCCTCGCATGGGATGCGGGTCGACCAGTTCGCCCTGATCGAGCCCGTATTCATGCCCTCCTGGTTTTATGCAATTCCACATATTCCCGGAGGCGCATGGGCGTATCAATTCAACCCCATGTCGAAGTCAGCGCGGGAACGCCGGGCGCGCTGGGAGTCCCGAAACCAGGTTTTGCAAAGTTATCGGGATAAAAAACTGTTTGCCCATTGGACGGCCGGCGCGCTTGAGGACTATCTGGAAACCGGTCTGACAGACAGTGGCGGCGAAACTGTGCTGGCATGCGCCCCCGAATGGGAAGCAGCAATTTTCGCGTCTCATGCGCACAATCCCTGGAGCGCATTGCGCCAGATCGACGTCCCTGTTTCCCTGCTGAAATCAAGCCGGCGGGGGTCTACGGTCTATCCGGTTTGGCGACTGCGCAGATACGGGCTCACACCCGACGCGACCCAGGCAGGTCATCTGGCGCCCATGGAAGACCCGCAAGGCTGTGCTCAATGGGTGTTGGCTCAGGCTTCAAGCCTCTTGCGGTTCCGGTAACGCATCGCCCATCGCGCGACCCGATACAACAACAACACCGAAAGCGCAGCGCCGTGTATCCACGGCCCCAGCTGGTGCCCCTTGACCATGAAGCCGTAGTGAAACACTGCAAGTGTGGCAATTGGATAGACCGAGAGGTGCAAGCGCTGCCAGAGTTTGGCCCCGAGCACCCGAATGGAGCTGTTGAACGAGGTCAGCGCCAATGGAACGAGCCCGCAAATGGCCAGCATTCCAAGAGTAATGTAGATGCGTTCAACAATATCGGACCACAGGCCCGCAAACATGCCTGCAAAACTCCCTTGGGCGGCAATAAGCAAGTCGAGCCCCATATAGGCCAGGAGGTGCAAGAGCGCGTACCAGAAGGCGGCAAGGCCGACCCGGCGCCGGATTTTCATGATCGGCGGCCATCGTGTCAGATCACGAAACGGCGTGATGGCCAGAGACAGGATCAGGACCCTCAGCGCTGTGTCACCAAGAAACCTGTGTGTTGTCTCAATGGGATTGAAACCGAGCGTGTGAGAGCCCCCTGAAAGCAGGCCCCACCATTGCCATCCCAGCCACAAGCCCGGCGAGGCGAGTAGCCAGAAACTCACCGGTTTGAGCCAGTCGCGGCCAAACCGTTTGAGATGATCACGATTGGGTTGCATCAATGGTTTTCGATCAGATCCATGCCTTCATAGAGCGCGCCAACCTGGTCCTCATAACCGTTGAACATCTCGGTCTCCCGGCGCGCCAGCAGGCCGCCGCCGATAATGCGTTCGCTCGACTGGCTCCAGCGCGGATGTGCCCGGTTCGGATTGACGTTTGAATAAAAGCCATACTCATTCGGCGCTGACTGGTTCCAGGACGTTGCCGGTTCTTCGGAGGTAAAGCGGATTCTGGAAATCGACTTGATCGACTTGTAGCCATATTTCCACGGCACAACGAGCCGGATCGGGGCACCGTTCTGCTTTGGCAGGACCTCGCCATAAAGGCCGACGGCCAGAAAGGCGAGTTCATTGCGGGCCTCATCGAGGCGCAAGCCTTCGACATAGGGCCAATCCAGGACTCGCAACCGCGTTCCACGCATCTCATCGCGATCGAGATAGGTTTCAAACTGGACATAACGCGCATCACGGCTCGGGCGCAGACGATCAATAACCGGGGCCAGAGGCACACCTATCCAGGGAATGACCATGGACCAGGCCTCTACACAGCGAAGTCGATAGACGCGCTCCTCCAGCGCCTCGAAATCAACGAGGTCCTGCAGGGCGTATTCGCGAGGTTCTTCTGTCAGGCCAGCAACTTCAATGCTCCAGGGCGAGGTTGTCATTGCCGACGCGTAGCGGGCGGGGTCCGCTTTATCGAGGCCGAACTCATAGAAGTTGTTGTAACCGGTTACAGCGTCGTACGGCGTCAAATCATCCGCGATTTGCCAAGGCGTTTCACGGGCGCTTAGCGCACCTTCGGTGGGCATTTGCCTGGCAGATGCGGAACCCTGTCCACAGCCAGCCAGCGCGGTCACGCCAACAGCGCCCGCTGCTGTCATGATCTGACGGCGGTTCAAGAAAGCCGGTTTCGGGGTGACCAGCTGGTTGGGCAATTGCCAGGTTTCATTCGTGCGTCGGATCATGATGGCTCCGCTTGGTTCTGTTTTCAGAGACATAGACTTCTATGACGATTTGTCTTCCCCACCCAACGCGCTCGTGATCGGCCCGCGCGCATTGTGAGGTCGCGTGATCAAGCCCGGAAGGCTTGTTCAAGGGCAGATCAGGTCTTCCGGAGCGTCACTTGAAGGGGAATCATGGCTTGATCGCTTGGGACAAGGAGGGGCTCATGCGCTTGGGAATTCAGATTGCTCTGGCGGCAGCCGCTGTCCTCGTTCTTGCCATGAATGCCAAGGCCCAGGAGTTCTGGCACACCGAGAATATCCAGATTCTGCGCGGTGAGGGCTTTGAGCTCGGGCCAAGTGAAAGAACCATAGTCACTGTGAGCATGCCAATCGCTGGTCCGGCGGAGACGTGTTTGTGTTCACCGACTTCGCCTTCAGCGGTGATGGTAGCCTCGGAGTTTACGGAGAGATCACGCCGCGTTTTTCCCTGGAACGACTGTTCGACCTCGATTTCGGCGACGGGCTCGTTCGCGATATCCATGTCACGCTGAACTACGAACGAGGCGAACAGGGTTTGGAGCGTTATCTCGGCGGCTTGTCGGCGGATCTGGACCTGCCAGGTTTCGTCTTCTTCAAGGTCATGGCACTGCATCGCGATGACCCGACACGTCCCGGCAGTACCGAACAGCTCATCCTGGCCTGGAATCGCCCGGTCACGATTGGCTCCACACATCTTCTGTTCGAGGGGTTTTCCGATATCGCGGGCGGCGAGGGGGCCGGGGTCGCCAATACGCTTATCGTCCCGCGCGCCCTGGTCAATCTGGGCTCACTGACGGGTGATCCAGGAAATATCTGGGCGGGTATCGAGTGGCAGTATTGGGATAACAAATTCGGTGTCGATGGCGTGACCGAAAACGTTGTGCAGTTTCAGCTGAGTTGTGCAGTTTCAGCTGAAATGGGTGCTCGACTGAGACTGATGGCGGAGGGGGAGGGATTCGAACCCCCGGAACCTTTCGGCTCAACGGTTTTCAAGACCGCCGCAATCGACCACTCTGCCACCCCTCCGATAAACTCAATTACCCAGCTTTCGGGGTGAATGGCAACTATCTTGATGCAGCTTACGGAGCTTTCACCATTTCCCTGATAATCTTCGGATAGAGTGACCTCTACCCGTAACAGGATGGTGTTTCTTGCACGCGCTGAAAATATTTCTGGTTCTGGCATGCGCCCTTGCAGCCGCGGCCTGTTCGTCCACGCCAAACAATCTGCGGTCCTTCGACGGCAATGCCGAGCGCTCGGCACGCCCTTTGTCCAGGGGCGAAACCCGATCGTTGATTGCACGTTCCAGTGATCACCAAAAAGTTGGCAATCCCTATGTCGTTGCCGGAGCGCGCTATGTGCCTCGCCGTGACGATGATTATGACGAAACCGGGATCGGGTCCTGGTATGGCCCGACATTTCATGGCCGCCCGACCGCCAATGGTGAAGTGTTTGACCAGCACCTCATGACAGCCGCGCATACAACATTGCCAATTCCCTCGATTGCCGAAGTCACCAATCTGGAAAACGGCCGCAGCGTGATCGTTCGCATCAATGATCGCGGCCCCTTTGTGGATGATCGCATCATCGACCTTTCACGTGCCGCAGCCGAAGAGCTCGACTATCGGTCCCGCGGCCTCGCCCGTGTGCGTGTCAGATATCTTGGCCCGGCCCATGCCCGTGCAGAACCGCCAACACGCACCCATTCCACCAACGCTCAGCCGACACCATCCGGTCCAACCAGCGCGCCAAGTCCCGCGCCAGTGCCAGTTGCCGCCGCTGCCCCCCAGCAACGTCAGTTTGCGGGTGAGGGACGCTTTACGGTTCAGCTCGGAGCGTTTGGAATGCGTGCGAATGCGGAAAACCTGCAGAGGCGCATTGCAGATCTGGGCGAGATCTGGATCGATGAGACACATACGAACGGCCGCACGCTATATCGTGTCTACCTGGGTCGCTGGGCCAGTGAGCAGGCGGCTGCCGATGCCGCGCATCAACTCACTTCGTATGGAATTTACGACAGCCGTATTGTTTCGATCGGCTGACAATTCACGAAAATGCCCTGTTTGAACGCTGGACCTGACCGGGCCCACACGCTTCAATGCGCGGCACGTAAGTCATCCGCGAATCGTCGAAGGAGCGTCCCCGTTGCGTGCCATTCTCGCATCCCTGCTTCTCCTGAGCACACCGGTCAATGCGGCCATAGCTCAGGATCAATACCAGACCGAAGCCACCCATGCGGTGATCATGGACTTCGAGACGGGTGAAATCCTCTTTGATCGCAATGGCGATGTCGCCATGCCGCCAGCCTCGATGTCCAAGCTGATGACGGTCCTGATGACGCTCGAGGCCATTCGCGATGGCCAGCTGTCACTGGATGACGAGTTGCCGGTGTCAGAAAATGCATGGCGTCGGGGCGGTGCCGCCTCCGGCAGCTCGACCATGTTCCTGGAAGTGAACTCCCGTGCTCGCGTTGAGGACCTGCTGCGCGGCATTATCATCCAGTCTGGCAATGATGCCTGTATCGTGATTGCCGAAGCGCTCGGCGGATCCGAGGAAGCCTTTGCCGAAATGATGACGGATCGCGCCCGGGAGCTCGGGCTGGAAAGCGCTCGTTTTGCCAATTCCACGGGCTGGCCACACCCTGATCACCGTATCAGCGCGGCCGACCTTGCCGAACTGGCCCGCATGATCATAGCGGACCACCCGCAGTTCTATTCCATCTGGGCAGAGCGCGAGTTCACCTATAACGGCATCCGTCAGTACAATCGCAATCCACTTCTGGGCGTCTTTTCCGGGGCTGATGGGCTCAAGACCGGTCACACCGAGGAAAGTGGCTATGGCCTGGTCGGCACCGCGGAACGGGACGGCGTACGCAGGATCATCGTCTTTAACGGAATGGGGTCGAATACCGATCGCGCCAACGAAGCCGAGCGCATGATGCGTGCGGCGATCAATGATTATGCGCTCTATGACCTGTTCACGGCCGGCGACGCTCTGGAAGCCCAGGCCACTGTCTTCATGGGAGAGACGGAAACCGTCGGGCTCGAGCTTGCCGAGGATGTGCAGCTGGCGCTGCATCGCAGGGCCCGCCGCAACATGACGGTTTCGGTGGTCTTTGACGGCCCGGTCCCAGCGCCGATCTCCGCAGGCGACGAAATTGGCCGTATCATCGTCGAAGTTCCCGGACAGGAGGATCGTGAATTTGCAGTCGTCGCATCCGAGGATGTCGCGCGCATGGGATTGATGGGGCGTATTGGCGCCGCGCTGGCTCACATGATCCGCGGCAACTGACGTGTCAGGTCGGTTCATCTCGCTCGAAGGCGGTGAAGGCGCGGGCAAAACCACGCTCATTCGCAAACTGCAGGCGCATCTGGAAAACCAGGGGCTGGAAGTCGTCGTCACGCGTGAGCCGGGCGGCACGCCGGGCGCTGAAGACCTGCGTGACATCCTGTTGACCGGCGCAACCGACCGATGGTCGCCTGTCACCGAAGCCCTGTTGATGTACGCCGCACGTGTTGATCACGTGGAACGCCTTATCCAGCCCGCACTGGCGCGCGGCGCCTGGGTCCTTTCCGATCGTTTTTCCGACAGCACAGTGGCTTATCAGGGCGCTGCAGGCGGAGTTGATATTGACCGTATCCGTCAATTGCACAGCGTGGCGCTGGAAGATTTTTATCCGGATCTGACTTTCATTCTGGACCTAGATCCACTCGTTGGCTTGCGCCGCACCGTGGAGCGCGGTGAAGATCCGACCCGTTTTGAAATGCATGAAACGGATTTCCACACACGCCTGCGAAATGCCTTCCTGAACATTGCGGTCAATGAGCCGAAACGCTGTGTGGTTCTGGACGCCGCCCTGTCACCCGAAAAAGTCTATCAAGCCGCTCTGGCGATCATGTCCGAAAAGCTCGGTGTATTCGCGTGAGCCTGAACGATCCGGATATTGCTTCGGATCAGGAAGCTGGCTGTCTGCCTCCGCGTGAGCGGTATGACCTGCTGGGCCATCGTGAAGCCGAAGAAGGGTTCCAGACCGCCTGGGAAGGCGGTCGCCTGCATCATGCCTGGCTGATCTCCGGCCCCAAGGGCATTGGCAAGGCCACGCTGGCCTGGCGCATGGCGCGCCGGGTTCTGGGCGCAGCTGCGGATCAGGAATACGGTGTGTTGGGCTCCGGTCCGCGCGATCCCGTGTGTCAGTTGCTCGAGGCGCGCGCCAACCCAGACCTGTTGATGCTGCGGCGACCCTGGGATGAAAAACGCAAACGTTGGCGTGCCGAGATCACCGTCGATGAAGCGCGCAAGGCTCCCAGTTTTTTCGAGAAAAGCGCCGGAGCCGGTGGCTGGCGCGTGTGCATTGTGGATAGCGCTGATGACATGAATCGCAATGCAGCCAATGCGTTGTTGAAGACACTTGAAGAACCACCCAAGCGCGGCATCCTTATCCTGATCTCCCATTCACCAGGGCGGTTGCCCGCCACGATCCGTTCCCGCTGCCGCAAGCTTGTCCTGCGGGCCCCGGAACCGGCCGCCGTGAGGCAATGGCTGAGCGAGCGCAATGGCGTGCCGGCCAATGCGGCGCTGGAACAGCTGATTGACTACGCAAACTCCTGTCCAGGTCGTGCCTTGGCCCTCGCCATTGGAGATGGAGCCAGCCTGATCCAGGACGTTGAATCTCTGGTGGCGCGCGGCACGTCGCTGAATGAACAAGAGGCTCGCCGCATTGCAGATCGTGTCACCGGCAAGGGGCGTGAGGACCAGCTGGCAGTATTCTATGAGGCCCTGGCCCGCGCCTGCCAGGCGCAGGCGCGACAAACAGCGACGGAGGGCCGGGATCCCAAGGGTTGGATCAAGGCCTGGTCGGAGATGGCCAAGCTTGTCCGCGATGCGGAAGCGCTCTATCTGGATCCGAAACAGACCGTGTTGCAGGCCCTGTCTCTGACCCGGTCCGCTGCAAGGGCATCCTGAATATTTGGCCTGAATTTTGGCCTGTAAATCTGGACTGAACACTTAGCCTGCACACTTGGATAATCAATAAATGCTGGTAGATAGCCACGTTAATCTGCACGGCGAGCAATTCGTCGAAGACCTTGATGAAACCATTGCGCGGGCGAGAGCGGCCGGCGTGAAGCGAATGCTCACGATCTGCTGTCAATTATCTGATTTTCCGGCAGTTTCAGCGATTGCCGAAGCCTATGACGATATCTGGTGCACGATCGGAGCGCATCCGCACCACGCCAAGGATCGCCCGGATATCACTGCGGAGGAGCTGATCGAAACCGCTCAGCATCCTCGCGTTGCCGGGATCGGTGAAACCGGACTGGACCTGCATTACGGTTACAGTCCGATTGAACAGCAAGTACAAAGCTTTAGAGCTCATATCGAAGCCTCAAGAAAGACCGGATTACCACTGGTCATTCACACCCGTGAAGCCGATGATCTGATGGGTGATATCCTGGAAGAGGAAATGGGGAAGGGGGCGTTTCGCCCGCTGATGCACTGTTATTCAAGCGGCCCGGAACTCGCCAAACGCGCTGCAAAACTGGGCGCTTATTTCGCAGCTTCTGGAATCATCACCTTCAAGAAAGCGGACGATGTTCGTGCGATATTCCACGACATCGTGCCGGATGACCGGGTGATCGTGGAGACAGATTGTCCTTATCTGGCACCAGTCCCACATCGCGGCAAACGTTGCGAGCCCAGCTTTCTGCCTCACGTTGCGACCAAGCTCGGCGAGATCAAGGGCTGGGACGACGCTGAAACGGCAGAGAGAACTTCCGATGCGTTTTTCCGTCTGTTCGACAAGGTCAGACGTCCATGAGCGCCGTCACCCGCCTGACGCTGCTTGGCACGGGTTCATCGGGCGGCGTGCCGCGCGCGAATGGTGATTGGGGCGATTGTGATCCGGGTGATCCGCGCAATCGACGCCGACGCTGTTCAGCCTTGTTCGAACATGCCCGTTCGATCGAAGACCTGGATGCAGGTCAGGCTGTCACGCGGATTGTTATCGACACATCGCCGGATTTTCGAGAACAGATGATCTCGGCAGGCGTTCGGCGCCTTGACGGTGTTTTGCTGACGCATGAACACGCCGATCAGACCCATGGAATCGATGATGTTCGGGCTTTTGCGCTGCTCCAGCGCGAGCGCATTCCTGTATGGATGGACAATCGAACGGCCGAAATCATGCT
>CBFHQE010000100.1:0-11656 GCA_965657935.1 Maricaulis sp. | reverse complement strand
ACTAGATCCAGCCAGCGAATTGAATCCGCTGGGACCATTCTACAACTCGATAGTGGGACTCTCCCTTGTCGCATTCCTCGCCGCCGGACTGGCCTATGGTCTAGCCGCTGGCACAGTCAAATCCGACAAGGATGTCGTGAAAATGTCCTCGGACGCTATGGCGGACATGGGCGTCTATATCGTCCTGGCTTTCACGATGGCGCTTTTCCTGGACCAGTTCGCGTCCTCGAATCTGGGCACGATCCTCGCAATTTCCGGCGCATCAACACTGCAGGCATCCGGCCTGCCAGCGCCTGTCCTGCTGATCGCCATGGTGCTCCTGACGGCCGTGTTGAACCTCTTTGTCGGCTCTGCGTCGGCCAAATGGGCCATGCTGGCTCCTGTCGCGGTCCCCATGCTCATGCTGCTCGGCATCGGCCCGGATGCGACCACCGCCGCCTATCGTGTCGGCGATGGCGCGACCAATATCATCACGCCGCTGATGCCCTACATGCCGCTGGTTCTGGTTTTTGCACGCCGCTACATGCCGGAATTTGGACTTGGCAGCCTTATCGCGACCATGCTGCCCTATTCGATCGCGATCCTGATCGTGTCGATGTCGGTTTTGGGTATCTTCGTTGTGCTGGATCTGCCGCTGGGCCCGGGCTTTGCTCCGGTCACGATTGATCCGAGCACGCTGACGGGCGGGAGCTAGCACCGCCAGCGAACGGAGCACAGAAATGGCCGCTGCAGCGATGCATCAAAGATCCGCCCTGTTCTGGGCAGCCTTCATCGTCATACTCGCTACAGCGGCCTATTCATTCTATTGGGTATTTGTGGACATCGCTTCCAGACTGGGAGCATCACCATCGACCGAAAGCTTCGATGCGGAATCCTTCACCGCGGAGCTTACAATATGGAACGATATCGCTTTTTATACGGCGATCGCCTTCACACCACCGAGCCTTTACCTGTTCTGGCGTGGTCATAATGGGGTGCTAATCACCTATGCCTTCGTGATCATTGCGCGCGTAGTTGACTGGATTCTGCTGCTCGAAAACTCCGAATTCAATAACAGCCTGATGGCAATAACTGTCTATTCAGGCCAGCTCTTCGTCTACGTCTACCTGGTCGCGCTTGCGTTGCGCAAAAATCCCGCCTTGCGGTAGTTCGACAGGCTGACGCAAAATGGTGCGCAACCGGTCGGACGGCGTACGGCGCAGATCGCTGAGATAGATTTCGTGATGTTTGCCACGCATCCTACCGCCAAGGCCCGGGATAAACGTGTCGTGCATCTCGGCCAGTACCGGGCCCTCGGCATCAAAACTGCCCAGATGAAGCGTTTGAACGCACTCGCCCTCGCTCCAGCGTGCCAGACGCACCTTGCGGAGAGTCTGTTCATCGGTTGCTGCTTCGCGCTTGCGATTGATTTTCTCGACAGTTTCCTCGAGCACAATGTCCAGCAATTCCTGATCGATCCAGTCAGGCTGCCTGATCATGGCGGTCCAGAGCCACTCATCTTTCTCCAGCCGCTGGAACACGGCCTCATCCGCGGCCCACCACAGCGCCTCCAGCGGCATCACCGCATAATCGCGCTCGCGTTTCAGCTTGGAATAGAATTTTAAGTTGTAGGACAGGGCAAACAAGGACGCCACGGCGCTTGAAAACGCCTTGGACGTGTTTGGATCACCCTTGCCGTCAATCTGCAGGAAGTTCATTTCCGGGACAGAGACGAGGTCAAAACGTCCCTTCCGGCCGCTGTAGCAACAACGGTCTTCCTTCTTCATATCAATTTTTGTCACGATCACCCTCCGAGGTGAGCGGAAATTCTCACCGCAGCGAAGGGGAAATGGAAGTTAAAACTTGTTAGGCTTGCAGGGTAAAACCGGTCAGCGCGGCTGCTCGCCGGTCCAATATTCCCCTCGGAACATTATGATCTGACCTCCGACCACATTGCTCCGGCAACGGACCCTCGCAAGCAATGCATTCCTCGCCCACTCAGCCTGCCATGCTTTAAAGAGAGCCGGCGGTCGGCCACCCTAGACATCTGACACCCACTGTCATTGGATCGGCGGCGATTGAGCTCTCTCGGGATGTATACATCCCGGGCTCCTCTCTTGGCTAAGGTCGCAGCCTTTAGAGTCAAGGTCCTGCGTTGGTGTTCCGAGACAAGGGATATCTAGTTGAGCTGGTGCATGAAAAAATAAAGCCGCTCGGTGGAGCGGCTTTTTCGTATCCGACCACTTCTCAAAGAAGTGGCGCGAGTGACGGGACTCGAACCCGCGACCTCCGGCGTGACAGGCCGGCGCTCTAACCAACTGAGCTACACCCGCAATGTGGCTCGCCGAAGCGAGGTGTGCTGTTTATGCGCGAGCTGGCGCTGGGTCAAGCGACTTTCAGCAGGCAAAGCAGCTTCAACTGCACTCGCATCTATTTCGCCGCAAAATCAGGTGCCTTGCCATAGTCTTCCGTCTGATGATGCGTGAAGAATGCCTCCCACATCACCCCGTCCGGATCCGCGGTCCAGCTCTTCTCGGACTTGTGATAACAGCACGTTGTTATGCCTTCGGGAAGGTAGGGAGCCTCCGCAGATTTCATGCGTGCAAAAACTGCGTTGAGCTCGTCCTCACTCTCGGTTTGCAGCCCGGCATGGGTGAAACCATGAGCCTCTTCAGTTTCCTCGATCACAAAGTTCATGCGCGGATCCTCGATCAACCATTTCGCATATCCCTCGCGCACGACGGTAGGCTCGCTACCGAACAACTGGGTGTAAAAAGCGATGGACCTGTCGAGATCCTCGACATTGAAGCTGACATGAAGACGTTTCATGGCGTGATACTCCTGATTCTGGGGGAGGAAGCACTGCAGCAATCGTGCAGCAGGAAGTTGGCGACCGAACGCAATGTTCCCAGCTGCGCCCGATAGATGATGGACCGCCCTCTCCGCGTGCCTTCGACCAGGCCAGCCCGTGACAGTTCTTTCAGATGGAAAGAGGCTGTGGGCGCCGGCAGCGACAATTCGTCAGCAATCGCCCCGGCAGCAAGCCCGGCCTCGGCCGGATCGTCCGATTCCCAGCTGACCAGCAGCCGGAAGATATCGAGACGGGAGTCATGGGCGAGAGCGCCCAGGGCGGAGATAGCGTCGTTCTTTTTCATATTTCCAATGTAGTGAAAATAAATATCGATACAAGGTCATTTTCACAATTATGGAAATTTAATTGAAATGTTCGCTCGCCCAGACCTTCGTCACCGAGAGCGTTGCAGAGATGAGCTGGTCGAGCTCACCGGGCGAAATCACATACGGCGGCATCAAGTAGATGATATTCCCGAACGGCCTGACCCAGACGCCGGCGTCCACAAAACGCGCCTTGAGCCCCTCCAGTTCTGGCAGCCCGTCAAACTCCAGCACGCCAATTGCCCCCTGCCAGCGCACATCGCGGAGCCCGGGCAGGTTGCGCGCTTGGGGCAGGCGCTCAGCAAACACGGCCTCGATGGCAGCCACCTGCTGCAGACGCGGCTCGCTTTCGAACAGGTCGATAGATGCGTTGGCCGCTGCGCAGGCGGCAGGATTGCCCATATAGGTCGGCCCATGCATCAGCGCCGCCCCGCCGTCGTCCGACCAGAAATCCGCAAACAGTCGAGAAGACGCGATTGCCGCAGCCAGTGGCAGAGCTCCGCCCGTGAGCGCTTTGGACACGGTCATGATGTCGGGAACCACGCCGGCCTTTTCGCAGGCAAACATCGTTCCCAAACGCCCGAACCCGGTCATGATCTCATCGAGGATGAGCGGCAGGCCGTGTCTGTCACAGACCTCGCGCAGATACTGCAAGGTCTCAGGAGCGTGGAATTTCATCCCGCCCGCCCCCTGGACGAGCGGTTCGGTGATTATGCCGGCGATCTCGTGCTGATGGGCACAGATCAGAGCGTCAAATTTCGCGCGGCTGTCCGGGTCCTGCGGCAGTTCGGTAACGATCTGCTGCTGTAGTCCTCCGGCAAACAGGCTGTGCATGCCCTCCTCCGGATCGCAGACCGACATCGTCGCCAGCGTATCGCCGTGATAGCCGCCTTTGAAACACACGAATTTGGTATGACCGCGTTCTCCACGATTGATCCAGGACTGAATCGCGATTTTCATCCCGATCTCGACCGACACCGACCCGCTCTCGCAAAAGAAGACATGGTTGAGATCGCCCGGCGCGAGGCCGGCCAGTCGCGCGGCGAGCTTCTGAGCCGGCTCATGTGTCAACCCTCCCAGCATCACGTGTGGGACCCTGTCGAATTGATCCTTCACTGCCTGCATGATGTGGGGATGGCGATAACCGTGGCACACCGTCCACCAGGATGAGACGCCATCGATCAGACGTTGCCCATCCTCAAGCTCGATGAACACGCCATCGGCCGAGCGCACTTTCAGCGCCGGAGGCGTGGTTTTCATCTGGGTATAAGGGCGCCAGACGTGATGATCGGAGATGTTGAACGGCAAATCAGGTGTGTTTTGGGTCATGCCCGGGCTTTAGCAGGCCGGAAATCTGTGCGACAGGGCCCTTATGCAATCAATTTCGTCATCGCTTGAACGTTTCGCGTCTCGCAAGCTGGCCGGGCTGGAAAAACGCCAGCTGCGTCGGCATCTCCGGGAATCCAACAATTCCGCTGGCATGCAGGTCGAGCGCGACGGCCAGACCTATGTGAATTTCTGCTCGAACGACTATCTCGGTCTGGCGAATGATCCCGAAGTTATCCGCGCCGCTCAGGACGCAGCCGAGCACTATGGTGCCGGTTCAGGAGCTTCGCGACTGGTTACCGGTGGGCACCATTTGCTCTTTGAACTCGAACGCCGTCTGGCGAAGCTCAAGGGCACACAGGATTGCATTGTTTTCGGGTCCGGCTATCTGGCCAATCTGGCAATCGCTCCGGCCCTGCTGGGCGCTGGTGATCTGATCCTGGTCGACGAGCTGGCACACGCCTGCATTCACGCAGGCGCCGAACTTTCCCGGGCCGAGATCCGAAAGTTCCGCCACAACGACCTCGAACATGTCCGGGAAATCCTGGCCAGAGAACGAGAACAACACCGCAACACCATGATCATGACCGATGGCGTTTTCTCCATGGATGGTGACTTTGCGCCCCTGCCCGAATTGATGGCACTGGCCGAGGAATTTGATTCCTGGACGCTCGTCGATGACGCCCACGCCGTCGGTGTTGTCGGTGACGGCAAAGGATCCTCCGCGCACTTTTTGCCGGCAGCCATTCCGCCGCTGCAAATGGGGACCTTGTCCAAGGCGTTGGGCAGTTATGGTGGCTATCTGTGTGCATCACACAATGTCTGCGAGCTGCTGCGCACGCGCGCGCGACCACTGGTCTTCACCACGGCCTTGCCGCCTGCCAGCATTGCTGCGGCGCTTGCCGCACTGGATATCGTCGAGCGGGATTCCAGGCGTCGGGCTCGCCCGCTCGCTCTGGCCAAACGTTTCTGCTCAGCGGCCGGGCTTGCTACTCCGGCCTCGCCCATCGTTCCAGTCCTGCTGGGATCGGAAACCCGCGCCTTGACGGCGTCAGCCGCGCTGCAGGACGAGGGATTTCTTGTCACCGCCATTCGACCGCCCACCGTACCGCGTGGAACCGCGCGCCTGCGCATCACCTTCTCCGCCACGCATGACGAGGCCGACATTGACCGATTGGCGCGATGCGTGCGAGTGATCCTTGAGGAGACCTCGGAGACAGCGTGAACCGCAGACCGATCTTTTTTACCGGAACCGGTACCGATATCGGCAAGACGCACGTGCTGTGCGCGCTGCTGGAGGTCTATCGGTCCGTTGGTGGCCGTGCCCGCGTTCTCAAACCGGTGCTTTCAGGCTTCGACAATTCAACGGCGTTGGAATCGGATACGGCCCGACTGATCCGTGCCAATGGCGGCACAATGGACGCTGAAACGCTCCAGAAGACCACGCCCTGGCGGTTCAAGGCCGCCCTCTCCCCCGACATGGCCGCGCGTCGCGAACAGCGTGAGCTCGCACTTGATCCGATTGCATCCTGGTGCAGCGATCAGTGTACCTCCAGTCGACCGACTTTTGTTGAAGGGGCTGGCGGCATCATGTCTCCGATTGCCCAGGACGGCCTCAACCTCGACCTGCTGCGTGAGCTTGATGCTTTTCCGGTCGTGGTCGCCGGCAACTATCTTGGAACCATATCGCACACGCTGACAGCATTGCGGGTACTGGATGGCCGAGCGGCCGTGATCATCAACCCCCGCCCGGGTGATCCTGTAGAGGCGTCCGAAACCGCCGCCACACTGCGCCGCTTCGCTCCGCGTGCTGAGATCGTCGAATATTCCCCAAAACGCCCCGAACAATTGCTCAGGGTCGTCGATCTGGCTTCCCGCGACTAGGACCGCGCAATCTGAGTCAAATTTCAGGCGCGCTGATCACAGCGAATTTACGATGTGAACCGTTCCAGCGACGGCATTCGTCTTCCCTTGCGTATAATCCTTGTCAGAATGGCATGGAGACATCCCAGTCACCGGGCTGCATGTCTCGGACCGGTGTATTTCGAGCGGGGAAAAGAATGCGCAGCTTACTACGTGTCGCGGCTATGAGCCTTGGACTGGTGGTTGCCGCTTGCAGCGGTGGCGGTGGTGGTTCCGGCGGAGGGTCCGGAGGAGGCGGTGGAAACACTCCACCTCCTCCTCCCCCACCATCCAACCAGAGTCCAACCCAGGAACAATCGTCCAAATTTCTCGGCCAGGCGACCTTTGGCGCGACTTACGAGGAAATCGAGGACCTGTCGACGAGCACCTATTCGCTCTGGTATCGTGACCAGTTGACCCGCCCACCGACGGTGCATCTCGATGCCTTGATCGCCAATGGTGTTCTCAACGACTTCTCGACCTTTCGCGGTGCTTCCGACGCCTACTGGGCTGGCCTGATCGATGGCGAAGACCAGTTAAGACAACGCATGGCCTATGCCCTCTCACAGATCCTTGTCGTCTCCGAAGGCCAGGGATCGGTCCTCGCAGGTCGTCCGCTGACGACGGCCCATTATATGGACATCCTCATCAGCAACGCATTTGGCAACTACCGGGACATCCTGGAACAGGTAACCTATTCACCTGCCATGGCTGCTTACCTGACTTATCTCTACAATGTTCGCGAGAACATGGAAGACGGACGGGTTCCCGACGAAAACTATGCGCGCGAGATCATGCAGCTTTTCACGATCGGTCTGGTGGAGTTGCGCATGGATGGCACTGTTGTCACCGATAACGAGGGCCGTCCGATCGAGACCTATGACAATTCGGATGTTACCGGCCTCGCCCGCGTCTTCACCGGCCTGGGATTGCGCGGCGAGAATTACTGGCCGTCCGGAGATGATGAAAGCATCTACTACACCCCGCTGGAGATCTTCCCAGCCTATCATTCGACCAGCGAAAAATCCTTTCTGGGCACGACCATCCCTGCCGGCACGGATGCCCAGACCAGTATCGATATTGCCCTGGACACCCTCTTCAACCACCCCAATCTGGCGCCCTTCATAAGTCGTCAGTTAATCCAGCGCTTCACCACCAGCCATCCGACACCGGCCTATGTGCAACGCGTGGCGACTGTATTTGAGACGGGCAGCTTTCAATTCCCGGATGGCCAGAGTGTCGGCACTGGGCAGCGTGGCGACCTCGCCGCGACCCTGGCAGCGATCCTACTGGATGACGAAGCGCGCCAGGACCCGACCACCGCTCCGAACGAATTTGGAAAAGTTCGTGAACCGGTGTTGAGATTTGTTCACTGGGCGCGTGCCTTCCACATCACCGGTTCGGAAGCCTGGCGGGAAGATTTTCTGTGGGACACCTCGTCAAGCGGGACTCTGGGACAACACAGCTTCCGCTCGCCTTCGGTCTTCAACTTTTACCGGCCGGGTTATATCGCTCCAGGTTCAGCGACCGGGGAAGCGGGCCTGACCGCACCCGAGCTACAAATCGTCAATGAAGCCAGCATTATCGGCTTCACCAATTTTCTGAGCGCCTTCATCACTGATTCAACTTGGGGCGAAGACCGCACAGAAACACTCGGTTTCCACCCCGTTTACGAGGACGAGATGGCGATTGCCGGGAACATCGACACCCTGATTGACTGGCTCGACATGACATTCACAGCGGGCACGTTGAGCGCGGAAACCCGCACACGCATGACAGAAATACTCGAGACCATCGTCATCGATGCCGAGGACCCAGGCCCGGGTCAGAGAGGACGCGTGCAGACGGCCGTCCTGCTCGTTCTCACCTCACCCGACTATGTCGTTCAGCGCTAGGGAGCCAGGATCATGAAACTCAATCGACGCGACTTTCTCTCCCGGGCTTCTGCGGCTGGTCTTCTGGGTACCGGTGGGCTGACCGGCGGCCTCATGTCCATGCCGGCCCTTGCGGCTGACACGACGGGATACAAGGCACTGGTCTGTGTCTTCATGTTTGGGGGAATGGACCATTACGACACGGTCTTGCCTTATGACCAGACGTCGTATGACAGCTTTGCCACGACACGGGAGAGTCTGTTTGCGCAATATGTCAGCGCCAATAGTCCCAGAGGTCGCGCTGACCTGCTGGCACTCAATCCAAGTAATGCTGGCACCCTGGCCGGCCGCCAGTTCGCCTTACCCCAGGAATTGGCGCCACTGCACGCCATGTTCGAAGCCGGTGACGCGGCTATTCTTGCCAATGTCGGCCCGTTGCTGGAGCCAACCGACCGGGAGATGGTCCTGAACGGGCAAGCGCGCCTTCCGCGCCAGCTATTCTCCCATAATGACCAGCAATCAACCTGGATGTCGTCAGCGCCTGAAGGCGCGCTGTTTGGCTGGGGCGGACGATTTGCCGATGCAGCCCTGCAGTCCAACGCCAACCAGAACGCCTTGTTCACCGGCATGAGCACTTTCGGCAACCAGGTCTGGCTGTCAGGCGATATTGCGCAACAATACCAGCTTTCCATCGGGGGCCCTGACAATCTGATTGCCATTCAATGGCCACCCTATTTCGGCGCCGAGGGTCAGGGCGTGTCCGAGATGATGGAGCGGCATTTCCGATCGCAGGGCCAAAACCCGTCCAACCTGTTCCAGCGCGACATCACAGACCGCTCGCGCAGGGCGCTGGACGCCAACGAGGCCTATTCCAATGCCCGTGACGAGGTTGCTGAGATCTCGACCACGTTCCCGGGTGGCTTTTTTGCCCAGCAACTCCGCACAGTCGCCGAGGCGATTTCCCTTCGCAATGTGCTGGGGGCGTCACGTCAGGTCTTTTTTGTGGGCATCGGAGGTTTTGACACTCACTCGGCCCAGGCTCGCGACCTCATCAACCGGCAGTCCCAGCTGGCCGCGGGCCTGGCCGCCTTCCAGACGGCCATGAGTGAGATCGGCGCGCGCGATGAAGTCACAGTTTTCACCGCGTCCGACTTCGGTCGAACCCTCTCGATCAATGGCGACGGCACCGATCATGGATGGGGTTCGCACCACTTCATCATTGGCGGAGCGGTGAACGGGCGCCAGATCTATGGCGACATGCCCGAATATGGGTTCGAGCACACCCAGGACGCCGGCAATGGCCGTCTCATTCCAACGACTTCAGTGGAACAATACGCGGCCACACTCGGTCGCTGGTTTGGCCTGGATGAACAGGAACTTGCCATTGCCCTTCCCGGCCTCAGCAATTTCCCGAGCTCCCCGGCCTTCGTCTGAGGTGATCGAATCGGCGGCGTGCGCCAATTATGCGCCATTGCCACAGCGTCGCTGCAACAGTACCGCCGCTTCCAGCGACATCTGCCAAACAGCCTGCCGTAATACATGGGAAAAGGATGGTGGGCGGTGAGGGGCTCGAACCCCCGACCCTCTCGGTGTAAACGAGATGCTCTCCCAACTGAGCTAACCGCCCATCCGGTGTGGAGCGCGCGTTCTAATCAGCCAAACGCGGATTGGCAAGCGCTTCGTGCGCTATCAACTGTAACGCGTTATGACCGCGTCGATGATCAGGCGCATTTGTTCCAGCGCGTCACCGCGCGGATCTTCCTTGAAACTGTTGGGCACCGTTTGGACCGTGATCCCGTGAACGCTGGCCCACAAGGCCCGAGCGAGATCTGCACGGAGCTCTGGCCTGTTTACACCAGCCAGCTGATCCAACTCTGCTTCAAGAACGCCGAACAGCGCGTTCTCGGCCTCGACAGCGAGCGCATTTGAATCCCGGTATTGTCGCCGAAACTCGAGCAGATTGGCCCAAAGCTTTTCATTGGCCTGGACATAATCAACATAGGACACGGCCAACTGCATGACGCGTTCATAGACAGAACGCCCGGCAGCCTGCGCCAGCGTGCGGTCCAGTATCAGCGCCAACTCCGCATACACATCCATCGCCAGGGCTTCCCGCAATGCATGTTGATCGGGAAAAAACTTGTAGAATGAACCTGTACTTACGCCAGCAGACGCGGCAAGTTGGCGGATCGGCAGTTTTTCCTGCTCACCGGAACGCAAAAGTTCGCGCGCGTGAGCAAGAAGTCGCTGACGAATGCCATCTGACAGCGGCGGACGCCCTCGTCCACGTGCGTTTGGTGAATTCGTTACCATTCCCTCTTTCAAGCATGAAATAATTTAATGAACAAGGTTCATTTTACAGCTTGAATGAATCCTATTCGCCTCCACTCTAGTTTTGAACATTGTTCATTTTAGGAGGTTTCGATGTTCTCTACCCTGATGACCGTCATGCGTGGCGAGGTTCGCAAAAGCGAACGCCTGTTGGAACAACAGAATGCAATTACGATTCTGGAACAACGGATTGAAGATGCAGACAAGGCGCAGAGCCAGGCAAAACATTGTCTGGCCAGCCTCATTCTCAAGGAAAGAAACGACACGGCATCCCGGACCAGTCTCGCCGGACAGGCGGCCGAATTGGAGATTCGCATCGAAAATGCCCTTAAGTCAGATCTGACAGCGCTGGCGGAGGACGGTGCGCTGCATCTCACGCGGCTCGAGAAGAATATCTGCAGGCTCGACAAATCCATCGCTCGCAATCAACTCGCCATCGAACGATTGCGTCGATTGATCGATGGTGGGCAATCGCGCCTGCTGGAACTCAAACAGGGACTGGCGACCGCCCGTACAGTCGCAGCCGAGCGCCGCACGACATCAGAGTTGAGCGGCGACATCACGGGTATCGCTGCGCTGGTTGAGGGAGAGCGTGTCCTCAACGACTTTCTTGATCAGCCGGATGTCTTCGAACAGATGGAAATTCTCGAGGAGATAAACGCCGAGACCGATCCCGGGACCATTCTGGACCGACTCGCCGCGGAAGGGTGTGGTTCCCCTGCCCCGCTCAGCACCGAAGCTGTTCTCGAACGCATTCGCAACCGCATGAACAACCAGACGGAGGCTTGATATGCTTGGACAATCAAAACTGTGGATCAGTTTCAACTATGCCTGTGTGGCCATCGCCCTGGGGATGCTCTCGCTTTCCCTGCTGCTCATGCCGGTGGATCTGTCGACCAAGGGCTATCTCGGCATGGGAATCCTGTTTCTCAGCGGCTCTCTTATAACGCTGGTGAAAACCCTTCAGGAAGTCCGCATCAACGAACAATTCTCCGGGATCGCCGTGCTGGGCATCTTGATGATGAACGTACAGGGGTTTGCGATGACCCCGATGGCGTATGACGACCCGA
>CBFHQE010000099.1:0-11759 GCA_965657935.1 Maricaulis sp. | reverse complement strand
CCCGCTGTTGCAGGATCCCGGTCTCGCGTCTCATCCGCCCATGCTCTATGCGGGCTATGTCGGTTTTTCCATTACCTTTGCTTTCGCTGTCGCAGCGCTCATCGAGGGGCGTGCGGATGCGCGCTGGGCCCGTATCGTGCGGCCGTGGGCGCTGACGGCCTGGACTTTCCTGACGATCGGTGTCGCCCTGGGAGCCAGCTGGGCCTATTACGAGCTGGGCTGGGGCGGCTGGTGGGCCTGGGATCCTGTCGAGAATGCCTCTTTGCTGCCTTGGCTGGCGGGCACAGCGTTCATCCATTCTCTTCGCGTGATGGAGAAACGCGACACGCTCAAGGCCTGGACCATCCTGTTGGCATTGTTCACCTTCTCTTTGAGCTTGGCCGGAACTTTCCTGGTGCGTTCCGGTGTTTTGACGTCTGTGCATGCTTTTGCGGTCGATCCGCAGCGGGGTGTGTTCATTCTGGCCATCCTGCTCGGTTTGATCGGGGGCGCGCTGACCCTGTTCGGGCTTCGCTCCAACACGTTGCGCCCAACCGGCACGTTTGCCATGGTCAGTCGCGAGAGCAGCCTGCTGGTCAATAATATCTTTTTCGCCGCGGCGATCGGCCTGGTGTTCTATGGCACATTCTATCCGTTGTTCATCACCACGGTGAGTGACGAGACGCTGACGATCGGCGCGCCCTTCTATAACGCGACGTTCAATCCCTTGATGGGCATCCTGTTTGTGCTAGTGCCGTTGAGCGGGCTGATGGCCTGGAAACGGGCCAAGCTGGGCCAATTGCTCCGGACCTTGTCTCCTGCCGTCATTGCCGCTCTGGCCGCAGGCGTGATTGCCGCCTGGATGGCCAATGCACAGCCGGTCACCAGCGCCCTCGGAGTTGGTCTGGGCATCTGGGTCGGAGCGGGCGTCATCGCTGATCTTCGTTCACGTATCAAGCTGTTCGAAACCGATCTTGCTGCCAGCTGGCGACGGGCGGTCAATCTCCCCCTGGGTATCTGGGGCATGCTGGTTTCACATCTCGGTCTGGCTGTTCTGATCGTTGCGATCACCGGCGTCTCGGTCTGGAAGCAGGAAACGCGTGCCTTTCTGGAACCCGGACAGACGATCTCCCTGGGAGGGCATACCATTCAGCTGGTTGATGTCGTGCGCCAGGATGAGGACAATTACAATGCTGCGGTCGGGCGTTTTGATGTGACGCGGGCCGGAGGCAGCGAACACGAAATCACGGCTTCGCGGCGCTTCTATCCCGTGCGGGGCATGTACACGACCGAAAGCGGTATCGACGCCAACCTGGCGGGCGATGTCTATGTCACGATCGGCGATCCGGTCGAAGGGCGTGGCTGGCCGGTGCATGTCTACCTCTATCCGCTGGCTGTCTGGCTCTGGATTGGCTCTGTTATTCTGTCGTTGGGGGGCTTGCTGGCCATTCTGGACCAGGGACGGCGCAGCCTTTCCGCGCGCAAGTCGCGAAGGGGAGAGGCCGCATGAACCGGGTTTTCGCGTTTATTCCGCTGATCGGCTTTGCCGCCATGGCGGTCTATTTCTGGATGGGGTTGCAACAGGATCCGAGCGCGATCCCGTCGCAGCTGATCGATGAGCCCGTGCCCGTCTTCTCCCTGGAGCCGATCCAGGGGTTTGAGCAGGGGCTGAGCAATGCTGACTTTGAAGGAGAGGTGGTGCTGCTCAACTTTTTCGGTTCCTGGTGTCCGCCCTGTTTGATAGAACACCCGATGTTGATGGAGATTGCGCGCTCCGGCGATGTGCCGATCTATGCCATCGACTGGAAGGACGAGCCTGGAGCGGGCGCAGCCTGGCTGGCGCGACAGGGCAATCCGTTTATTCGTATTGGTGATGATCAATCCGGGCGCACGGCGATCGATTTCGGTGTGACCGGCGCCCCGGAGACCTTTGTGATCGACCGTCAGGGGCGTGTGCGTTACCGCCATGTCGGCGTGATTACCGAAGCGGTCTGGGAAGAGACGCTCTTGCCCTTGGTGGAGGCGCTGAAACGCTCATGAAAACGCTTCTGATCGCTTTGTCCTCCGTCTTGCTTGTCGCAGCTGCGCCGGGACCCGACGAAATCATGGAAGATCCGGCGCTCGAACAGCGTGCGATGGCGCTTTACGACCTGTTGCGATGTGTCGTCTGCCAGAGCCAGTCAATTGGTTCCTCGGACGCGCCGCTGGCCGTTGATATGCGGCTGGTTGTGCGCGAGCGATTGCTGACCGGAGATGAGGATCAGGCAGTCCTTGACTACATGCAGGAGCGGTATGGCGATTATGTGCTGATGCGGCCGCCTCTTCAGGCCAACACGCTGCTGTTGTGGGGCATGCCCTTCATCTTTGTCATCGGCGGTGGGCTGTTGGCCTTCCTCTATGTGCGCGCGCAGGACAAGCCGGATTTAGCCCTGACGGAGGAGGATCAGGCCAAGGCCGAGGCATTGATGAAAGAGGAGGGCCTGGAATGATCTGGTTGTTTGTTGCCCTGCTGGCGAGCGGTGTCGCTCTGGCTCTCATTCTGCCCTTCATCACGACCCGTGAGGTTCGGATCTCTGATGGTCTGGGCGTGTTCAATGGTCAGCTGGCCGAACTCGAGCGTGATCGTGAGCTCGGTCTGATCTCTGATGCCGAGGCGCGCCGGTCGGTGGTCGAGATCAAACGCCGGCTGCTGCGCGCCAGCGAACAGGTCGAGGTGGAAGGTGTGCCGCATCACGGCTTGCGCCGGGGCGCCATCGTCGTCTCGACCCTTGCAGTTGCTGGGGCTGTAGCGATCTATATGGCAATCGGCAGCCCGCAACTCATTGGACTGCAGGCTGAACCTCAACCCCAGTTGACGGCTGATCAGCAGGCATTTCTGACTGAAGTGGATGCCCTGGCAGCAGACCTGATCCAGAATCCCGAGAACCCGGCCGGCTGGTCGGGCCTCGGGCAGGCTTACATGGCGATGGGGCGTTATAATGAGGCCGCGATTGCGTTCAACAATGCGATCAATCTTGTACCGGATTCTGCGCCGCTCTTTGCCTCGCTCGGTGAGGCTTATCTATTTGGAGAGGGCGGCAATTTCACGCCATCGTCACGTGAGGCGTTCCAGCGGGCGCTGGAGCTCGACCCGAATGATGTCCGGGCGCGCTTTTTTATCGCCGAAGCGGTGTTGCAGGCGGGTGAGTACGAGGCGGCTGTCACCATGTGGCAACAGCTGATCCCCTCGCTGGAAGACAACGACCCGGTAAGGGAAATGATCCAGGACAGGCTGGACGCCTTGCCCGCGCAGAGCCCTGACGACTAGCCCAGAGCGCGGTCGGTAATCTCGTCGTCGATAGCCGGTTTTTCACCGTCAGCCCGCAACCAGGCGACAAAAACGTCAATCTGGCGTTCGGCTTCCAGAACATAGTGTTCAGGAACATTGGTGCGTTCCGCGAGCTCTGCCCGCACATTGGACGGACACAAGGCAATGCCACCAAGGGCAAAAACCAAAGCTCCAATTGCGATCATTCCATTTTTCATCAACGCCTCCCCAGCCGTGAATCAAATCAAATATGTATGATTACGAAACCGTAATGCGGTTCGATGGTCCATCCCGACAAACGATAAATCGTGACGTTTTCTGGATAAATTCAGCTTTTTCGCGAAATTTGCAGGCGCAATTGCCTAGACATAAAGCTGCGGAGGGCGCCGCTCGCATATCTAATCCTTCGCCAACTTCACTTGTTAATTGACGCGAGCCCGAAGCGCGGCAAATCTTCCGGCCAGAAAACAATACCGGTCGATTTAAAGTCAGAAAGTTCCGTCCAATGAATACATCCTCACGCGTGGTTGCCCGTTCAGAGGCGATCGTCAAATCGTGGAAGACGCTTAACTGGGCGAGCGCTTTCTCGGCTTTTATCTACCCGGTGCTGGGATTGGCATTGTTGACCATTATGGTCGTGCTTGGTCTTGCGCTTGAGGGGTTGGCCCTGCACTGGTGGTACGCTCCGATCGCCATTGGCGTCACCGCCCTGACGATTTTTCTGTGTAATATGGGAATTGGTCCGTTGCACCGGATCTGGCAACACCGCGCTGGCGAAATCAAATGGCCGGCCCAGATTGTCGTTATGTTTAATTGTATTCTCGCTATGCAGGGATCTTTGCGCGACTGGATCAATTACCATTCGCAACACCACCGCTTCGCCGACAAACCCGGCGACCCGCACAATCCTTTCGAGAGCAAGGCCTGGGCCTGGGTTGGCTGGATCCTCTTCCGCGACGAGAAGGATCTGCAGCGGCCGATGCCAATGTGGTTGAAAGAAAACAAGGTCGTTCAGTGGGGCGAGCGTTTCCACATCACCTTGTCGCTGATCATGCATTTCCTCGTGCCAGCGTTGATCTATGCGATTGTCGCCCTTGCCGGTGGTTCGTTGATCCTGACCGCACTCCTGCACGCCTGTGTCATCATCGGTCGGGCCATACAGTTTCATGCAACGGTGCTGGGCGTGAATGTCTACGGCCATCTCAAGACGCCGCTTTGGGTCGATTATCTCCTGGCACTTTTGACAGGCGGCGAGGCGCTGCATGATCATCATCATGACCACCCGCGCAGTGCGCTGCACCTGCCCAAAAAGGGCTTCTGGAACCGCGTCGTTGATTACAACGGCACATTTTTGCTGGTTCTTCGCCGTCTGGGGCTTGCCAAAAACCTAGAAATCGCGCCTCAATTCAGCTGATCCCGGTTTACGGGACGCCAGATGAAGCATGGAGAGCTTTACGTAACGAGTTGACGTGTGCGTAAACGTCACTGTGCCGAATGCGGCCGATAAGGGGAGAGACATGTCTGACCTGGAAACCTTTCGCGCGGAAACCCGCGCGTGGCTGGAAGCCAATTGTCCTGAGGAAATGCGTCAACCGCTAGGTTCGGAAGGCGATATCTGTTGGGGCGGCAAGCGCTGGGAGTTCAAGAGCGACGCCCAGAAAGTCTGGCTGGAACGCATGGCCGAGAAGGGCTGGACCGTTCCGGAATGGCCGGTCGAGTATGGCGGCGCGGGCCTGTCCAAGGACGAAGCCAAGATTCTCAAGGCGGAGCTGAAGGCCATCAAGGCCCTGTCGCCGCTGAACTCCTTTGGCATCTGGATGCTTGGGCCGGCACTGCTAAAATTCGGCAATGAAGAGCAAAAGCTGGAACACCTGCCCAGGATCGCCCGTGGCGAGATCCGCTGGGCACAGGGTTACTCCGAACCGAATGCGGGTTCCGATCTCGCCGCGCTGATGACCAAGTGCGAGGACCAAGGGGATCATTACCGGGTCAACGGCCAGAAGATCTGGACATCCTACGCGGATGAAAGCGACTGGATCTTTGTTCTGGTGCGCACGGACTTCGAGGCCAAGAAACACGAAGGTATAAGCTTCGTCCTGATCGACATGAGCCAGCCCGGCGTGACCACCAAGCCGATCAAGCTGATTTCGGGCAAATCGCCTTTCTGTGAGACATTCTTTGACGATGCCCGGTGCGAGAAACACAATCTCGTTGGCGACAAGAACAAGGGCTGGACGATCGCCAAATACCTGCTGACCCATGAGCGCGAAATGATTGGCGGAATGGGCCAGGGCTCTGGCGGCATGCGTCCGATGGGCGATATTGCGGCCCAGCAGATTGGCCTGGACGATCGTGGAATGCTGGCGGATCCGATCCTGCGCACAGATGTTGCCCGGGCCGAGATTGACGGGCTGGCTTTCCTGTCGACGATGGAACGGGTGACCGACGAGGCCAAGTCCGGCCAGGGTGTTGGCGCCAATTCCTCCATGCTCAAATACTACGGAACCGAGCTCAACAAGCGGCGGTTTGAACTGATGATGGACAGCGCCGGAAGTGACGGCCTGGAATGGGACGCGGAACGCGATGTTGCGCGGCACTGGCTGCGCACCAAGGCGAACTCTATCGAGGGGGGAACCTCCGAAGTTCAGCTCAACATCATTTCGAAACGCATTTTGAATTTGCCGACGGCTTAAGCCGCGCGCCGAGAGGATTTGATCATGGCAATGGTCCTGAGCGAAGAAGCAGGCATGCTGAAAGACGCGGCCAAGGGTTTCCTGGCCGATAGTGCGCCAGTGAGCCAGTTGCGCAGACTGCGTGACGAGGAAAACACGGACGGTTTCGACCGTTCCACCTGGAAAGAAATGGCAGAAATGGGCTGGACCAGCGTGCTGGTGCCCGAGGAACATGGCGGCGTCGCCATGGGTCATGTTGCTGCGGGCGTGATCGCCGAGGAGATGGGGCGGACGCTCACGGCGTCGCCCTATCTTTCAACTGCGATCATGGGCGCGACAGCCCTGTCGCGTTTTGGCTCTGATGCCCAAAAAGGCGATTGGCTGCCTCGCATTGCGGCGGGTGAAGCCATCACCGCTGTCGCCGTTGATGAAGGCCGCAAACACAATCCGCTCCACGTCACCACAAAGGCGGAGCGCTCCGGGAATGGTTTCAAGCTGACGGGCTCGAAAAGCTTTGTCGCTGAAGGTCATATCGCCGACATGCTGATCGTCTCGGCGCGCACCGCTGGCGGTGAGACCGAAGAAGAGGGCATTTCGCTCTTCCTGGTTCCCCAGAATGCAGTCGGCCTGAAAGTCGATCGCACCTCCATGGTCGATAGCCGCAATTCGGCGCGTATCGCGCTCAATGGCGTGGAGGTCGATGCAGATGCTCTGCTGGGTGAGGTGGATGCTGGTTACAAGCCACTCGAGGGGATTCTCGATGCCGGTCGCGCGGGCCTTTCTGCGGAGATGTCCGGCTCGGCTCAGGAATGCCTGCACCAGACGGTCGAATATCTGAAGGAACGCAAGCAGTTCGGTGAGATCATCGGCACCTATCAGGGCCTGCAGCATCGCGCCGCGCATCTGTATTCCGAGATTGAACTGGGCAAGTCGATTGTCCTGAAGACGCTTCAAACCCTCGACATGGCGCCGGACCATGCCGCGATGATGGTCTCCGCAGCCAAGTCCAAGATGGGTCAGGTTGCCCAGCTGGCCGCCCAGGAGTCGATCCAGATGCATGGCGGTATCGGCATGACGGACGAATACGATATCGGCTTCTTCATCAAGCGCGTTCGCGTGGCGGAGGCCCTGTTCGGCGATGCCAATTATCACACCGACAAATTCGCCAGGATGCGCAATTACTAGAGCGCTCAGGCGAGGGAGGCCCGAATGGACTATTCCGACAAGGTAGTAGCGGTCACTGGTGGCGCGCGGGGTATTGGTCGCGCCATGGCCGACGCCTTTCATGCCCGCGGGGCCAGGATCGCGATAGCAGATCTTGAGGGTGCTGAAGAGGCGGCCAAGGCCTATGACGGTTTTGGCATGCGCGTGGATGTGACCCACGAGATGCAGATCGAGGAATTCGTCAAGCAGACCCAGGCCGCGCTCGGGACGATTGATATCTACATCTCCAATGCCGGCATTCTGCGCACGGACGAACCCAGCTGGGACGCCGCCGGAGCATCTGACCAGGCATGGCGTGACAGTTTCGAGGTCAATGTTATGGGGGCTGTCCATGGCGCCCGTCAGGTCTGGCCCGGCATGAAGGAAAAGGGCGCTGGTGTCTTCATCCTGGTGGCCTCTGCGGCCGGGCTGTTGGGCCAGATTGGTGCGTCGTCCTACACCGCGACGAAACATGCCGCTGTGTCCTTTGCCGAGAGCCTTTCTGTCGCCCATGGCGATGAAGGCTTGCAGGTCGTTTGTGTGTGCCCGCAAGCGGTTCGCACAGACATGCTCGGCGGCAGTGAAGACGGCGGGATCGCCGGTGCAGACGGCATTGTCGAGCCGGAGGATGTCGCCGCGGAAACGCTCAAGGCGATCGAGGAAAAACGCTTCCTGGCCCTGCCGCATCCGCAAGTGGCTGAATACGAGGCGCTGCGTGCGACGCAGCGGGATCGCTGGCTGGGCGGCATGCGCAAATTTCGCCGGATGATGGTGGGCTCACGCGGCAGACCCGTCTAGGCTGTAGAAAAATACACATAACGAAAGACACAAGGGGAGAGAAATGGATCTTGGAGTTTCCGAGCGCGTCAAACCGCTGATCGATCAGGTCCGTGCCATGGTGCGCGACGAAATCATGCCGCTCGAGGAGGAATACCACCACGAGGTCGGCAAGGCCGCTGGAGGGGATCGTTTCCAGTTCACCGATCGCCAGAACGAGATCCGCGAAGGCCTCAAGGCCAAGGCGCGCGAACGCGGTCTTTGGAATTTCTGGCTGACTGACAGTGACCGTGGGTACGGCCTCTCAACCGTGGAATATGCCCATCTGGCAGAGGAGATGGGGTGGTCTTTCCTGGCGCCGGAAATCTTCAACTGCGCTGCGCCTGACACGGGCAATATGGAAGTGATCGAGCGCTATTGTACGCCGGCTCAAAAAGCCAAATGGCTCGATGGCTTGCTCGAAGGCAAGATCCGCTCCGCCTATCTGATGACCGAGCCGGATGTGGCCTCATCGGATGCCACGAACATCTCGTTCTCTGCTGTCCTTGATGGCGATGAATGGGTGCTCAATGGTGAAAAATACTGGGCGTCCGGCGCCGGTGATCCACGCTGTGCCATCTATGTCCTGATGGCCAGGACGGAAGGTGATGATGCGCCGCGGCACGGCCAGCATTCACAGTTTCTCGTTGATGCGTCCACATCAGGTATTGAGATCCTGCGCCCGATGACGGTCTTCGGTCAGGACGACGCGCCACACGGTCACATGCATATTCGTTTCACCGATGTACGCATTCCCAAGGACGCCATCATTCTGGGGCGTGGCAAGGGCTTCGAAATTTCCCAGGGCCGGCTTGGACCAGGGCGTATCCACCACTGCATGCGCGCCATCGGTCAGTCCGAGCGGGCGCTGGAAATGTTGTGCCGTCGTTCGGTGACCCGTGAAGCCTTCGGAAGGCCGCTGGCCAAGCTTGGCGCCAATGTCGATATTATCGCCGAGCGTCGTATGGCGATCGAGCAGGCGCGTCTGCTGTGCCTGAAGGCCGCCTGGATGATGGACCAGGGTGACCCGCGCGCCGCGGCGCCTTGGATTTCCCAGATCAAGGTGATCGCTCCGCGTGTCGCGCTGGAGACCGTCGACGAGGCGATGCAGATGCACGGCGGTACCGGAGTGTCACAGGACACGCCATTGGCCGGCATGTGGACGGCCCTGCGCACCCTGCGATTTGCAGATGGCCCGGATGCTGTGCATCGCATGGTCATCGGTCGCAAGGAGCTCAAGCGCTATGTGAACGAGGCACTGGAGGGTTAGATGATCGAACGCAAACCCGCTCCGACACGCGCCGAACTCGAGTCCGTTGTCATGCACATCCTGCAGAACGAGCCCATGTTCAAACTGGGTGAAGTCGATATACGCGGTGTGAAGCATCGCGCTTATGTCGATGCCCCTGCTGATCTGCGTTTCCTGCTGGTGGCGGCTCTGGAATATGCCGAGCGCGAGGCGGTCGTCTTCGAGGAACAGCGTTGGACTTATGGCGAGCTCGTTGGCAAGTCCGTGGCCATCGCCAACGGCCTGATTTCACGACATGGCGTGACACCGGGAACGCGTGTTGCCCTGGCCATGCGCAATTCACCGGAATGGATCGCCGCCTTTTTCGGCATCCTCGCCGCAGGTGGCGTGGTCGTGCCGATGAATGGCTGGTGGACGTCGGAAGAAGTGGGTTTCGGCTTGGAAGATTCCAGCGCCAAGCTCGTCATCGCGGGTTTCCGCCAGGCCGAGCGCATTCAGCCTCATGTGGAAAGACTGGGTCTGACGGTGATCGCCGGGCGCGGAGAGGTCGAGGGTGTCGCGGATCATCTTGATGCGCTGATTGAGGACGGTGCCGGCAAGCCGCCGCCGGAATTGACCATCGATACCGACAGCGATTTCGCCATTTTCTACACCTCGGGCTCGACCGGTTCGCCCAAGGGCGCTGTGTTGACCCATCGCGGTGCCGTCAATGCGCTGATGTCCTACGCGTTGATCGGCGGCGCGCTGAAAGCCATCAACGGCGACGAAGACTTCTTTGGTGAAAATCCGGCCGTGCTGGTCGCGGTTCCGTTTTTCCACTGCACCGGCTCGCATGCCGTCATGATGATGTCCCTGATCTCCGGACGGAAAATGGTGCTCATGCGCAAATGGGACGCCGCCGATGCGGTCGATCTGATCGATGAGGAGAAGGTCACCAATGTGGTCGGCGTTCCCACCATGTCGCACGAAATCACGCTGGAAGCGGAAAGCCAGGGACGGGTGCTGGAAAGCCTGATGGACATGGGCGTTGGGGGTGCAAAACGCCCGACGGCTCATGTCGACAAGCTCAATGAGCAATTCCCGCACGCATGGTCATCGACAGGTTATGGACTGACGGAGACCAACGCGATTGGCGCCTATAACGGGACCAATGATTATCAGGGGCGCCCGGGGAGTTGTGGGCGTGCCGTGCCGGCGGTCATCGACATCAAGACCGTGCGCGAAAACGGCTCAACGGCAGATGCCAATGAACCCGGTGAGGTCTGGATCAAGGGACCGATCCTGTTCCGCGGTTATCTCAACCAGCCGGAAGCAACTGCTGACGTGCTGACCGAGGATGGTTGGTTCCGCAGCGGCGATGTGGGCGTTCTCGATGAGGAGGGTTTCCTGTTTATCGTCGATCGTATCAAGGACATGATCCTGCGCGGTGGTGAAAACGTCAGTTGCCTGGAAGTCGAAGGCGCGCTGGTCAGTCATCCCGATATCATCGAGGCGGCGGTTATCGGAATTCCGGATGAGCGTCTGGGCGAAGTTGTCGGGGCCGCAATTTTGCTCAAGGACGGCTCGCAGCTCTCCGACGAGGACATTACCGCTTTCATCGAGCCGCATCTGGCAGCCTTCAAACGCCCAGAGAAGTACTGGCGTCTTGATACACCTCTGCCGCGCGGTGGTACGGGCAAGGTCGACAAGCCGACCCTGCGCAAGATCTTGCTGCCGGAAGGAGTATCGGCTGAATGACCACGGTTTCTCCAGATAAACTCAAGGACATGATCGGATCGGAGATTGGCGTCTCCCGCTGGATCGAGGTCGACCAGAAGCGAATTGATGTGTTTGCGGACGTAACCGAAGACCCGCAATTCATTCATATCGACCCGGAGCGTGCAAAGGCGGAAACGCCGTTCGGCGGAACAATCGCGCATGGCTTCCTGTCCCTTTCGCTGCTTTCTCCGATGGCCATGGATCTGGGCTTCTCGCTCGAGGGCATGTCCATGGGTATTAATTATGGCTTCGAAAAAATCCGTTTCCTGCAGCCGGTTCGTGCCGGCCGTCGGGTCCGGGGGCATTTCAAGCTCGAAGCTGCCGTTGAGCGCCAGCCTGGCCAGTGGATGCTGACCTATGGTGTGACCGTTGAAATCGAAGGGGAAGACAAGCCAGCCTTGATCGCCAACTGGCTCACCCTTCAAATTGTTTCCTGACTAGAGAAAGTTCCTCTCCATGAACGATATCCGCTTTGATGGCCGTGTCGCCATCATTACCGGTGCGGGCCACGGCCTGGGCCGGTCCCACGCCAAACTCCTCGCCTCGCGCGGAGCGAAAGTCATGGTCAATGACCTTGGCGGCTCTGTGGATGGTACGGGGGCAGGCTCTGCGGCCGAGGATGTGGCCCGGGAAATTCGCGACCTGGGCGGGGAAGCATTGTTCCATCGCGCCAATGTCACCAAGCCTGACGAAGTCTATGACATGGTCAAGCAGGCTGTGGGCGAGTGGGGCAAGGTCGATATTCTGGTCAATAATGCCGGCATCCTGCGCGACA
>CBFHQE010000098.1:0-11914 GCA_965657935.1 Maricaulis sp. | reverse complement strand
CGGATCGAGGGGCTCAGCCTGGGAGCGGACGACTATCTGGCCAAACCGTTCGAGCCGGAAGAGCTTGTCCTGCGTCTCAACGCCATCCTGCGCCGCACAAAAGTCCAGTCGACGGTCATCAAGCAAGTCGAGTTTGGTGAGTGGTGTTTCGATGTCGAGCGCGAACAACTCACCCGCGCTGGCGAGACCACGCGCCTGACCGGCGGGGAAAGCGCCCTGCTGGCCGCGCTTGCTGCCAGCGCCGGCCAGACCGTCTCCCGCCTGACCTTGTCGGAACGCACCGGCGCCGGAGAACGCGCGGTCGACGTCCAGGTGACACGCCTGCGCCGCAAGATCGAGAAAGACCCCAAGGAGCCCCTTCACCTGCAGACAGTTCGTGGTGAAGGTTATCGCCTGGCCGCAGATCCCGTTTTCGAGAGCTGAGCAGAGCCGATGAGCCTCATCCGTCGTATCACGCCCAAGGGCCTGTTTGCCCGCACCCTGCTGATCATCGTCATGCCTGTCGCATTGATGCAGATCGCAGTCGCCTGGTCCTTCTTCGAGGAGCACTGGGAAACGGTGACCAGCCGCCTCTCAGAAGGTGTGGCCGGCGATATCGCCATGATGACCGCGCTTTACGAACAGTCCGACGGGGACCTGGAAGCCTTCCAGCGTCTTTCCAATACGGCCTACGAGACCATGCGGCTGTCGGTGGAGTTCCGACCAGCAGAGACCCTCCCCACCGACAGGCGCTCCTCCTTTTTCCGGACCCTTGACCGCACGCTCACCGGTGCGCTTTCCGACCAGATCACCAATGATTTCTGGTTCGATACCACCCGCTATCCCAGCTATGTCGACGTCCGGGTCGAAGTGGATGAAGGCGTCTTGCGTTTTATCGCCCTGAGAGAACGGGTATTCGCAACGACCGGCCATATCTTCCTGTTGTGGATCATCGGCGCATCAACGCTTCTGACAGCAGTCTCGATTGTCTTTATCCGCAACCAGGTCAAACCCATCCGGCGGCTGGCCGATGCAGCCGAGCAGTTCGGGCGAGGCCAGGATGTCGCCCATTTCCGACCGTCCGGTGCCACAGAAGTCCGCCAGGCCGCCCACGCATTTCTGGGCATGCGGGCCCGCATCAAACGCCATCTGGAACAACGCACAGCCATCCTCGCCGGGGTAAGCCATGACCTGCGAACGCCGCTGACCCGGCTCAAACTACAGCTCGCATTAATGCCCGCCAGCCCCGAACGGGAAGACGCCAAGTCCGACATCGATGCCATGGAAGAGATGCTGGACGAATATCTCGACTTCGCCCGCGGCCAGCTGGTCGAGGCCACCGAGAGTTTTGATCTGGGACAGCTGGCCGAACAGGTCGTTGAAAATGCTCGCCGTGGTGAGGCTGAAATCGAGTTTTTCAGTGAGGCCGACCTGTTCGCACAGGTCCGCGCCGTCACCGTCCAGCGCGCCCTGGAAAACCTCATCGGCAATGCCGGGAGCTTCGGTGATCAGGTTCGCGTTACGGTCAGTCGGGCCGGGTCACGCATCGAGGTGAGTGTGGAAGACAATGGCCCCGGCATCCCGGAAGACCAGTATGACGAAGCGCTCAAACCCTTCAGTCGCCTGGACGAGAGTCGCAACCAGAACCGCAAGGGTGTCGGCCTGGGCCTCGCAATAGCGCGTGATGTCGCCCGCAATCACGGCGGAGAAATGCGCCTGGGCAGAAGCGATCTGGGTGGATTGAAAGCGACGCTGAGCCTGCCGGGCTAGCCGTTGTCGGCGTCGGCGCCCATCTGACGGGACCGGCGTTCAGCCGCATTGACGGCCATGCGCACAAGTTCGGGCAAGCCGCCGCCCGCGCCCATCAGCACGTCCAGCGCCGCCTGGGTCGTCCCGTTTGGCGACGTCACCGCGCGCCGCAATCCCTGGGGGTCCTTTTCAGACGCTGCCAGCAACGCACCGGCGCCAATCACGGTCTGACGCGCCAGCTTGTCGGCGAGTTCACGCGGCAGGCCTTCGCCAAATCCGGCACCGGCCAACGCCTCGGCCAGCAGGAAGACATAGGCCGGGCCCGAGCCCGAAACGGCAGTAACAGCGCCCAGCAGACGCTCATCCCGAACCCATTCCACCTCTCCGGCGACCGATAGCAATTTGGTAGCGCTCTTCTCGATCGCCTCACCAGCCAGATTGGAAACACACACCGAGATTCCCGCGCCCACGGCGGCGGGCATATTCGGCATGGCGCGCACAATGGGCCGATCCCCGAAAAGCGCTTCAAGACGCTTGATCGTGGTGCCGGCCATAATGGAGATCACGGCTGTTTCCGGTGCGAGGACCGGCGCCAGCGCCGGCGCGACCTTGTCAAGGATTTGCGGCTTGATCGCGACCAGGAGCGTCGAGACCTGGGTCGACATGGCCAGGGTCATCGAGGCGGCGTGTTCCAGCCCGTGTTCCTCGATCAGAGCCTGAACCTCATCGCTCGGGCTGGGATCCAGCACGATCACGTTTTCAGGTTTGATTCCGGTAGATTTACGGCGAAGCCAGCCCGCAAGCAGGGCTCCCCCCATATGTCCCGCGCCCAGAAGGGCGATCTTTTGCGCATTGCTCATCGAGACTGTTATGCCTCACCCGCAGTTTCGAACATAGCGGCGGCGGCAGCTTCCTGCGGGCTTTTTCCACCCCAGACCAGGAAATGAAAGGCCGGGTAAAACCGTTCACCCGCATCGCGCGCTGCGGCCAGCATCGCGGCAGCCTGTGCGGGAGACACGGTCTCACCGCCGGGAACCGCAATGGCATGGCGATAGAGAATGGAGCCATCCTCGGCCCAGACATCGAAATGTCCCATCCACAGCTTTTCGTTCAGGCGTGCAACAAGTTCGCAAACCTCTCCGAAACGATTGGCCGGAATTTTCAGGTCCAGGCTGGCGCAGATATGAAGCGCGTCCAGCTCCGGGCGCCAGGCGAACCAGATCTGGTGATCGCGCCAATTGCCCGGCGCGCTGAGATGCAGCTCGCCGCCTTCATCGCGGTCATAGGGAAATTGTTCTGCGATGACGGCCTGTTCGACCGCATCAAGCGGATCCGTCACGCTGAGCGTGACATCATCAGAAAGCAGGTCCATGGAGTAGTCTCCTTCATCCGCTGGCGATTCACACCGTCATCTGACGGTATGCCTCTGCCTGAGCGGGTGCAATAAAAAGCGCGGTTTTGGCGCGATCAGTCTGTGGATTTCGTCGCGGCCGTTTTGGCCTTGCTGGCACGCGGTTTTCGCGGCGCAGCCGGTTTCCTGGGCTTTTCAAGCTTTTCCAGCCTGGCTTCCAGCGCCGCAATCTGGTCATGTGCATCCGCGAGCGAGGCTTTGACAGCGTCGTATTCCTCACGGCTGACCAGGTCCATATCCGCGACCAGACGGTCCGCCTGGGCCCGGAATACGGCCTGCGCTTCCTCACCGACAGCCTGGGCAGCGCCGAAGGCATCAGTCATCAAATCTGCGAAATCATTGAGAAGCGGGTTGCGCGTTTGCATCAAAGAAAGCCATTTATCAAAAGTTCGTTCTCCTATATGCGGCGGGACAGAGAAAAGCGCAACGCGCTGTTCCGTCACAGATGCATCTCGAAATGAGTAGCCGCCATGCAAACCTGCCCAGCCAGTTTCGACCTGATCGACCCGATCCTTTTCACGATCGGACCGGATGGCTTCAATCTGGGAACCCATGAACCGGCCTGGTTCGCATTGCGCTGGTATGCGCTGGCCTATATCGCCGGCCTGATGCTGGGCTGGCGTTACATGCTGGCACTCTCCCGCCGCGCTCACATGTGGCACCCGCGCGACGACAAGAAAGGCAAATCGCCCTTCAGTGAGGCGCAAGTGGATGATTTGCTGATCTGGGCCACGCTTGGCGTCATCGCCGGCGGCCGCCTGGGCTATGTCGTCTTCTACATGCCGGAGATGATCTGGGAGCGCCCGCTCGATATCGTGTTTGGCATCACCGACGGTGGCATGGCCTTCCATGGCGGATTGATCGGTGTGGGCCTGGCCTTGTGGTATTTCGCGCGCTCGCAGAAACTCAATCTCTGGCAGATCGCCGACGCCGCTGCTGTCGTCACGCCAATTGGTCTGTTTTTCGGCCGGATGGCCAACTTCATCAATGGCGAGTTGTGGGGCCGCCCCTGGGATGGTCCCTGGGCGATGACCTTTGCCAATGACCCGTATTGCGTACCGCGCCATCCCAGCCAGCTCTACGAAGCCGCACTGGAAGGTCTGGCCCTGTTCGTCATCATCAATATCGCCACCTGGAAATTCCGCTCCCTGGCCAAGCCAGGTCTCAATGCCGGTCTGTTCCTGCTGTGTTACGGCCTGTTCCGGGCGCTGATGGAAACAGTGCGCGAACCGGATGCCCACATGCCGGACGCCCTGCAGGGTATCGTCACCATGGGCATGCTCTTGTCCCTGCCGATGATCGGTCTTGGCGCGTGGCTGATCTGGCGCAATGTCAAGGATGATCTCAAGCTTCCGGCCGGCAAAGCATGATCGCCGACAGGATTCGCAACCGCATCCGGGACACGGGTCCCATTTCCATCGCCAGCTTCATGACCGAAGCCCTTTTTGATCCCACGGAAGGCTTCTACGCCACCAAGGATCCGATTGGCGCCGGGGCGGATTTCATCACCGCGCCGGAGATCAGCCAGATGTTCGGCGAGTTGATGGGACTGTGGATCATGCAGTCCTGGGACGATTTGGGTCGGCCGCAACGGTTCAACCTGGTCGAGATGGGACCAGGCCGCGGCACCATGATGTCGGACATCCTGCGCACGGGCCGGGCCCTGCCGGATTTCCTTGAGGCAGTGCACGTCTATCTGATCGAGGCCAGCGCCGCGCTGAAATCCGTGCAGGCCAAGTCGCTTGGCACCAGTGGCGTCCAGACCAGCTGGGTCCAGCGCCTGGATCAGGTGCCGCAAGGGCCTTGTCTGATCATCGGCAATGAATTCCTCGATTGCCTGCCCATTCGCCAGGCCATCAAGATCGACGGCCATTGGTATGAACGCATGGTCGGTCTTGTGGACGAGCGTTTGAGCTTTGTGCGCGGGCCGCAACTCAATACGGATATCGAACCCGTCCCGGACAGTCTCCTGGATGCTCAGGACGGAGCACTAGTGGAACTGCGCCCCGGCGATGAGCAGGTCCTCGATCAGCTTGCGGAACATTTCCGGGCATCACCGGGCCGGGCGCTCTTTATCGACTACGGTCCGGCCGACAGCGAAATCGGCGATACGCTGCAAGCGATTCGCCGACACGAGAAGATCGAGCCCCTCGATCAACCCGGAACAGCCGATCTGACCGCACGCGTCGACTTTGGCCAACTGGCTCGCAATGCACGGGCGCTGGGCTTGCGGGTCGCCGGGCCGGTGCCCCAGGGTATGTTTCTCAACGAGCTCGGCATCGAGGCACGCGCCGCGGCACTCTGCCAGCATGCCCCAGAAAAGAGAGCACAAATCGCGCGCCAGCTCTGGCGACTCACGGACTCGGAAGAAATGGGCGAGCTCTTCAAGCTGATCGTGCTGGATCATGACAGCCTGCCACCGCCTCCGGGATTCACCGCACGCTGATTATTTTGGCTTCAATCTGCATACGCCCTCTGTTAAGCAGCGCCTGATCAATTCAGCCGGGGCAAAATCCATGAAACTGATGTCAGGCACGTCCAACGAATCGTTGGCCAAGGCGATTGCCGATTATCTCGACGCACCACTGACCGCCAGCGAGATTGAACGTTTCGCGGATGGCGAGATTTTTGTCCGTATCGACGAAAACGTGCGGGGCGAGGATGTCTTTGTCATCCAGTCGACCTCGTGTCCGGCCAATGACCATTTGATGGAATTGCTGATCTGTACCGACGCCCTGGTCCGTGCCAGCGCTCGCCGAATCACAGCCGTCATTCCCTATTTCGGATACGCCCGACAGGATCGCAAAACCGGCGGCCGGACACCGATCTCCGCCAAGCTGGTGGCCAATCTGATCGCCAAGGCCGGGGCTGACCGCGTTCTGACCATCGATCTGCATGCCGGCCAGATCCAGGGCTTTTTCGACATTCCCACGGATAATCTCTTCGCCACCCGCGTGATCGAGGATGATATTCGCCGCCATTACGACACCGACAATCTGATGATTGTCTCTCCGGATGTTGGCGGTGTGGTCCGCGCCCGGGCCCTGGCCAAACTGCTCGATGCCGAGATCGCCATCGTCGACAAGCGCCGCCCCAAAGCCGGTGTTTCCGAAGTCATGAACATCATCGGCGACGTCGAAGGCCGTCGCTGCATCCTGTTCGATGATATGTGCGATAGTGGCGGTACGCTGTGTAACGCCGCGGCGGCGCTGCTCAAGGAAGGTGCCGTGGAGGTCTCTGCCTATGTGACCCACGGTGTACTCTCAAACGACGCCCAGGGCCGGGTCGCCAGGTCCGAGCTGAAGGAACTGGTCGTCACCGATTCCATTACGGAAATCCCGGGCTCGACCCAGACCGAAAAAGTCCGCCGCCTGCCCGTCGCCCCCCTGCTCGGCGAGGCCATTCGCCGTATCGCCAATGACGAGTCGGTTTCCAAGCTGTTTGACTAGACGCTGAACGCCCAGGCGGGCGCGCAGCAACTCCATCAGGTGCTGTGCCCCGCTAGAGGTCCAGAATGGCCTTCATCACTAAAAACCCGGTCAGGGCGTAGGCCATCAATACGGACCGGGCGAAGATGAATTGACGTCTTGGGCCGTCAATCTGGCGTCGAGCATAGTGGTCCGCCCAACTCGACACGAAAAACGCGCCGATGAGAACGACAAATATCAACGTCGTAAACGGCCAAGCTTCGATGATCGGAACGTCGAAGACGAGACCGAAAAAGACGTAGGCAACAGCGATCATGGCCACCAGACCTGCAATACGCCTCAGATCAACCGTTCTGAACCAGTCCCGGTCCTCAGGATCAGGGCGCTCACCTTGTCCACGATCTGGCATTCGTCTCTCCTTCCACACTTCACCCACTGTATTAGCACTGACTCTTCCGCGCGCGTGTGCTTGCACGTCGCGCGGGGTTGGGTTATAGCCCGCCGCTCGAAAGATTACGTGGCACGATGCCAAAGCAAAGACGCTGCCCACCTCGTTGAGGCGGCGCGCACAACTAAGGATCTGGACCGATGAGCTCCAACATCGTTCTTAATGTAGACGTTCGCGAAGGCACCGGCTCGGGCGCGGCTCGCGCTGCCCGCCGTGAAGACCTGGTCCCGGGCGTTCTCTATGGCGGCAAGCTGGACCCGGTTGCGATCACCCTGCGTGGCAATGAAGTCCGCAAGGCCCTGCTGACCGGCAACTTCATCTCCAACATGATGGAGCTGGATCACGAAGGTAAGCGTCAGAAGGTCATCGCCCGCGACGTTCAATTCCATCCGGTATCCGACAAGGTCATTCACGTTGACCTGTTCCGTGTTGACGACAACACCAAGATCAACGTCGAAGTTGCCGTCCGTTTCGTCAATGAAGCCGACGCCCCGGGCATGAAGCGCGGTGGTGTTCTCAACATCGTTCGCCACTCTGTCGAGCTTCTCGTACCCGCCGGCAATATCCCGGACGCGATCGAAGCCGACCTGACCGGTCTGGACATCGGTGACAGCGTGCACATCTCGGCCATCAAGCTGCCGAAAGGCGCCAAGCCGACCATCGCTGACCGTGATTTCACGATTGCCACGCTGCAGGGCTCGCGCGCTGTCCTCACCACGGATGAGGAAGCAGGCGAAGAGGTTGCTGCTGACGCGGTTGAAGCGATCGAGCAGAAAGACGGCGAGGACTAGTCCTGCCCTGCTCCCAACCGGAGCAGTCGAGCTGATTTCAGAGGCCGCGATCTCGCAAGGGTTCGCGGCCTTGTGCTGAGAGGGGCACCAAGCCGCCATGATGATCCTCGCCGGCCTCGGCAACCCGGAGGCAAAATATCTCCGCAACAGGCACAATGTGGGCTTCATGGCGCTGGACGTCATCGCCCAGGCCTATCATTGCGGCCCCTGGCGCAAGCGTTTCCAGGGCCTGGCGACGGACCTGGTCATCGGTTCAAACAAGTTTCTCCTGCTCAAACCCCAGACCTTCTACAATAATTCCGGCCACTCCATCGGCGAGGCCGCGAACTTCTTCAAGGTCGACCCGTCCAAGGTCATCGTCTTCCATGACGAGCTGGACCTGGCACCGGGCAAGTTCCGTCTTAAAAAGGGCGGCGGCGCCGCCGGAAACAACGGCATCAAATCCACCACCAGCCAGCTGGGACCGGATTTCCTGCGCGGCCGAATCGGCGTCGGTCACCCCGGCGACCGCAATCGTGTGACCGGCTATGTGCTCTCGGACTTCTCCAAGGCTGAGGAAAACTGGCTGATCGATTTGCTGGATGCGATCGCAGGCAGTATTGACCTGCTGGGCAAGGGCGAACTCGACGCCTTCCAGACACAAGTGACACACAAGGCACCGGCCCCTGAGCCGGTCAAGCGCGGCCCGGCGTCGAACAGCGACTAACCCCAGGTCCACACTCGACGGGCGTGGACAAGATAGTCACTCCCGCCTAATCATTGCGACGTTTCAATGTACGGTTGAATTGCAACTCGTGGGGGAGACTATGGGGCTTGATCCAATAGCGCTGGCAGCAATCGTGGCATCAACAGCCGCTTTGCAGCCGATCGGAGACAACTCAGAAGCTCAAACCGCACCAATGGAAGTGAATTATCCGGCTTTCGTTCGCTTTCAGGACTGTGAAACTTGTCCGGAAATGCTCGTAATGCCTGAGGGCCGCTTTGTAATGGGCCGGACCGATCAGCCCCCACAAGGTGAGCCAGCCTGGGAGTATCCACCCCACGAAGTTGTAATAGAGGCGCCGTTTGCAATCGGTCCTTTTGAAGTCACGGTCGGCCAGTATCGCGCATTTGTCGATGCGACGGGTTACCGTTTCCGCGACGGCCGGAGAGAGTGCCGTATTCTGGAGGACGGCCGTTGGCGTAGCCGCCGAAACGCGAACTATGAATCTCCGGGTCAGGAAGTCACCGAGGACCATCCGGCGGTCTGCCTCAACTACGTCGATGCAATTGAGTACACGAATTGGCTGAGCGACATTACTGGCGAAAACTACCGGCTCGCGACTGAAGCGGAATGGGAATACGCCGCCCGCTACGGCAGAGCCGAACTGATCGACGCCCGTGAAAATTGGGACTGCACCTTGGGTAACGTTGCTGATCTCGCTTTCGAGCAAGCTGGCGGGCGAGCCAATGCTGGAAATGCGCTTTGCGATGACAACTTCGCGTCCTTGGCGCCAGTTGGTAGTTTTGCAGCAAATCCAGCCGGTATTTTTGATATGGCAGGCAATGCTTTTGAGTGGGTGGCTGATTGCTGGCACGACAGCTATGAAGGCGCCCCGTCCGATGGGAGTTCTTGGACCGAGCCCCGCTGCACCCAAATGGTTCAACGGGGCGGGTCTTGGCTAACCAATGTTGGCTGGGCAGGTAGCACGTTTCGATGGCGTGTGTATCCCGGCTTTCGTGACGCGTCGGTAGGTTTCCGAGTTGTGCGCGAGATTCAACCTGACTGATAGAGGTCTCGCACTAATCGAACCAGCGCATTATAAGGCGCGCTCGGACTGCGAAGGAATTGATCTCATGGGTTTCAAATGCGGCATTGTTGGCCTGCCCAACGTTGGCAAGTCGACGCTCTTCAACGCTCTGACGCAGACCGCTGCGGCCCAGGCGGCGAATTATCCGTTCTGTACCATCGAGCCGAATGTCGGTGATGTGGCTGTGCCGGAACCGCGCCTGGCCAAGCTGGCCGAGATCGCCCAGTCCAAGGAAGTCCTGCCCGCGCGCATGAATTTCGTCGACATTGCCGGCCTCGTTGCGGGTGCGTCCAAGGGCGAAGGTTTGGGCAACCAGTTCCTCGCCAATATCCGCGAGACCGACGCCATCGCCTATGTGCTGCGCTGTTTCGATGATGACGATGTCACCCATGTCGCCAACAAGATCGACCCGCTGGCGGATCTGGAGACCGTTGAGACCGAACTGATGCTGGCCGACCTGGAAAGCCTGGAAAAGCGCCGCACCAATCTGGATAAAAAGGCCAAGTCCGGTGACAAGGACGCCAAGGCCACCATCGCCCTGGTCGATATCGCGCTGGAACAGCTCAATAGTGGCAAGCCGGCGCGTTTCGCCGAAATCCACAAGGATGACGAGAAAGCCTGGAAAGGCCTTCAGCTGCTGACCACCAAGCCGGTGCTCTTCATCGCCAATGTCGATGAGAACAGCGCCGCGGACGGCAATGACTATTCCCAGATCGTCTTCAAACGCGCCGAGGAAGAAGGCGCCCAGGCGGTTGTCATTTCGGCCAAGATCGAATCCGAACTGGCGCTGCTGGAAGACGAGGAAGAGCGCGCGGAGTATCTCGAGACCATCGGACTGGAAGAGCCGGGCCTCGATCGCCTGATCCACACGGGCTACACGCTACTCGGCCTGCAGACCTATTTCACCGCTGGCCCCAAGGAAGCCCGTGCCTGGACCATCCGCGAAGGCTATACCGCGCCCCAGGCCGCTGGCGTCATCCACGGTGATTTCGAAAAGGGCTTCATTCGTGCCGAGACCATCGCCTATGACGACTATGTCGCCTGTGGCGGTGAAAGCCCGGCCAAGGAAGCCGGCAAGATGCGCGCTGAAGGCAAGGACTACATCGTCCAGGACGGCGATGTGATGCACTTCCGCTTCAACGTCTAGACGGCCCGACCAGGAGCCGGGTCAGTCATCAATGATCGGATGCGTGGAGATGATGACGTCATCGATCACGACCCGGCTATCATTGACTGGCTGCAGCATCGCGTCTCCGCCACCGTAATGGGCTGCGAAAACGAGTGTGTTGAGCCGCAGGTTTGCGGTGTCGCGAAACCGGACACCCTGCTGTATGAGCGCAAGCTCTCCATTCAGGCTCATCTCGATGACACCGTCTGACTGGCCGGGCGTGTTCAAACGGATGTATTGTCCGATCGTATACCACTCGCCGGCGCGGAATTGCCGCTGGCCTGCTGCGCCGTGCTCCCACAGAATGACATCACCGGTCGAAGCCGTTTGCCCCGGATGGTACAGCCGCTGCGCCACATCACCGCCGGGTCGCCACACGACAGGCGCCGACCACCAGTCCACACCGTTGGCGAGGCTGTCGGGATTTCCGCCCGCCAGGCCGGTCAGCGTACCGCCGGCGCCGAAGTCGAAACCGGGCTCGAACCGGATCCTGTAGGACAGATACAACTCATCCCGCGCCGGAAGGCTCGTGATCCAGTGCGCGCCGCTATACCGCTCCCCGACGGCCAGCGCGTTCAGTGAAATCGCCAGGGCCTGCCCCTGGAAGGCCTCTGGCCAGCTGACGATTTCCGCGCGGCCTGCGTTCACGCCGCTCACACGCTGTGCATTGCTGAAAAGCGGCTCCAGCTCGGCCGCTGACAGCTTGCCGGTCACACTGCCGTTGAAGTTCTGCGTATTGCTGCTGCCGGGCGCTGGGACCGTTCGGGTCTCATAAAGCGGCGTTCCATCACGAAGGTGAGCCTCGATGAAGTTGAGGGTGAGATCGTAAAAGGTTACCCCATCAACGCCGTTGGTTTTCAAGCCTACCTGATCCGGCCCATGTCCTGCATCTTCAACAGTGTAGAAGCTGTAAGGGATCTGGTTTAGGTCGGCGTCTGCCTGAAGCGACAACGCCTCCGCGTAGTCTACCGTTTGATCCTGATCGCCATGAAGAATGAACAGCGGGGAGTCCCCGGTCTGCATGGCACCAGGAACGGGCTGGGCTCCCCAATGGTCAATAACAACAGACTGCCCGATTGGGGTAAGGCCTGCATCATCAAGTGCATAACCGAGCAACAAGCTGATATAGGCACCCGCAGAGCTACCCCAT
>CBFHQE010000097.1:0-12133 GCA_965657935.1 Maricaulis sp. | reverse complement strand
CAATGCCGTTTGAAGACACAGGCAGATCGTAAACCTCAACCTGAAAGGGGAATTCGTAGGGCTGGGCGTCCTGTGCGATGGCTGGCGGGGTCAACCAACTGAGCCCGAGCGCCACAAGTAGAATTCTCAACATGTCCAACCCCCAAACTTTCTGCACGACTGGTGATGTCTGTCGTATCGAGCGCGGTGTGGCGGTTGCATGTCAAAGAGATGAAGAAACGAACAGGCGGGCTCAGAACTCCCAGATATCCATGGCCAGGGCCGAGCGGCTCCAGGATGTGTGCACACACCGGCCCGGTTGCCCCCCCGCCGCCATCGCGACCAGCAGTGGACGATAATGCTCCGGCGTCGGGTGGTTGCGTTGTGCTGATGGCGCAGAGCGCCAGTCCAGCGCTGCGTCGAGATCGCCTGTTTCGAGCGCCGGCAATAGGGCCGCGCGGAATTCTTGGGCGAAGGTCGCAGCGGGTGCGCTTTCGGCACAGGGCAGGCTGTCCGCCAGGGAATGCGTGAGAGCACCGGACCCGATGATCTGGATCTCCTGTTCGATCAGCGGCGCCAGGGCTTTGCCCAAGGCGACACTGTCGAGATCGTTGCGCCTGGGCAGGGAGAGTTGCAGGACTGGAATGTCTGCAAGGGGGCGAAGGAGCGCCATGGGCACCCAGCAGCCATGATCCAGTCCGCGTCTCGCATTCATCTGCACAGGATGGCCCTGGTCGGTCAGAAGAGACGCGATGTCCCGAGCCAGCTCTGGCGCGCCCGGTACAGGATATTGGAACCGCTCCAGCGCGTCACCGAATCCGCGAAAGTCGTGAATGGTCGCAGGCCTCTTGGCTGAGGTGATTTGTAGACCGCCGGCCTGCCAGTGAGCCGAGATGATCAGATAGGCCCGCGGGGCCGGGCGCTCTCCAAGCCTGCGCATCGCGCGATGCGCCGGCGTGTTCTTGACCAACACATCCGGCGCACCGTGAGAAATAAAGAGAGGGCGGGGCATTACGCCTGCAGGGTTCGCGGCAGGAAGGGAAGTTCCGGGGCGCGCAGGGCGAATGCACCGGCGCCCATTGCGGCCTGCGCCAGCGTGGTGATGGTCAGGAAAAGCGGGAATTCCCAGCCGCCACCTTCTGCACTGAACAACCAGCCATTGCCCAGATGGACAAATGTGGCGCCCAGCGCGATCGGCAAAAGGCCAAGGGCGACAACACGGGTATAGGCACCGGCGATCAGCAGCAGGCCGCCGCCAATTTCACCGGCCATGACGAGATAGGCGAAGAAGCCCGGGAGCCCGAGGCTTTCGAAAAAACCGACGGTGCCGGCCGGGGTGAAAACGAGAACCTTGAGCAGGCCGTGGGCGAGGAACAGCACACCGAGGCTGACGCGCAGCAGGGCCACTCCGTATGGGGATTGTTGGTCAGACATGTGTCTCTCCAGCGAGTTGATTGCGATGACAGACAGATAGCGTTTTGACCTGGTGGAGGTAATTGGGTATTTTGGAGCAATACAATTTCTCTGGGGGAATAAATGGACCGTATTGATGCCTTGCGCCTGTTTTCATCGGTCGCCGAGCTGGGGTCCTTCACCCAGGCTGCCGAACGCGAGGGCGTGACCCCGGGCGCGGCCTCCAAGCAGATTACCGCCCTTGAGACCCGCCTCCAGGCGCGATTGTTCGAGCGGACCACGCGTTCAGTGCGTTTGACAGATGCCGGCTCGGCTTTGCTGGAGAGGGTGCGTCCCTGGCTGGACGAATACGATGCCCTTGAAGAAGGCGTGGCCTCCGCGACGTCTGCCCCTGCTGGTTTGCTGCGCGTTTCCGCACCCGTCGACTTCACGCCGCGCAAGCTCATCACGCCCGTCGCGGATTTCATGAATAAATGGCCGGGTGTCGAGGTGCGCCTGTCGATGGGTGATCGTATGGTGGATCTGGTCAATGAAGGCTTCGATGTCGCCATCCGCATCGGCAATCTGCCTGACAGTGCCCTCATTGCGCGACAGCTGGCTCCGGCGGAAATGGTACTGGTCGCATCTCCCGATTACATCAGCGGCGCCGGCGCGCCGGAAACGCCTGAGCACCTTGCCAAACACGCCGCCATCATCGATCGCAACAAGCCGGCGGCTCAACAGGCGGTGCTGACCCGTGGCGAGGAACGGGCCGAGGTGCGCATCAATGGCCGGCTCTCCCTGAACGGCGCTGTGGCCGCTGTGGAGGCTGCGGCTGCGGGCCTAGGCGTTGTTGGCACACCGGCCTGGGCAGCTGAACAGGCGCTGGCCGAGGGGCGCGTGGTTCGCTTGCTGGAAGACTGGCAGCTGGAACATCGGGATCTGTGGGCCGTGTTCCCGTCCTCGCGTTATCTGGCGCACCGTGTCCGCCTGTTTGTTGATCATCTCAAGACCCATTTCGCTGACGGGATTTGACCCGCACAGGCTGTGATCATGCTCTGTTCATGTGTTAGGCTGTTTTTAGGCATCGAATTGGATGGAGGGGGAATATGAGACAGTTACTGGTTCTCGTCATGGTGTGCACGGCCGTAGCGGCGTGTTCTTCGACGGGCGATCGCAGCGCCGACGGCATGGCGCTTTCCGCCTTCGACTACGCCCCGTCCGACGCGACACGACAGGCTGGCGCGCGTTTCGGCTACCAGCTGGCCGGTGATGCCGGCTGGCAAGGGGCTCTGGAGTTCGAGGAAACGTCCGGCGTGCTTGCGGTCGTCTTCACGATGCCGGATGGCACCGAGGCTGAACTGCGTGTTGGCATGCCCTATCTCGCCGACGGTGTGCGCCGTTATCACGGCTCGACGGTTGATGGCCGAGAAGTGTTTGTGGAGCTCCAGGCCGGTCCCTGTGAACAGGGTGGCGATACGCTGACCCATTTCGCGCTTGTGGAAATTGGTGGCAGCCCGTTTGAGGGATGCGCACTGGAACAGGCCGAAGTGGATCGCTGGTCCAATTATCTGATGGACTTCATGCCGGCGATTGATGTCTGTCTCGGGGAGTTCGCCAACCGGGCCCGCCATGTGTCGCTGGCCTATGCCCAGCCGGGCGGCAATACAGGGGTACGCCTGGTCGACCAGGACGGCGCGACCTGGGAATGCACCACGCGCGACGAGGATGAGGCCATCAATTCCGTGCGTCAGCTCAATGCCGCCGATGCGATTCTGGGCGAGGGCGATCCCGTCTTCGTCCGCTCACGCATGCCGAGTTTGGGTGAGGGGTGTTATGTCTATGAAACGGTACGCCGTGCTGATGGCTCGCTGATCGGGGCACTGGGATATGATACCTGTGACAGCGTTCCGGTGGCCGCGCTCGGCGGGTCTTAACCCAGTCTTAAACGGATAGGCGGAGGCAGGGCATATGAGATATTTTCTGCTTCTGCCCTGCCTGTTTCTCCTGACCCCAATCGCTCACGCTGAGCTGACCGATCTGCGCGCCACATCGGTCGGAACCAGCGGATATGTCTGGTTTGGTTTCGATAATCAGCCAAGCCAGGTGGAACTCGAACAGACGCACAATGGTGTGCGTCTGCGGGTGCACGGTGTGGATGTCAGCTCGCGCTCGATCTCACCGGCTCACACCGATCTGGTCCGGGCCGTGTCCCTGGTCGCGGAAACCGGAGGCGCGGTGATTGAACTTTCTGCCGCGCGTGAATGGACAGGCTTGCAGGCCGAGGTTCGGCAGGGCGGTGTGCTGATCACGGTTGATCTCGGCGCCACAAGTGCGCCGGAGCAGGCCGACTACGCGCCAGAAGTCTCGCGCCCTGCTGCCGTCGAGCCCGACACCCCGACATTGACGGAACCAGATTCTACGCCAGGCATCTCGCAGGACGATGTTACCCATGCCCGCGCTGAAGAGCCTGTGCCGGCTGAGACCCCTGCTGAGCCCGAGGTGTACGAAGTCGCAGCTGAGCTTGCGAGCGAACCGGAACCGGTGACGCCGCTGGGTGAGTGCGAGCGCCTCGCTCTGGCCGTTGCCGACGACCCCTGGAACGAACGGCTTCTGGTGCCCCATGCGGGCTGTCTGGCCGAGCAGGGTCAAACGCGCGAAGCCAGTGGCATCTATCGTCAGATCCTTGCGTTCGAGCCGGAAAACTACGCCGCTGCGGTTGGACTGGCCGAGATAGAACGTCGTGCAGGCAATGCCGATGCCGCACTTCAGCTTTATCGCCAGGCCGCGAGCAATGCCCGCTCCGATGCGCAGGCCGCTGCGGCACTGGACCGCGCACGGGCCCTGGAGAACCGGCAATAATGTCTGCCGGCCAACATCGCGGTCGGGTGCTGATCATCGCCGGATCGGACAGTGGTGGTGGTGCGGGCGTCCAGGCGGACATCAAGGCCGTCTCCGCCCTGGGCGGATATGCGGCGACGGCGATTACAGCCATCACGGTCCAGAATACGCTGGGTGTGACCGGAATCCATGCCGTGCCGGCTGAGATCATTGCCGACCAGATGCGTGCTGTCCTAGATGATATCGGCGCCGATGTGATCAAGACCGGCATGCTGGCCAATCGTTGCGTCATCGAAACGGTCGTCGAAACGCTCGAGGAAGCGGCGCCGGAGACGCCATTGGTCGTTGACCCCGTCATGATCGCGACTTCGGGGGATGCGCTGCTTGATAAGGGCGCAGAGAACGTGATCCGAGATCGATTGCTCCCGCGGGCGACGCTGGTCACCCCCAACAGCGATGAGGCTCAGCGCCTGACCGGGATTGAAATTACCGACCTGCATTCCCAGGTCGAGGCGGCGAAGGCCCTGCGAGCAATGGGCGCCTCGGCGGCGCTGGTGAAGGGTGGGCATGTGGACAGTCCCAGCGTGCGCGATGTGCTGGTCTCTCAGCACGGGCTGGAAATCATGGAGCGGCCGCGTCTCGACACCCCGCATACCCATGGCACCGGATGTACGCTGGCGTCGGCGATCGCATCGCTGCTGGCCCAGGGTCATGCCCTGCCGGAAGCGACGGAGCAGGCGGGTGACTATCTGCACGAAGCGATCAAGCGTGCGCCGGGTTTGGGTGCCGGTCATGGTCCGGTGGACCATATGTGGGTGGTGCGGGGTTAGCGCTTACGCGCGATCCACACGCCTGCCAGGATGATGGACAGGGCCAGAAGCGCGTTCCAGCCAATGCTTTCCCCGATGATAAAGCCGGTGATTACGGCAGCGACCGGGGTCAGATAGTTGACGATGGCCAGAAAGCCCGGGCCGGCGGTGCGCGCGATCTGCATCAGCATGACCGAGGCGATTGCGGTTGGCGCCAGGGCCAGCCAGACCACCGAGGCCCAGGCGGTCATGGGCACGGCGTCGACCTGGGTCAATTCCCATAATCCCATCGGCAAGGACAGCAGGGCAGCGGTCACCAGCATGCCGGCGCCGGACACAGACGGCGTGGTTTCGGGCAGCATGCGCGCCAGGACAGCATTGATGCCATAACACACAGCCGCACCAACCACGGCGATCTGGGCAATGAACGAGCTGTCGAATATGCCCTGCAAGGCGCTGGGGCCCATCAGCACGACGACGCCGCCGAAGCCGATCAGGAAGCCGACCAGTTTGCGCGCATTCATGCGTTCACCCGGCACGAAGACATGCGCGAGTCCCAGCGTGGCCAGCGGCATGGTCGCGACCAGAATGCCGGTCAGCGCACTGTCCAGGCTCAGTTGTCCCCAGGCGATCAGGAAAAAGGGCAGGGTGTTTCCGAAAAAGCCCAGTCCGGTGAACCATAGCCAGCGCTTGTCTGTGAGGGGCGGCATGCGCCGCCCGCGGAAAACCGCCCATCCCAGAAGGATCATTGCAGCCAGGGTCAGGCGCACAAAGATCAGCGCCATCGGTGGCAGGTATTCGACGGTATAACCGATGAAGGCGAAGGCAGATCCCCACAATACTGTGAGTATCCCCAGCGCGATCCAGTTCTGAAGCGTCGGGTGAGCCGGGGTTTGTGTCACGCTGTAGCGCCTCCGCAGATCGCGTCACCGACGGTGTCGGACTCGGGCTGTGCAGGAGTCAGGGGTGAATGATGTGTCAGGATCATGGAGTTTGCTCTTGCCCGTAACGTGGCGGGGCGTCAACGTGACGACTGACTCGTCTCTATCCTTGCCTACGGAGTTATGCCCGTGTCCGAGATCACGCACGCCCCCGTCAACAGCAGATTTCAAAAACCGATGCTCAAGCCGGCGGATCCCCGGTTTTCCTGTGGCCCGGTGAAGAAACACCCCGGCTGGAGCTGGGACAGCCTGATAGACGCCCCGCTTTCGCGCACCCACCGGACCGGTGCGGCCGTTGCGCGTATCAAGGAGGCCATTGAGCGAACCCATGCTCTGCTGGAATTGCCGGAAGACTATCACGTCGCCATCATTCCCGGTTCCGATACCGGGGCGATGGAAGCCGCGATGTGGTCGTTGCTGGGTGAGCGAGGCGTTGACGTGTTTGGCTGGGATGTGTTCGGCAATCGCTGGATCCTGGACGCGCGTGACGAACTGAAGCTGCCGGATCTGCGCATTTTCCAGGAGAAGGCCGGCACTTTGCCGGATCTGTCGGAATATGACAGCAAGCGTGATGCGATTTTTACCCTCAACGGTACGGCGGCAGGTGTCTGGATCCCGGGATATGACTGGATCGACGCAGACCGCGAAGGTCTGACCATCTGTGACGCGACGTCCGGCGCGTTTGCGGTGGATATCGATTGGTCCAAGATCGATGTGCTGACGTTCTCGTGGCAGAAATGCCTCGGCGGAGAGGCCCAGCACGGAATGCTGATCATGGGACCGCGGGCGATCGCGCGCCTGAACAGCTACAAGCCGAGCTGGCCCATCCCGGGCTTGTTCGCTCTGCACAAGGGTGATCAGGCGAATATGAAAGTCTATGAGGGGTCGACCTTGAACACCCCCTCCCTGATGGCGGTCGAGGATTATGTCTCGGCCTGCAAATGGGCCTCCAAGATCGGGGGGCTTCCGGCTCTGGTTCAGCGTTCCCAGGATAACTTTGCTGCCCTGGACGCCTGGGTGCAGCAGAGCGAGTGGGCCGAGTATCTGTGCCAGACCCCGGCGCACAGATCACAGGTTTCCGTCACGTTGAAATTCAAGGACCCGCGCGTTCTGGAACTCGATATCGAGGCGCAATGGGCCTTCTCCAAGAAGATTGTTTCCCTGCTGGAGCGAGAGAATGCCGGTCTCGACATCATCATGCACCGCGACAGCGTTCCGGGTATCCGCATCTGGTGTGGTCCAACCATCGAACGTGACGATTTGGCCGCACTGGGCCCCTGGCTTGACTGGGGGTATGGCGAAGCGCTGGACGCGCTTTGATCAACAGGTTAGGTGTGAGTGAAAGTTTCGCCGTTTACGCGAGTTCCAAGGGGGAAAACATGACACGTTGGATGACCGCCGCTGCTGCTGCAGTACTTCTCTCCGGTATGGCTTCGGCCCAGGATGAGGGTATCGAGTTCCGCTTCGGCGTAACAGCGCATGACCTGGCAGACCATGTCGAGGACGGCCCGAATGTCACCCTGGAAGTTCTGTTCGAAAGCCCGGATTTCCTGGAGCCGCTGTGGTCGCCGCGCCCCTTCCTCTATGGTTCGTTCAACACCAATGGATTGACCAATTTCGGTACGGCCGGTCTGGCCTGGGACTGGGACCTCGGCGAAAAATGGGACATCGAATACACGTTCGGCCTGTCCTATAATGATGGCGTAGAGGATATCGACCCGAACGCGCCCCCGGGTGATCCGGAACGCATCCGCCTGGCCACGACCCGCGCGCTAATGGGTAACCATATCCTGTTCTATAACGGGCTTGGCCTTGATTATGATGTCTCGGACAACTGGTCTGTTGGTGCCTATTACGAGCACATCTCCCACGGCCAGATCCTGGCGTCCGGCAGAAACCAGGCCCTGGACAATGCAGGCGTTCGTCTGAGCTATCGTTTCGGTCGGTAAATGGTCAAATCGGCAATTCTGCGGGTTGCAATCCTCGTCTCGGCAGTCGTCGGCGGGGTGTTGCTGAGCGCAGTCTGGTGGCTGGATTCGCAGTTTGAAGAGCCTGGAACGCCACGCGTTTCATCAGTTGCTGAACACGTTGATGCCGGCTCGGTTCTCGCGGTATTTGCCCACCCGGATGACGAAATCTCATCCACGGGATTGTTGTTGCGCGCCCATGCCCGCTACGGGGCTGTGACCCGAATGATTACCGCGACCCGCGGTGATGCGGGCACGCCCTATCCGCAGGTCAGCCGACTTGAGGACATGGCGACGATCCGCCATGCCGAGGTGTTGAAAAATGGATATGCGATCGGCTTGTCTCAGCAGGATGTCTGGGACTATCCCGATGGTGGGTTAAGCGATGTCGATTTCGACGAGCTGGTTGAGCGCATCATGGCGCGGATGCGTGAGTGGCAACCCGATCTGATCGTCACGTTCTGGCCCGAGAGCGGATATAGTTATCATCCCGATCACATGACAGCCGGGCGTGCGGCGACGGAAGCTGTGCGGCGCCTGCGTGATACTGATCCGGACAACGCGCCACGCGCGATCGCCTATGTACTGGCACCCCGACGGATGATGGAGCGATTTGGCGGGGAAACCGGTGCGCTGATTGTCGCCAATCAGCCCGACCCCGATGTCTATATGCCCGGAGAAGGGCGCGCAAAGATCCGGGGCTGGGAAATCCATGCCTCCCAGAGCGAATACCTTCAGCACGCCTACGGTTTCCCGGCGTCCGTAGTGCACACGCTGTTCGACAAGGAATTTTACCATCTTGTCGTACTGGATACGGCCGAACAGGTCTGAGTCGCCACGGTCAGGCGTCCCCCGCAACGTGTGATTCAGGTTATCCGGCGGCTCGGATAGCGACCTGCCTGCGGGGTGGTCCGGCGGGTCGTTGCGTCCGCGATGCGTCTTTACTTCGACCCGCTAATCCCCGCGCGCCGTTGCCGCTTCTTCAGCGCGAGGATCATCCGCCTTGCGCACATAGATGCCGGTAAAGACGCCCTGCCAGTTGCCCTCGGCATCCTGTTGTTCGAAAAACTGGCGTACAGTGCCGTCCTCGAGCGGTGTCCAGGTGCCGCGCAATCCGGCGCGCACATCGGTCTGGACCAGGTAGGACTCGCCGGTCAGGACCATGGCGCCGTCCGCGTTCAGCCCGCCTGAATAATCGATATACCAGCCATTGCTCATCCAGACTTGGCGCCAGGCGCTGATCAGCGGGTCATAGATATTGATGCTGTTGCCGGCATTACCGCTGGCGCCGACCCAGTGTTCGGTGACCAGGCAACCGCCATTGATGCGTTCGATCGTGTTGTGGCCGAGATAGGGGCCATCTTCCGGCGCGTAGACATTCCATTCGCCGACCCAGAAGTCGAAATCGTCATGGATGTCCGACGTGCAGGCTGGCGGTGGTGTTTGTGCGCTGACCGCGGTCGAAATGGAAAAAACGGCTGCTGAAGCTAACAGTGTTCGAATAAGCATATCGTCCTCCGCACTGAATGAAGACGATCCTGCCCGCGTGTGTCGATGCGTGCAAATAAATCTGGCCCCGCTCACGCCTTCGTGACAGATATGCGTCCCGCATAGAGCACTGGAGAATGACATGGCCAATGTGACTGTTGTGGGCGCCCAATGGGGTGATGAAGGCAAGGGCAAGCTGGTGGACTGGTTGTCCCATCGCGCCGATGTCGTCGCGCGATTCCAGGGTGGTCATAATGCCGGTCATACGCTGGTCGTGGGCGAGAAAGTCTACAAGCTCTCATTGTTGCCTTCCGGTGTCGTGCGCGGAAAACTCTCGGTTATCGGCAATGGCGTCGTGGTGGATCCGTGGGCATTTGTGTCCGAGGTCGAGCGCATCCGCGAACAGGGTGTCGATATTACCCCGGACGTTGTGAAGATCTCCGAGACTGCGGCGCTGATCCTGCCAATACACCGCGAACTCGATGCCATGCGCGAGAATCGCGATGATGGCGAGGCCATCGGTACGACGCGGCGGGGAATCGGTCCCGCCTATGAGGACAAGGTGGGGAGACGCGCGATCCGTGTTGTCGACCTGGCCGATGAAGACGCGCTGCGCGCACGGGTCGCCGACATTCTCTTCCATCACAACTCCCTGCGCCGCGGCATGGGCCAGCCGGAATATGATGCGGACCAGCTGGTCGCCGAAATTCTTGAGATCGCGCCGAAAATCCTGCCCTATTCTGCGCCGGTCTGGCGTGACCTGCAGACAGCGATCAAGGACGACAAGAAAATCCTGTTCGAAGGCGCCCAGGGCGCCTTGCTGGATGTCGATCACGGCACCTATCCCTTTGTGACCTCTTCCAACACGCATTCCGGCCAAGCCGCTGCGGGAACGGGGCTGGGCCCCAAGGATGTCGGTTATGTCCTGGGGATCGCCAAGGCCTATATGACCCGTGTGGGTGAAGGACCGTTCCCGACCGAGCTGCACGACGAGATCGGCCAGCGTATCGGTGAGCAGGGGCATGAATTCGGTGTGGTCACTGGCCGCAAGCGTCGCTGTGGCTGGTTTGATGCCGTTATTACCCGGCAGACCCTGGCCCAGGGCGGTGTCACGGGCGTCGCGCTGACCAAGCTGGACGTGCTGGACGGGTTTGACGAGATCAAGGTCTGTGTGGCCTACGAACTCGACGGCGAACGCCTCGACTATCTGCCTGCTGGCAAGGAAGCCCAGGCCAATGTGAAACCGGTTTATGAAACGCTTCAGGGCTGGACCGGCTCCACGGCCGGCGCACGCTCCTGGGCCCAGCTTCCGGCAGAAGCGGTCAAATATGTTCGCCGCCTGGAAGAACTGATCGAATGCCCGATCGCCCTGGTCTCGACCTCGCCGGAACGCGAGGACGTCATCCTCATGCAGGACCCGTTCAGGGGGTAGTCGTCTGACCAAAGCGTAATCCTGTCGTCACCCCCCTGCACAGAGGGGGACGTAACCTTGCGTGCGGCTATGCAAGGGCAGGGGATTGATGAAACAGGTTTTGATGGCGGCGCTGTCCGCCTTGGCGCTCGCCGGATCAGCATTCGCCGGCGAACCGGTTGATTTCCGACTCACTACCGATGATGGCTATGATCTCGCAGCGCGCTTCTTCGCCGCTGATGAGGCCCCGGATGCCGTTCGCCCGACCCTGATCCTGGTGCACGGCGCGGGCGTTTCCAAGGAACGCTGGGAGCAGGTCGAGTTCGTCGAAGAGCTCAATCGTGAAGGCTGGCATGTGCTCACCTTTGACATTAGAGGGCGCGGCGATAGCCAGGCCCTTCCGGAAGGGGCGCCCTTTGCACCGCCGTGGGAAGATATCTCCACCGCAGTTGAATGGGCACAAAATGATGAGCGCGTCGATACTGAGCGCCTGGCCCTTGTGGGTGAATCCTTTGGCGCCAATCTGATCGTCACCGGAATGCGCCAGCACCCCTGGCCGGTTGAGACCTTTGTGTCACTATCCGCGACGCGGGTTGTCTTTCTCTGGCCGGTCGAGATCCGGGCGCACCTTCAGAACGCCTTGTATGTTGGATCCACCGGCGACCCTTATCCAGCAGTCGATGGCGTCGCCGAAGTGCTCGAAGCCCTGACCCAGGGCGAAACCCGGTCGATCGTTGCGGATGAACGCTCCCACGGTGTCGGTGTCCTTGTGAATCCGCAAACGCGCGCAGGTGTCATGGACTGGCTGCGACTTCGTCTCGCGAGCCCCGAGTAACTCCTAAAATTCGCCTCAAACTTGGCCTCGAAACTTGAGCCTCGCTTAAAGCGCCACTGGCACGCTCCTCCTCACGAAATTGAGGGAGAGCCCCATGGCCCTGGTTCGAATGCGTACCCTGATGGCGATTGTCGCCAGTGTTTCTGCCCATCTGGTTTTCGCCAGCACTGCGTTTGCCGATGATTGCTCGCGTTTTGCCCAGCACCGCGACAGCTATCTTTACAATACGAGTGCCGGCATGGAGCAGGCGCTGGCGCAAATGGCGCAGCAACGTGGCGTGCCTGTCCAGGCCGCCGCCTTTTACTGGGGCGGTGATCTGATGCGGGCGAATGACCCGACAAGTCTGCGATCCCTGTCTCTCTTGACCCTGGCCAGTTATGGCTGGCGCGGCAATACCGACCGTGCCGAAACAGCCATGGCACGGATCTTCAACGAACGCGGGCACGCATTCGCCGGCCTCCTCGTCGGAT
>CBFHQE010000096.1:0-12150 GCA_965657935.1 Maricaulis sp. | reverse complement strand
GGGTGGGGTTAGTTCGAATTCGATGTCCTGGAAGTCATTATCGAGCGTGGAATATTGCCAGTCGCTCTGACTCATGCCTGGAACGAAGAATGCTGTCCGCATCCCGGCTGCACCGTCGGTGGGGGAAGGGCGGACATGGTATCTGACCGTCAGATTGAAACCTTGAAGGGCTTCCAGCTCATTTGGCGCTAAGGTTATGAAAGCACCGGCAGACTGGGCCCCATCCAAGGGCCCCCGATCGGCGATGATGCGCGCGATCGTCTGGTTGCCATCATCCAGGAAAGTCGCAGCCAGCCCGGGTCCGGTGACGAGGCCTTGCAGCTGGTCACCTTCGATCACAATACCCTCAGCTTGGATTTCCTCGGTGGAGCGCTGGCTATTGCTGCCGAACTGCAGCGCGGAATAGACCATTGCTGCAATGACCAATGCAGACAGGGGGAAAAAGGCCCAGTCGGGCAGGCTCGGAAACTTCACGGTGCACTCGCTCTCTGGATGCTCCGACTGTTTGGAGGAGTGCGCGCAGGCCGTCAACTATGGGGGCTCCATGTTGGTTCAAAGAGTCCTGCCTAATTTTTGCCGAAGATCAGGTTTAGCTGTTTGATAAACGCAGTTGAGATTCAGAGAGAAAGCTGCTGATCCTGTCCTTCCACTTGAACTTTTGTGCGACGCAGTTGATTTTATGAACATGGATGATGCCCGCAGCCCGGATAACGACACGCTTGTACAGGCCCTTTCGAGGTTCGACGGGGCGATGACACGCGTCGAGGGGCTGGCCTCCAAGCTTGTGGATCGAGTCGAGCGAGCCGAGGGCGCCATTGGTGCGAGCGCCGACGCGGATCTCGACCGGGCGCGTCTCGCCGAAGCGCTCGACCACGCCAAGTCCCGGGAAGCGGACTTGCAAATGGCTGCACAGGAAGCGGCGCAGGCGCTGGATATGGCGATCGATGACCTGCGTACCCTGGTGACGGAGGAATAGATGTCCAAGGTCACCGTATTCCTGAATGGTCGAGAATTCACAATCGGCTGTGAGGAAGGCCAGGAAGCCTACCTCAAATCGCTGGCGTCCCTGCTTGATAAAAAGGTTCAAGACATCACCCAACAGGTTGGTCAGATTGGCGATCTTCGCCTTTTGCTGATGGCCTCGCTGGTGGTCGTGGATGAGCTCAAGGAGGCCGAGCGGCGCGCTGAAACGCTGGAGGCGCATGTCGATCAGCTGCGAGACCGATCTGCCGGTGAAAACAGCCATAATGAGCAGGAACGGGACCAACTGGCGCGAACCATCACGGCACTTGCCGAACGCATGGAAACGCTGGCTGACAAGCTTGACGGAAAGCCTGAGGAAACAGCTTCTGCACATGATAAAGGCACCCTTGAGCAGGTGCAGGCTTGAGCTTGAGCGGTTTTGTCGCCACATAGGCGGTGGCGGTTATCTGCAGCGTGCGATGAGGCGTTCATCCTACCGGCCGTACATCACCACGAGGGAACTGCCTCTGTTTGGGACCGTGGTCCCTGATACGCGGTGCCCACCTGACTTGTCGGGTCTGTGGGGATACACACGCCTTGCCGGCGCAGGCGGAGCCGCCACATGAACCTCTCTGAGAACACCTTGATCGAGGCGAAAAAAACCTTGCGCGTGCGGGCCCGCCAGCTTCGCAGCGAGTTGGCCCGGGCCGCCGCGCCCAACCTCGCGTCCATGACCCTAGAGCTTTTGAACATCATCCGCCGTCACAGGGCGCGATCGCTCGGAGGATATTTCCCCATCCGCGGCGAGCTGGACGTGCTGCCTTTGATGTCCGCGGTCCAGATGGAAGGCCTTGAAACAGCCTTGCCGGTGGTGGCGGCACGTGACGAAGCCATGTGTTTTCGCAGATGGCAGGTCGGTGACACGTATGTCGAAGGTGAATTCGGAGTACCTGTGCCGGCCCAAGGTGCGGAGGTCATTGTTCCAGATGCCCTCCTGGTGCCTGGCCTGGCCTTTGATCAGCACGGGGGGCGATTGGGTTACGGTGGCGGTTATTACGACCGCACGATCGGCGCGATTGAAGCCAGCGGAAATACGGTTGTGACCATCGGCATCTGCTATCAAGCGCAACTGGTTGACGCAGTGCCGAGGGAAGCACACGACCGGACACTGGATTACGTTTTGTACGCCTGAATCGCGAATTTTTCGGGTGTTGCGTGACTAACTGGGCGAGTTCGGTGTAATGATTTCCATCATGAACTTTTGAGGCATGAGGGGATGGTTTGACGTTCAGGGTTGATTTCCAGGCTGAGCATGGTTCGGCAGAGCTCACTCACTTTGAGAATGTGGACGTCGACGAGATCCACGCCTCGCGGCTGGAGCTTGCGCGCGAGGCAAATGATAAATTGGCACGCGGCGCTATCATCAATATCCGGGACTCCGAGATCACCGCGCCGCCAGCCCAGATCATTGACCATGTCAAAGGGCTGATCGCTGACCTCAGGCCGGGCTGCAAACTCGCTTTTGTAGCGGTGCCCGAAGCGCAGGAAGTGGTGTCCATGATCGTGACGACGGTCGCACACATCGAGGGTGCCAAGGTGGCCGGGTTTGCTGATCTGGAAAACGCGCGTTGCTGGATACGCGAACCGCGCGCTGTTGCCGAGCGATGTGGGTGCGAGCCGAAGAACTGAGTGCATACAAAAACGCCCCGTCGATGACGGGGCGTTTTGTGATCAGACGGTCTGGCCTAGTAGCGGTAGTGTTCGGCCTTGAACGGACCCTGCTGCGAGACGCCGATATAGTCGGCCTGGTCTTCCGACAGGACAGTCAGCTTGGCGCCCAGCTTGTCGAGGTGCAGGGCAGCCACCTTCTCGTCCAGATGTTTCGGGAGAATATATACTTCGTTTCCGTACTTATCGCCATCCGTCCACAGCTCGATCTGGGCCAGTGTCTGGTTGGTGAAAGAGGATGACATCACGAAGCTCGGGTGTCCGGTTGCATTGCCCAGGTTAACCAGGCGCCCCTCTGACAGAAGGATGATGCGGTGGCCTTCCGGGAAGTTCACCAGGTCGACCTGAGGCTTCACATTGGTCCATTGGAAGTTTTTCAGGCTCTCGACCTGAATCTCGTTGTCGAAGTGACCAATGTTACAAACGATTGCCATGTCCTTCATGCCGCGCATGTGGTCCACGGTGATGATGTCCTTGTTGCCGGTCGCCGTAACAAAGATGTCCATTTCACCGATCACATCTTCAATGCGAACAACCTCGAAACCGTCCATGCACGCCTGCAGGGCGCAGATGGGGTCGATTTCGGTGACGTAGACGCGAGCGCCGGCGCCAGCCAGGGACTCGGCAGAGCCCTTGCCGACATCGCCATAACCCAGAACCAGGGCTTTCTTGCCGGACATCATAACGTCCGTACCGCGGCGGATGGCGTCGACCAGGCTTTCACGGCAGCCATAACGATTGTCGAATTTCGACTTGGTCACGCTGTCATTGACGTTGATGGCGGGGAAGGGCAGTTCGCCGCGCTGATGCATCTGATAGAGACGCATGACACCGGTGGTGGTTTCCTCGGACACGCCCTTGATTGCGGCCTTGGCCTTGGCAAACCAGCCGGGCGTGGCGGCTATACGTTTCTTGATCTGTGCGTAGAGGGCCGTTTCCTCTTCCGATTTCGGGTGATCGAGAATGGACGGATCATTCTCGGCTTTCTCACCCAGGATCAGATACAGGGTTGCGTCGCCACCATCATCGAGGATCATGTTGGCGGTTTCGCCGTCGCCCCAATGGAAAATGGCGTCTGCATAGTCCCAGTATTCCTCGAGCGTCTCGCCCTTGGTCGCGAAAACCGGGACGCCGGTGGCGGCGATAGCGGCCGCGGCCTGGTCCTGGGTGGAGAAGATGTTGCAGGACGCCCAGCGGACTTCGGCGCCCAGCGCGGTCAGCGTCTCGATAAGGACAGCAGTCTGAATAGTCATGTGCAGGGAGCCAGCAATACGCGCACCCTTGAGGGGCTGCGCGTCTTTGTGTTCCTCGCGCAGGGCCATCAGGCCTGGCATTTCGATCTCGGCCATGTCCAGCTCGGTGCGGCCCCAATCGGCCAGTGACATATCCTTGACGACAAATGGTTTGTTTGCGGAATCCGTCATGATCTCACGATCCTTCTTGCGATCTGTGTATATGCGAGGGGCCGGTGAACCGGCCCCTGATTTTTGTGTTCGTTATGCGAGCGATTTGAGCGCGTCGACCAGGTCTGTCTTCTCCCAGGAGAAGCCGCCATCGCTGTCCGGCGTGCGGCCGAAATGGCCGTAGGCTGCCGTGCGGGCGTAGATCGGGCGGTTGAGTTGCAGGCGGATGCGAATACCGCGCGGCGAAAGGTCGGCGATCTGCATCAGCGCGTCCTCGAGCTTGGCTTCCGCGATGTTACCGGTTCCGTGCAGGTCCACATAGAGCGAGAGCGGCTTGGCCACGCCGATCGCGTAGGACACCTGAATGGTGCACTTCTTGGAGAGGCCGGCTGCAACGACATTCTTGGCCAGCCAGCGACAGGCATAGGCCGCTGAACGGTCGACCTTGGTCGGGTCCTTGCCTGAGAACGCGCCACCGCCGTGCGGAGCCGCCCCGCCATAAGTGTCGACGATGATCTTGCGACCAGTCAGGCCGGCATCACCATCTGGACCACCGATGACGAAATTGCCGGTCGGGTTCACGTAGAACTCCTCTTCCGGCGGAAACCAGCCCTCGGGCAGTATATCGGTGACGATCGGGCGCACCAGTTCGCGGATGTCGGCCGGCGAGAAACCGTCCTTGTGCTGCGTGGAGACGACAACCGAAGTCGCGCCTACAGGAACGCCATTTTCATAACGCAGTGTGACCTGGGACTTCGCATCCGGCTCGAATTCCGGACGCTCGCCGGATTTGCGTACAGCCGCCATGCGTTCGAGAATCTGGTGTGAGAACTGGATTGGCGCCGGCATCAGCTCAGGCGTTTCATCTGTCGCATAACCGAACATGATGCCCTGATCGCCTGCACCCTCCTCGGTAAAGGTGCCGCTTCCGGCATCAACGCCGGCTGCGATATCCGTGGACTGCTCGTGAAGAAAGTTCTGTACCGCGGATTTCTCCCAGTGGAAGCCATCCTGCTCGTAACCGATATCACGCACGGCATTGCGGGCGGCTGCTTCTATTTCAGCATCCAGGATCTCGCCGGCGCAGCGGACTTCGCCCGCGAGTACGATCTGGTTGGTCGTGGTCAGGGTTTCACAGGCGACACGCGCTTCCGGGTCCTTGGACAGGAAGAGATCGACAATAGCATCCGATACACGATCGCAGACCTTGTCAGGGTGGCCTTCGGAAACGCTTTCGGAGGTGAAGATGTAGGACGTACGGCTCACTACAAGTTCCTCATATAAAGATTGCTTTATGTGGCGCGGGATAGATCAGACATCAACCCCTTATGCAAGTTTTTAATTTCATGCAGCGACCATGTTAACGGATCGTCAAAGATAGTATATAAAGATATCTTTATGTCGTAATAACCAATTGAGCCGAGGCCTCCCCCGTGGCTAACAAGATAATTTCCTTCGAGTTTTTCCCGCCAAAGAGCGAGGCCATGGAGCAAACACTGTGGGATTCAATCTCGCGGCTGGAAGCTTTGGCGCCTGATTTTGTTTCTGTGACCTATGGTGCGGGTGGTTCGACTCGAGACCGGACACACCGAACCGTACGTCGGATCGTCCAGGAAACCGGTATCGCTCCGGCCGCTCACCTGACTTGCGTTGGTGCATCCCGAGCGGAGGTTGATGGCGTTATCCGGGACTACTGGACCAGCGGGGTTCGCCACATCGTTGCCCTGCGCGGAGATCCCCCGGAAGGCATAGGCGAACGCTACGTGCCGCACGCAGGCGGCTACGCAAATGCAGCCGAGCTCGCCGCTGGTATTCGCAAAATAGCCGATTTCGAGATCTCGGTGGGTTGCTATCCTGAGAAACATCCTGAAAGCCCCAACCTTGAACATGACCTGGACCTGCTGAAAGCGAAAATAGATGCAGGAGCAACACGGGCGATCACGCAGTTCTTTTTCTATCCCGATGTCTTCTTCCGCTTCCGGGATGAGGCGGTGCGTGCGGGTATCAACATACCCATCATTCCCGGCATCATGTTGCAGCCGAACTTTGTCGGGTTGCAGCGTATAGCGGCCTTGTGTGGCACGACGATCCCGCAGTGGCTGCACGAGCTTTACGAAGGTCTTGAAGATGACCCCTCGACCCGTCAGCTGGTAACTGCGCATGTCGCGGCCAATCTGGTCAACAAGCTCGAGGGTGGCGGCGTTGACGGTTTTCACTTCTACACGCTCAACCGGGCAGAGCTGGCGCTGTCGACCTGTCGTCTGCTGGGCGTGCGCCCCAAACCGTCCTGCGCTTCGGGAAATATGACATGAGCAATGCCGAGAAGCTTTCCGAGATTGGCCGTGGTCGTGTCCTCGTCCTTGATGGTGCCATGGGCACCCAGATCCAGGACCTCAAACTGGATGAGGACGGTTATCGCGGCGAACGTTTTGCAGATTGGACCGCGCCGATCCAGGGCAATAACGACATTCTCAATCTAACCGCGTCGGACTCCGTACGAGCCATTCATTCGGCCTATTTCGCCGCCGGTGCCGATATCATCGAGACCAACACGTTTTCCGCGACACGTATTGCGCAGGCGGATTACCAGATGGAGGAATACGCAGCGGAGATTGCCCGCGAAGGTGCCCGTCTGGCGCGTGAGGCCGCGGACGCTTCGACAGCCGAAACCGGTTCGCCGAAAGGCGTTGCCGGCGCGATCGGACCGACCAACAAGACACTCTCGATTTCTCCCGACGTGAATGATCCAGGCTATCGCGATACTGATTTCGGCAAGGTCCGTGAAGCCTATCTTGAACAAGCTCGGGCAATGGAAGCCTTCGTTGACTTCTTTCTGGTCGAGACGATTTTCGACACACTCAACGCCAAGGCGGCGATCAAGGCATTGCTGGATCTGCGTGCGGAGTCCGGCAAGGATATTCCGATCATCATCTCGGGCACCATTACGGACCGTTCCGGCCGGACTCTATCCGGGCAGACGGCGGAAGCGTTCTGGTACTCCGTTCGCCACGCCAAACCGTGGGCGATAGGTCTCAACTGTGCGCTGGGTGCGGCAGATATGCGTCAGTATATCGCCGAGATTTCCCGGGTCGCCGATACGCGTATCATCGCCTATCCCAACGCCGGCCTGCCCAATGATATGGGTGAATACGACGAGCAGCCCCATGAAACAGCCGGACATCTGGCAGACTGGGCCCAGTCCGGGCTGGTCAATATTGTCTGCGGGTGCTGTGGAACGACACCTGCCCATATCTCTGCGATTGCCCGCCATGTTGAGGGCGCCGAACCGCGTCAGATCCGCTCGGCCGCGTCCACCATGCGTCTGTCCGGCCTTGAGCCTTTTGAATTGTCTGCCTGAGTGAAATGACGATGACCTTACCTGTTGCCACCTTCGTCAATATTGGCGAGCGCACCAATGTGACCGGCTCGGCGCGTTTTCGCCGCCTGATCACAGAAGGTGATTATGCAGAAGCCGTCTCTGTGGCCCGCCAGCAGGTGGAGAATGGTGCCCAGATCATCGATGTGAACATGGATGAGGGGCTGCTCGACAGTTTCGAGGCGATGACGACCTTCCTGCGCATGATCGCCGGGGAGCCTGACGTGGCGCGTGTGCCAGTCATGGTCGACAGTTCCAAATGGGAGGTGATCGAGGCCGGTCTGCAGAATGTCCAGGGCAAGGCTGTGGTCAATTCAATCAGCCTTAAGGAAGGCGAGGCGCCGTTCCTTGAACAGGCGAGGGCTTGTCTGTCCTATGGCGCAGCTGTGGTCGTCATGGCGTTCGACGAGACCGGTCAGGCCGAGACAGCGGACCGCAAGTTCGAGATCTGTCAGCGTGCCTATCGTCTTCTGGTCGATACGGTCGGCTTGGCGCCGGAAGACATCATTTTCGACCCGAATATTTTCGCCGTCGCCACCGGCATTGAAGAGCATAATGATTATGCGATTGCCTTTATCGAGGCGACACGTCGCATTCGCCGGGAGTTGCCCGGCTGCCACGTCTCAGGCGGGCTGTCGAACATCTCATTCTCCTTCCGTGGAAATGAGCCTGTGCGTCGGGCCATGCACTCTGTTTTCCTCTTCCATGCGGTTCGTGCAGGCATGGATATGGGGATTGTGAATGCCGGTCAGCTGGACATTTATGACGATATCGACACTGAGCTCCGCGAGCGCGTTGAGGATGTAATCCTGAATCGTCGCGATGACGCGACCGACCGCCTGCTGGAGGTGGCCGAGAAGTACCGCGGGCAGGGCAAGGGCGCGGAGATGACGCGTGACCTGTCATGGAGGGAACAGGATGTCGGCCCACGCCTGAAACATGCATTGGTTCATGGCATCAATGAATTCATCGTCGAGGATACCGAAGAGGCGCGCCTTTCTTTCGAACGCCCCCTGCACGTGATCGAAGGCCCGTTGATGGACGGGATGAACGTCGTGGGAGATCTGTTCGGCGAGGGCAAGATGTTCCTGCCGCAGGTCGTCAAATCAGCCCGTGTCATGAAACAGGCGGTCGCGCATCTGATCCCGTTCATGGAGAAGGAAAAGGCAGAAAGCGGTCAGGCCTCCAGATCTGCGGGCAAGGTGCTCATGGCGACGGTGAAGGGCGATGTGCATGATATCGGCAAGAACATCGTCGGCGTAGTCTTGCAGTGCAATGGCTATGAGGTGGTAGATCTTGGTGTCATGGTGCCGTGTGAGAAAATTCTCGAAACAGCGCTGGATGAGGAAGCGGATATCATCGGCCTGTCAGGGCTTATCACGCCGTCGCTCGACGAAATGGTGTTTGTTGCCTCCGAGATGGAACGCCAGAAGATCGATATTCCTTTGCTGATCGGCGGGGCGACGACCAGTCCAGCCCACACCGCGGTGAAGATCGATCCGACGATTGACGTCGCGCCGGTCGTGCATGTGCTTGATGCCAGCCGTGCCGTTGGTGTGGTGTCGACATTGTTGTCTGACCGGCGTGTTTCCTATGCCGCGAACGTCAAGGCAGATCTCGCGAAAATCCGGGAGCGGCGCCTCGCGGCGCGGTCGGCCAAGGCCCGCTTGAAGTTGGAGCAGGCCCGAGCGAAAGCCTGGTCCTGCGACTGGGCCAGCTATTCTCCGCCCGCCCCGGATCGACCGGGCGTACAGAATTTTGACATTCCGGTCAGCACGTTGACTGACTATATCGACTGGACACCGTTCTTCTTTACCTGGGAGTTGAAGGGCACGTATCCCGCGATCCTGAGTGATCCCAAACGCGGTGAGGCTGCACGTAGCCTGCTTGCGGATGGAAAGCGCATGCTTCAGCGCATCATTGATGAGGGCCTGCTCGCCCCCAAGGGCGTCATTGGTTTCTGGCCTGCCAATCGCGATGGCGATGATGTTGTGTTGTTTGCGGACGAGACGCGGTCCACCGAACGCGCGAGGTTCCATGGCCTGCGCCAACAAATGAGCAAGCAGGGTGACCAGCCCAGCCTCTGCCAGTTCGACTTTGTCGGAGCAGAGGGTGTCGCCGATTATGTCGGTGGATTCGCGGTCACCGCCGGCGACAACCCGGACTTCGTGGCATCACTGGATGCCCAGCAGGACGATTACTCCTCTATCATGTTCAAGGCGATTTCGGATCGTCTGGCCGAGGCCGCGGCGGAGTGGCTGCACGAGCAGGTGCGCACGCAGCACTGGGGTTATGCCAAGGCCGAAGGTCTTTCCCAACCGGAGTTGATTGCCGAAGCATATGACGGCATACGTCCGGCTCCGGGATATCCCTCCCAGCCTGATCACTCCGAGAAGCGCACCTTGTTCAGCTTGCTGGAGGCTCAGGAGCGCATCGGGATTGGCCTTACCAACAGTTTCGCCATGACCCCGGCCTCTTCGGTGTCGGGTCTCTATCTTTCGCACCCGGACAGTCATTACTTTGCCGTTGGGCGCATTCAGCGTGACCAGGTCGAGGACTATGCCCGGCGCAAGGGATGGACGCTGGCAGAGTGTGAAAGGGCGCTGGGCCCGGTCCTGGACTATGAACCGGCCTGAAGCATCGGCTTAGGCGCTTGCCGAGTGCGCAGCATAACTTGGCCTTTACCCAATCAGGGTGCATATCCTGTGCGCAGGTACTTGGAGCATCATGATGCGGATCGCGTTCTTCGGAGATATTGTCGGCAAGGCTGGGCGACGGGCGGTGGAGGAACATCTTCCGCGCCTCAAAGACCAGCTCGCATTGGATTTTGTTGTCATCAATGCGGAAAACGCGGCAGCCGGATTCGGGGTCACTGAGCGCATTTGCAACCAGCTGTTCGATTTTGGTGCTGATGTCCTGACCTTGGGCAATCACGCCTGGGATCAGCGCGAGGCACTGACCTTCATTGAACGAGAGCCGCGACTGCTGCGCCCGGCCAATTATCCGGTCGGTTCGACCCCGGGCCGGGGTGCGAACCTGTACCAGACAGCAGCGGGTGAGAGTATTCTCGTCGTCAATGTCATGGGCAATCTCTTCATGGAAGCCCTGGACGATCCGTTCGCCGCAATCGAACGTGAGCTGGCTGCGGCGCCTCTCGGCGTGGTGGCTGATGCGGTGCTTGTTGATATGCATGCCGAAGCGACCAGCGAGAAAAACGCCATGGGCGTGTTCTGTGATGGCCGCGCGAGCCTGGTTGTCGGGACGCACACACATGTGCCCACAGCTGATGCCCGCATTCTGCCCGGGGGAACGGGCTACCAGACCGACGCTGGCATGTGTGGGGATTATGACAGCGTGATCGGCATGGACAAGGAAGAGCCGGTGCGGCGCTTTACGACCCGCATGCGGTCCTCACGGTTCGAGCCGGCCTCCGGCGAAGCCACGCTGTGCGGCGTAATGGTGGATACGGGGGCGGATGGTCTGGCGACCTCGATCTCGCCCATTCGTGTCGGAGGGCTGCTGGCAGAGCAGCTGCCCGCTTAGCGCTCCTGTGCCCGCGCGAGAATGGCCTCGTGTTGTGCCAATACTCGCGCCAGCACAATCAGCGTTAGTCGCGGAGTTCTGCCGGTAATTCCATCCGACCGATCACGTTGGACGTCAGCGACCCAAGCCAGAGATTGCCTTGACCATCCGGGACGGCATTGGCCAGCAGGCCGAAGCGGCCGTCCGGATCGTGGAAGCTGTCCAGGTAATTCCCGTCTTCGTCGAGCACGAGTACGAAGGCCCGCGGTGCACCTGCCCGGATCCAGAGATTGTCGGGCAGTTTGGTGATCAGGCGGGTCAAGAACGGATTGCGATGAAGAAAGGACAGCAAGGGTACACGCTGTGTGTCCATGGCGATAAAGAGACGACCCTGCCCATCGCCCATCACGCCGTCAGGGATGCCCGGGAGATTGTCGACGACAACATCCAGCTCGCCCGCGCGTGGTCCCTCCAACCAGTAGCGCGAAAGCCGGTAGCGATAGGTTTCCAGGACAAAGACCGAGCGTCCGTCCGCGGCCATGGCCACGCCATTGGCGAAGTACATCTCGTCGACCAGTATATCAGTATTGCCGGTCTCCGGGTCGAGCGCGACCAGCGCGCCGTACGGCCTGTTCTCGGCCATGTCATACGCATAGGTGCGAATATGCGCATCATTGGCCCATTTCCAGCTCGCCTCGGTGAAATAGATTGTGCCGTCTTCTGCAATATCCAGATCATCGGCAAAGCCGAGCGGGCGCCCGCCGGCGCTCATCGTCAGCGTTTGCGCAGTGCCGGCGCCAGGTGTGACAGCATAAAGTCCATCCGAGGCCGCGACGATGAGGCGGCCGTCCGCATCCCATTGCAGGCCCAGAGCCGGCAGGGTGGAGACCTGAACCTGCTCGACAACCGACCAGCTCCCATCTTCGCCGGGAGCAAGTCGTGCGACACTGCCATCATGCTGGGAGGCCCAGACAGAACCGTCCGCCGTTTTCGCGCAATCGGCGTGACCGACGCCCAGCGATATTCCGATCAATTGCCACCGCTGTCTCGACAGCGTTAGGGAAACTCGGCATAAGTTGCGCGACCAAGACGATAAAGCGTAGGGTTTGGACCCTGCTGTGAGGAAGCATGTCTCAAAAAATTGTACCCGTTATTATG
>CBFHQE010000095.1:0-12351 GCA_965657935.1 Maricaulis sp. | reverse complement strand
CACAGGCGTGGCGATGACGATGCGTTTGCAGGCAGCGACGTCTTCCAGAGAGGCAGAGGCCGTATGTCCGGGCTGGGCATCATGGATGACCAGGTCGAAATGGGGGCCGAGATGGCTGCAGGCCAGGCGCCCGAAAGCGCCATATCCGATCCAGCCGAGCTTCACGGCTCAGGCCGACTGCAGGGATTCGGCAAAATCGATGATCTCGCCATGGCGCTGACATTCTGCTGAGACGAGCTCGGCCAGCTGCGGCCAGATATCAGCCGGGGCGGGCAGGGTCATCGGATCTTCGCCCGGGAAAGCCTTGGCGCGCATCTGCGAGCGGACGGCACCGGGATAGACGATATTGATGCGCAGATTGTCCTTCTGGTGCTCGTTGGCCCAGGATTTGACCAGTGCATCCAGGCCGGCCTTGGAGGCCGCATAGGGCGCCCAGAAAGCCCGGCGCGAACGTGCAGCGCCAGACGACAGGAATACAGCGCGGCCCGCATCAGAGGCCAGCAGCGGGGCTTCAAAGGCTCGGATCATGCGTGCCGGGGCCATCAGATTGACGCCGATGACCTCGTGCCAGGTCTTTGCCTTGACCTGGGCTGCGGGCGTAAGAACACCCAGGGCACCTGCATTGGCGATCAGGATGTCGAGCTTTTCCCAACGCTCCATCACGATCTTGCCAAGCTGTTCGATACCGTCTTCCGACATCAGATCCATTGGCACGAGTGTGGCGCTGCCGCCGGCTTCGCGAACGGCGTCGTCGAGTTCTTCCAGTCCACCCGTCGTGCGGGCGGTGGCGATGACGTGGGCACCGGCCTTGGCCAGTTCCAGGGCGGTGGCATAGCCGATGCCGCGCGACGCCCCTGTCACCAGGGCGAGGCGTCCGGAAAGATCGAGTTTTGTCATGCGTCTACCAGGAGAGAGAGCTGGAATTCCTTGGCTGAAAGATCGCGGTCATGATCCACCAGGCGCGTGGGATACTGGCCGGTGAAATAGTGATCTGACAATTGCGGAATACGGTTATTGCGCGGTTCGCCGACAACGGCCTGGTACAGACCGTCTACGGTGAGGAAAGCCAGGCTGTCAGCTTCGAGCTTCTCGGCCATCTCCTCGACTTCCATATTGGCCGCGATCAGTTCTTTCTGACCGGCCATGTCGATACCATAAAAGTCCGGAAACTTGATCGGCGGACAGGCGGAGCGGAAGTGAACTTCGGCTGCGCCGGCCTCGCGCATCATGCGCACGATCTTCAGCGAGGTTGTGCCGCGCACGATGGAATCATCGATCAAAAGGACACGCTTGCCTTTGACCGCTGCTGCATTGGCTGAGTGTTTGCGTCGCACCGAGAGGTCTCGGCGGTCCTGGGTCGGTTGGATGAAGGTCCGGCCCACAAAGTGCGAGCGGATAATGCCGAGCTCGAAAGGAATGCCACTGGCCTCGGCATAGCCGATTGCTGCGGGCACCCCACTGTCGGGAACCGGAATGATGACATCGACATCCACCGGGTTCTCGATCGCCAGCTGACGGCCCATCTGTTTGCGGGCTTCATAAACAGAACGGCCGCCGATGACGGAATCGGGGCGGGCGAAATAGATGTATTCGAAAGCGCAGACACGGGCGGTGCGTTCCGGCGCAAACCGTTCCGAGCGCAGGCCGTTTTCATTGACCACAACAGCTTCGCCCGGCTCGATTTCGCGTTCAAAAGTCGCGCCGACCATGTCCAGGGCACAGGTCTCGGAGGCAAAGACATAGGCGTTGCCAATGCGGCCCATCACCAGCGGGCGGATGCCGTAGGGGTCGCGTGCTGCGACAATGCGATCATTGATCAGAACCACAAATGCAAAAGCGCCCTCAATTTGTTTGAGGGCGTGCAGGACACGGTTCGAGAGTTTGTTCTTGGTCGACTGGGCCGCGAGATGGAACACGACTTCACTGTCAGAGGTGGACTGGAAGATGGCGCCCTTGGAGACCAGTTCCTCGCGCAGAACGCGGGCATTGGTCAGATTGCCGTTATGCGCCAGCGCCACGCCGCCGCCGCGAACATCGGCGTAAAGCGGCTGGACATTTCGCATCACCGAAGCGCCCTGGGTCGAGTATCGGGCATGGCCGATGGCACTGCGCCCGGGCAGGCGTTGCGGAAGGTCGGGGGAGGCGAAATTCTCTCCCACCAGGCCAAGATAACGTTCACTGTGAAAACGCGATCCATCATGTGTTGCGATCCCGCAGGATTCCTGACCGCGGTGTTGCAGGGCATGCAGGCCGAGTGCCGTCAGGACAGCTGCGTCATCCGCGCCGTAGACTGCAAATACGCCACATTCTTCCTGGGGGCGGTCTGTTTCTGGATCGTAGGTTAGCGTAGCCGGGAATGCCTGATCAGCGCTCATCCATCATCATCCTGGTCATCCGTGGTCGAACCGATGAGGTCATCTAGTCGGTTTCGGTCACGTCTGCCATAAGAAGTGTCATCATTTCTTATTGTTTCTGCAATCGGGTCGTCCGCGGCTGCCGGGAGACGGTCGGTTTCAGCGATTCTGGACGTTTCAGGCGCCAGGACTTGCAGGGCTCTCGCTGTGGCGTTGACGACCGGATAGATGCGCGCAGTGGTGACCCAGGTTGGCGGTCGGCCATTTTCGCCGAAGATGGCGGCAATGAAGATCACGCTCAATCCCAACAGGACCAGACCTCGAATGACGCCGAAAGCAAAACCCAATGTGCGATCGACGACGTTTACGTCCTCACCCTTGGCCAGTCCGCGTGACAATGAGCTGGTGACGAAGGTGACTGCCAGATAGATGATGATGAAGACCAGCCCGCCAACGGCGAGCGGAGCGACCCAGTCCGGGTCGATCATGTCGCGGGCGGGATTGATAAAGGCGGGCAGTGACCACAGCGTGGCCAGTGAGGCGGCGACAAAGGCGGTGACTGACAGGGCCTCGCGGACAAAGCCGCGAACAAGGGCCAATAATCCGGACACCAGCACAATGGTGAAACCGATACCGTCAAATGCACTCAAAGACCCGTCCATTGCGGTGTCTCCTTACTCGCCTGCCAACGCTTTCAGAGTTTGCACCAATTCGAGCGCCGTGGCCACGCCTTCAATTGTCACGTGGCCAGCATCACTCCTGGCAGCCTCCGGCGCGATGGCCCGTTCAAAACCGAGCTTCGCGGCCTCTTTCAGCCGCGCTTCGCTACGTCCTACAGGCCTAACATCGCCGGAAAGACTAATTTCTCCGTAAACAACCGTTTTGGCCGGAAGGGCAACTTCGAACGCGGCCGCGACAATGGCTGCGGCGACGGCAAGGTCGGCGGCCGGTTCATTGATCTTCAGGCCGCCAGCGACATTGAGAAAAATATCATGCTTGCTGAAAGACACGCCACATCGCGCTTCCAGGACGGCGAGCACCATCGCCAGCCGGCCGCTGTCCCAACCAACCACGGCGCGGCGTGGATTGCCGAAAGCGGCCGGTGCAACGAGGGCCTGGATCTCGGACAGAACAGGACGCGTGCCTTCCATGCCGGCAAAGACGACGGAGCCGGCCGTACCGTCTTCCCGGCCGTCCAGGAAGAGGGAGGAGGGGTTGGCAACTTCGCCCAGTCCCTTGTCGCCCATCTCGAAGACGCCGATCTCGTCGGTCGGACCGAAGCGGTTCTTGACCGCGCGCAGGATGCGGAACTGGTGAGAGCGTTCACCCTCGAAATAGAGGACGGCATCAACCATGTGCTCGACGACGCGCGGGCCGGCGATCTGTCCGTCCTTGGTGACATGGCCGACGAGGATGACGGCGCAATTGCGTTTCTTGGCGTAGCGCACCAGTTCCTGGGCGCAGGCACGGACCTGGGCAACGGTGCCTGGCGCGGCGGTGAGTTGGTCCGACCACAATGTCTGGATCGAGTCGAGAACGACCACATCCGGCTTTTCCGATTTCAGCCCGTCCAAGATGTTGTTCAGCGAGGTCTCAGCGGCAAGGGAGACTGGCGCATCGGCGAGACCGAGACGTTTGGCCCGCCGGCGAACCTGGGCCACGGCTTCCTCGCCCGAGATGTAGATGGCGCGATGCTTGTCGATGGCGAGACGCGCCATGAGTTGTAGCAGAAGGGTGGATTTGCCGATGCCCGGATCACCGCCGACCAGAACAGCTGAGCCAGGCACCAGGCCACCGCCGCAGACCCGGTCCAGCTCGGACATGCCCGAGATCAGGCGGGGTGGTTCCGGTGTGTCTGCGCCAAGGTCAACCAGATCAAGCCGGGCCGCACGTCCACGCTTTTTCGGCGCTGTCGCCTGGCTGCCCAGAGGAGCTGCCGGAGCTTCCTCGACCAGCGCGTTCCACTCTCCGCAATCATCGCATCGACCAGCCCATTTTGAATGAACTGCGCCGCATGACTGGCACACATAAACATTATCGCTTCTCGCCATGAGATTCGCTCCGTCGCCCGGGAACGATGTTCTCACTATGTTCCGCTTCTGGCAAGTATGTTTATCGTCGATAAACGCGGTTGAAGCGCAGGCCGAGCCTGACGAGTAATTCGTAGGACACCGCACCGGCATGTCCGGCCAGCATGTCCAGGTCACCGCCCAGAAAACAAACAGGTTCTCCCGGGTGAGCTTCTCCCTCGTACGCCGTCAGGTCTACGGAGATCAGATCCATAGAAACTCGACCCAGTATCGGTACGGCCTGACCGTTCAGACGTGCGACTCCACCTCCGCCGCAGGCGCGCAAAATACCATCTGCATAACCCGCAGCAACGGTCGCTGTGCGGGTCGGCTTGTCTGCTGTCCAGGTGGCTCCATAACCGATCTGGTCGCCCGGCTGCAGCTGTCGCAGCTGCAGGATCGGTGCTTCGATCTGGACGCAGACTTCGAACGGGGAGGTCTCGGACGGATTGGGCGTGCCGCCGTAAAGCGCAAGTCCCGGCCGCAATACGTCGAAATGGTAATCCTTGCCCAGAAGAGTGCCGGCGGAGTTGGCCAGGCTGGACTTGATGGCGCTGCCGGCGCGGGCAGAGACGGCGCTGAAACGCTCCAGCTGTTCAGCATTAAGCGGATGGGCGGGGTCATCGGCGCAGGCCAGATGGCTGAGATACTGGCGCACCTGCAGCCGGGCCGGAAGCTCGCCGGCGAGATAGTCTGCGGTTTGGCTCGCATCGAGACCCAGTCGATTTATGCCACTATCAAAGTGAACCGCGCAGGGCAGGTCGGGCGCGATTTCATGCAGCTGACGGGCCTGACCCAGGTCATTGATCACAGGGAAGAGGTCGAATTCGCGCAGCGCCGGCAATTCGGCGGGCCAGAACCCGTTAAAGACAAATATCTCGGCGTCCACGCCCTTGAGCGCACGGCGGGCCTCTTCGCCTTCGGAGGTGTGGGCGACGTAGAAATGCCTGCAACCGGCATCTGACAGGGCCGGAATGACCTCAGTGGCGCCCAGCCCATAGGCGTTGGCCTTGACGACAGCACCCACTGCCGAGTGCGGCGCCATCGCCTGCAACTTTTTATAATTCGACTGTATTTTTGCGAGATCGATGATCAGGCGCGGGGCGGGCTGAGGCAATCGATCAATATTCCGGTTCGTCAAAACGCGTCTCGATATCGTGGAACTTCGTACGGGCACCGTCGAACGCCACCTTGGCCGTTCCGATGGCCCCGTGACGCTGTTTGCCGATGATAACCTCCGCCAGTTTCTCGATCCTGCGGAATTCTTCTTCCCAGGCCAAGTATTCCGGCGTGTCTTCACGCGGCTTTTCACGTTCCTTGTAGTACGCTTCACGATACACGAACATCACCACGTCTGCATCCTGCTCGATCGAGCCGGATTCACGCAGGTCCGACAGCTGCGGCTTCTTGTCTTCCCTTTGCTCGACCTGGCGGGAGAGCTGGGAGAGGGCGATGACCGGGACGTTGAGTTCCTTGGCCAGCGCCTTGAGATTCTGGGTGACGTCGGAGATTTCCTGCACCCGGCCTTCACCACTTTTCGATGAGGTCACAAGTTGCAGATAGTCGACCACGATGAGGTCGAGACCATGGGTGCGCTTCAGGCGCCGCGCGCGCGCTGCCAGTGCCGAAATCGGCAGGCCACCCGTGTCATCAATGAATAACGGCAGACCCTGGATTTCCAGGACGGCGTCGCGGATTTCCTCATACTGGGTTGCGTCAATTGTGCCCTGGCGGATCATGAAGCCCGGAATGCCGGTATAATCGGCGATCAAACGGGTTGCGAGCTGTTCGGCCGACATCTCGAGCGAGTAAAAGCCGACCACGCCACCATTGACGGTTTTCTTGATGCCGTCCGGCTGCATTTCATACTGGTAGTTCTTGGCAATATCGAAGGCGATATTGGTCGCAAGCGATGTTTTACCCATCGACGGACGTCCCGCGAGGATGACAAGGTCGGACGGGTGCAAGCCGCCAAGTTTTTCGTCCAGTGCCTTCAGGCCGGAGGAAATGCCCGACAAGCCGCCATCACGCTCATAGGCGGCGGCCGCTGTTTCGATGGCTTCGGCGAGCGCCTGTTTGAACCCGACAAATCCGCGCGAGGACGAGCCTTCCTCGGCAAGATTATAGAGCTTCTGCTCGGTGTGCTGGATCAGTTCGCGCGGCTGGGCATCCGATTGCTGGGTCGCATTATTGGACAGCTCGTCGCCAATTCTGATCAGCTCGCGACGCAGGGCGAGTTCATAGACAATGCGCGCATAGGCCTGCGACGCAGCACTGTCGGCGGCGCTTTCGATCAGGATGGCGAGATAGGTCGCGCCACCGATTTCCTTGAGGCCGTCATCGCGCTCGAAATGGGTTTTCAAGACGACGGCATCAGCCAGCGAACCCTTGCCGATCAGATCGGTCGCGGTTTCATAGATGCGCGCATGCACCGGATCATAAAAATGCTCTGCCTTCAGCCAGTCGGCGACACGGTGGAAAACCTCATTGTCATAGAGGAGTGCCCCCAGAAACGCCTGTTCAGCGTCCAGATTATGCGGAGCGGTGTCGAGTGCAGGTTCGGAGTCGAAGGGTAAAAGCGCATTTTCCATACCCGCTAATTAACCTGAACCGGGGGGAGGCGGCGAGGCCTGATATCGCTTCTCCACGGGGACTAGCCGGGATTGTGGATAAGTGTGGATAAGCACAAAAAAGGGGCGGCTCGCTTGAGCCGCCCCTTTCTGGTCCAGAGGACCGGGTCTTGGATGCAAGCCTAGAAATCCCAGGTCAGGGCACCCCAGACGCGGCGGTCGGCAGTGGAAAGCACGGAGATGACTTCTTGCCGCTGATCGTCCAGCAGTCCCTCGCCAGCGACCACAAATGCCAGATTGTCGGTAATCTCGTAGCCGACGGTCAGATTGAGCACTGTTACCGCATCAATGCTTGTCGCGGTCGTCTGTCCCGGCAGGGCGATGGCACCCGCGTAGCTGTCATAACCGGACTTGTATTGCACCAGGCCGTCGACCCAGTACCGGTCGGAGGTCCATGTGCCGGTAGCGGTGAAGATGTGTTCGGAACTGCGCCCGTCGAAATAGTCGAGCGTGAAGATCGGCAGGATGTTGGCGGTGAAACCAATGCTGCCAGCGGGGAGCTGTGAGGCGACATCGCTTTCGGTGTCGGCATAGCTGTAGCGTAGATCCCAATCGAAGCCGGCCGATGTTTCGCCGCCAAGCTCAATTTCGAAGCCGAGCGTCTCAGCCGAGCCAACCTGGCCTGCGCCCATATAGAGCAGGCCGCTCGGGGAGGGGAAAATAAAGCCGGATACGGCACTGCGCACGATGTCATCATCGGTGCGATAGAACAGGCTTGCAGAGACCGCACCATTGATGCCGGCAAGATTGCGCTGCCAGCTGGCCTCGTATTGTTGAGAGATTTCCGGCTCGTCAAGCGGATTGCCGCCAATTCCGCCAAAGCCCGGGAAGGTTGCGGAGGCGTCGATGAGCTGGCCACCGATACGGAAAAGGTTAGGCGCGTTGAAGCCGCGTGCATAGGTGAACCGGAACCTGTCACCGTTGGAGGCTGTCCAGTTCAGACCAATATTGGCGCTGACCACGGTGAAGCCGTCAAAGTCGTCATTCACAAACGGGGCGAGTGGCAGATCAATCGCGGTTCGCTCGGACTCAAGCTGGTCGAGGCGCAGTGACGTCGCCAGGTTCAGTGTGGAGCTGATCGACCAGTCGACGAGACCGGCTGCGTACCAGGTTGTGTAGCTGACATCGCCGGTATTGTCCGCGACTGAACCGCCGAACTGGGCAACGCTGTCTTCCTGAAAACCAGCCGACAGACGCAGACCGATCGATGCGGTCGGCTTTGACACATTGCTCAGCGAAAATGCCGTGCTTTCCGCTTCGACAGTCTGGTCAAAGGAGAAAGGTCCGCTGCCGGTGTCGATAATGCTGATCCGGGTTTCGCTTTGATTGTTCTGGTGCCCCTGAAAGCGCCAGACACCAAGGCTTGTCTCTCCGGTAATGAAGGCCTTGATCGAATCATCGTCTGCAACGGCGTCACTCTGGTCACCCGTAGCATTGAGCATCCGGCTGTCACCTTCGAACTGGGTGTATTCGAATCCAGCCTGCAAGCTGTCAGCGAGCTGGAAGAGGCTGTCCAGTGAAACCCGTTCATATTCCGGTTCGCCGCGCGTGCTGCGCTGCAGGCTGTTGAGGCCGGCATCAAAGCGATCAAACTCACCTTGACCGTAGGAAAGTCGGATGCCGCCGCGATTGTCCGGGAGTTGGAAGGTTGTGTGTCCCGTGAATTCGCGATGGCCTTCAAATCCAACCCTGACGGTCGCATTTGAACTGTCTTCGAACAAGGGATTGTAGGTGATGATATTGATCACCCCGGTGACGGCGTTGGCACCGTAGAGCGCCGTTGATGGTCCGCGCACGATTTCGATCTGGCGGATTTCTTCCATATTGACGGGAAGAGCCGCCCACAGGGTCACGCCTTCATAGTTGCGGAAAGTGTCGCGGCCGTTGATGAGTACGCGGACACGTCCGCTGTCGATATTCATGCCGCGAACGGAGATGGCGGCTGACGTCTGGCCTGTTCGCTGGACATCAAGGCCTGCATGTCGGCGCAGCACTTCGATCACATCGCGGGCACCTGAGTGACGGATTTCCTCCGCGGTGATAATCGTCATGTTCACGGGGACATCGGATGCCCGTTGTGGCGTGCCGGTGGCGCCAACCGTTACAGGTTCGCCGAACAGCATTTCATAATCAGCGTAGTTGAGTTCCTGGGATGAAGCGTTCGCGGCCAGTACGGCGACGGAAGCGCAGGCGAGGAGCGTTGTGCGCATCATGATAGATCCTTTTTGCACTGGAGGCTTGGGCTAGACTTCTTCGACCATGAGGACGAAGGCGGCGTCGAAATTAATTCCGGCCGCGTCGAGGTTCGCGCGATTGACGACAATGCGAACCGACGGTGAGCTTGCCACGCCGAGCATGCAGGCGCCGGAATTGGCGCAATCCGTATCGGTCGAGACAGTCAGGACGCCCGATGAAGAGGCGGCGTCGCGCAGGGCTTGGTTCTGCAATGTCGAGCCGACCAGGATCACGGCGTGAGCACCGCTCAGCGCGCCTGTATCGGAGCTGTCGACGAGGCGGCCTGTGAGCGTAACCCGCCCGGTTGAGAGCCCGCCATCAAGCAAGGCCGCGATCGCTTCAGCTTCCGCCTGGCTGTCGGGGGCGTGTGCGATGGCAATGACACGTTCATCGCCCGTCGGACCCTAAAGGAAACCCATAACACGTCCGATTACTTCGAGATCGCGCTGCGAGGTTTGGGCTTCGGCCGGTACCATTGCTGTTGAGACGAGCGCCGCCGGGAGCGCTAAATATTTGAACATGGGTCCCTCCTGCTCTCGGGAAATCCGATTGAGCCTTTCCCCTGTGGGTTGAGCACCAACATGGTAAAGGGTCGTTAAAAGCTACTGGCGCGCTAGACGGGAGCGGGGGCAATGCAAACGCAAAGCGTGTCTGTCGAGTTTGGTGGAAATCAATTTAAATAAATTGATTCAAATGTTTGGGGTGTATTCGGGCTGTACGCAAGGTCTGGGGTCGGCATGCTCATATCATATGCATTCCTGACAGTTTTTGCCGTTGGATCATGAAGGAGGGAGTCAGCGCCAGGTTTTAGCGTGGGCAGTGGGTTGGTGTTTCAGAGCACAGGCTTCGGGCGCCGCCGCGGAACAGAGCCCAGTGGTCTCTCGTTCCCAGAAACAAAAAGGGCGGCTCACTCGAGCCGCCCTTTCAGATAACAGTGCAGTGCGAGGATTACGCTTCGGTCGCGCCCTCTTCAGCGTCAGCAGCCGGGGCCGCTGCGCCGAATTCGTCGTCTTCACGTTCGGCATTGGCTTCATGCAGCTCGGCTGCCTGTGCGTCAGCGATAGCGCGTTCTTCGTCCGCAGCAGCGGCAACGACGTCCTCACCAGCAGCCTGGCGTTCGGCTTCGTCTTCGGAGCGTGCGACGTTGATCGCGACAGCAATCGAGACGTCGGCGTGCAGGCGGATGCGGACTTCGTGCAGACCCAGGGTCTTGATCGGTGCGTTGATCGCGACCTGACCGCGGGAGACCGATACGCCGGCTTCAGAGATCATCTCGGCGATGTCACGGGAGGTGACAGAACCATAGAGTTGACCGCTTTCGCCAGCCTGGCGGATGAGAATGAAGCTTTCGCCATCGATCTTCTCGCCATCGGTTGCAGCAGCTGCTGCACGCTCGGCATTGCGCTTTTCCAAGGCTTCACGCTCGGCTTCGAACCGGGCCAGGTTGGCTTCGGTTGCGCGCAGAGCTTTTTCCTGTGGCAGCAGAAAGTTGCGGGCGTAACCCGGGCGTACGGTGACGACGTCACCCATCTGGCCCAGATTTTCAACGCGTTCCAGGAGAACCAGTTTCATCGTCAGTTCTCCTTAGTCTGCAGCATATGGCAGCAGGGCCAGCTGACGGGCGCGCTTGATGGCGCGGGCCAGTTGACGCTGTTTTTTGCCGGAAACCGCGGTGATGCGGGACGGAACGATCTTGCCACGCTCGGACATGTAGCGAAGCAGGAGTTTAGGGTCCTTGTAGTCGATCTTCGGTGCATTTTCACCGGAGAACGGGCAGACCTTGCGGCGACGCATGAACGGACGGCGTGCCGGGATATTGGAGATGTTTCCAGAAGACATTCTCGGCGCTCCTTAGTTGCGTTCGCGACGACCGCGACGGTCGTCTTTCTTGGTCAGGATGGAGGACGGCGTCTCAACGTGCTCGTCAACACGCACCGTCATGTGACGGATGATGTCTTCGGACAGGCGCTGCAGACGGTCCAGCTCGTCGATCACGTCAGCAGAAGCGTCGATGTCGATGAGGCCATAGTGACCCTTGCGGGATTTGTTGATGCGGTATGCAAGATTGCGCAGGCCCCAGTATTCGGTCTTGCCGGTCTTGCCGCCTTTTTCCTCGATGAGGGTTTTTACATCCTCGATCAGGGATTCCATCTGTGCCGGAGACATGTCCGGGCGAGCGATGAAAATGTGCTCGTAAAGTGCCATTTCGGCTCCCTTCAAGTGGATTGCGGCGCAGACCAAGCCGAAGGGTCGGGCAGGTCCGCGGTGGCTCCGACCTCCATGTCTCACCCCATGTGAGCCATAAACAGAAGACGGACCGCAATCACGCGAAGCGCGGGCTTTATCCGATCTTGTGACCACATTCAAGCCGCAAGGACGCTTGCACACCGTATGGAATATTGGTTATCGAGCTTGCGCACCCAGTTCAGGGGAGGAAATTTAAATGAAACTCGCCTTTGTTTTTCCAGGTCAGGGCTCTCAGGCCGTTGGCATGGGCCAGCAACTTGCCGAAAACTTCGCCAGTGCCAAGGCTGTCCTTGACGAGGTCGATGCGGCCCTGGGCCAGGATCTGTCCGGCCTGATGGCCAATGGCCCGATTGAAGATCTGACGCTGACCGAGAATGCACAGCCCGCTTTGATGGCCGCCAGCCTCGCGGTGATGCGGGTTCTGGAGCAGGACTTTGACGTAGACGTCACGGCAGCCTCCTTTGTGGCGGGTCACAGTCTTGGTGAGTATTCGGCCCTGGCTGCTGCTGGCTCCCTGTCCATCGCCGACGCGGCCAAACTGCTCAAACTTCGTGGTCAGGCCATGCAGAAGGCGGTTCCGGTCGGCGAGGGTACGATGGCGGCGCTGCTGGGCGCGGATGAGGATCTCGCGGCCCAGGCGGTTCAAGCAGGCCAGACGGCCGGTGTCTGCGGCATCGCCAATGACAATGCCCCGGGCCAGATCGTGATCTCCGGTGCCACCGCAGCTATTGAAGCTGCGATAGCCAAGGCGAGCGAGCTGGGTCTGAAGAAGGCCATGAAACTCCCGGTCTCCGCACCGTTCCATTGCCCCATGAT
>CBFHQE010000094.1:0-12840 GCA_965657935.1 Maricaulis sp. | reverse complement strand
CGATCAGACGCATAACAGCCCAGTTGTTTGATCTCGCGGGTGTGTTCTTCCAGGATCGCCATCGCGTCCTTGATGACCTTGTCATCGACATGGCCTTCGACATCCATGATGAACATTTCCTCCCACGGATTGCCCGGAATGGGTCGGCTTTCCAGCTTGACCAGGTTGACAGCACCATCACGAAAACCCATCAGCGCGTCTACAAGCGCACCCGGAGTGTCGCGGGTGGTGAACATCATTGAAGTCTTGCACTCCACTTCACGGGTTGGGTTTTTGCTGTCGCGGCCCAGCACAATAAAGCGCGTGATATTCTGTTCATGGTCACCGACACCGCTTTCCAGAATGTCGAAACCGAACAGTGATGCCGCATCCGCTCCGGCGATGACCCCGGCGGTATCATCGTCCTCGAGCAGACGTTCAAGCGCCCGCGTTGAACTGGAGGCCATATGGGTCTCGATCTCGGGATGACCGGCGAGCCATCGCCGGGACTGTGCCAGCGCCTGCGGATGGCCATACACACGGTTGATCCGTCCCAGGCCGGCCGAACGACCTATCAGACAGTGATCCACACGCAGCAGAAATTCGCCGACAATCCGGGCATTGCCAGCGAGCAACAAGTCGTAGACCTCGTTGATGGAACCGGTTGTCGTATTCTCGATCGGGATAACGCCAAAATCCACTTCACCGCTCTCAACCGCTCGAAAAATGGAGATGAAGTCCCGTTTGGGAGCCGGGACAACGCTGGCATTGCGGCGCGCGAACACGCGCTGGGCGGCGATATGGCTGTAACTGCCAGGACCTCCCAGATAGGCGACTGTAGCCTCGTTGAGATCAGAATCTCGCATGCTGTCAAAATGCGTGCGCTGGCGCTGGATCGACGCCTCGAACAGGCTCTGGAACAGGCTTTCAACGAGATCCGGAGCAACACCAAGGGTCTTGCCACGTTCGACCGCCTCCAGCAGCACAGACTGCTCACGATCGCGATCGCGGACGGGCAAACCCTGTTCGGCCTTGGCGCGGAGGATTTCCTCGACCAGGTCACCGCGTTTGGCGATGGTGTCGATCAATAACCGGTCCAGTTCGGAAATCTGCTGGCGGACCCGGTCTCGGGCGTGCGTTTCACTCATGTCCTTTACCCCAAAAAAAAGGACCTCCCGCTTGGGGAGGTCCTGGAAACTTGTTGCTTGTCACGCAAACTATCCGGCCACCGCCCCCGTTCGGGTCACGTCGGTAAAATAGCCAAAAAAGAAATAGTTCGCACAAGTCATAACCCGACAGTGCGCAGCCGTCCGCGCGTCGTCAATCCCCTCAAGGTTAACAGACGCAGGTTTTCTGCAAAAAAGAGCCGGGAAATGCTCCCCGGCCCTCATTTTCTTGCTCAGATTTGTTTCATCTGAAACTAGTGGGCAATCGGCGTACTTTCGGCACTTCCCGGTGACGCTGTAACAGCCGCCAGAGCGGCTTCGTCCGCCTCGGTCCATTCAACCGGCTCGACCGGCTCGACCAAGGCACGTGTCAGAACTTCGTCAGCGGTTTCAACCGGGATGATCTCCAGGCCTTCCTTGACGTTCTCCGGAATTTCTTCGAGATCCTTCTCATTCTCCTTGGGAATGAGCACGGTCTTCACGCCGCCCCGCAACGCTGCAAGGAGTTTCTCCTTGAGACCACCGATAGGCAGGACACGACCACGCAGGGTGATCTCGCCGGTCATGGCGATATCCTTGCGCACCGGTATACCGGTCAGGACGGAAACGATCGCTGTCATCATGCCGGTACCGGCAGACGGACCATCCTTCGGGGTCGCACCTTCCGGAACGTGCACGTGGATGTCAGTCGCGCGGAAAACGGTCGGTTTCACGCCCATCGACGGCGCCCTGGACTGGACAAAGGAATTGGCCGCAGAGATCGACTCCTTCATCACGTCGCGCAGATTGCCTGTGACTTTCATCTGACCCTTGCCCGGCATGCGCACGGCTTCAATCGTGAGCAAGTCACCACCGACTTCCGTCCAAGCAAGACCGGTCACGACACCAACCTGGTCCTGGTTTTCTGTCTCGCCGAAACGATGTTTGCGAATACCTGAGAATTCCTTGAGGTTTTCCGGCGTAATCGAAATCGTCTTCTCGTCGCCGCTCTCGATCTTGCGCACGGACTTGCGTGCGAGGTTGGAGATTTCGCGTTCGAGATTACGGACACCGGCTTCGCGTGTGTAATAGCGGATCAGGTCGCGCAGACCGCCCTCGGTCAATTCCCACTCATCGTCCTTGAGCGCGTGGTTCTTCAGCGTCTTGGGCAGAAGGTGGCGTTTGGCGATCTCGACTTTTTCGTCTTCGGTGTAACCGGCGATGCGGATGATCTCCATCCGGTCGAGAAGCGGTTGCGGCAGGTTCAGCGTATTGGCCGTCGTGACAAACATGATGTCGGAAAGGTCGTAATCGACTTCCAGATAGTGATCCGCAAAGGTGGAATTCTGTTCCGGGTCGAGCACTTCCAGCAAAGCCGATGCCGGGTCACCGCGATAGTCCGCGCCAAGCTTGTCGATCTCATCGAGCAGGAAAAGCGGGTTGGACGAATTGGTCTTTTTCATCGACTGGATAATACGTCCCGGCATGGAGCCGATATAGGTGCGTCGGTGACCGCGGATTTCCGCCTCGTCACGCACACCACCCAGCGACATGCGCACAAAGTCGCGCCCCGTCGCCTTGGCGATGGACCTGCCGAGTGAGGTCTTGCCAACACCTGGGGGGCCGACGAGGCACAGGATCGGGCCACGCAGCTTCTTGGTCCGCGCCTGTACAGCCAGATGCTCGAGAATACGTTCCTTGACCTTCTCCAGGCCATAATGATCGTCCTCGAGAATGTTTTCGGCACGATCGAGGTCGTTCTTGAGACGTTTGCGCTTGCCCCAGGGCAGCGCCAGGATCCAGTCGAGATAATTGCGCACGACCGTGGCTTCGGCGGACATCGGGCTCATCTGACGGAGTTTCTTGAACTCGGCGTCGGCCTTGGTGCGCGCTTCTTTCGACAGCTTGGCTTCGGACAGGCGCTGTTCGAGCTCCGCAAGCTCCTCACGGCCGTCATCACCCTCACCCAGCTCGCGCTGGATCGCCTTCATCTGCTCGTTCAGATAATATTCGCGCTGCGTCTTTTCCATCTGGCGTTTGACGCGACTGCGGATCTTCTTTTCAACCTGCAGCACGCCGATCTCGCCTTCCATCAGGCCGAGAACGCGCTCCAAGCGTGAGGAGACATCGGTCTCTTCCAGCAAGTTCTGTTTTTCGTCGATCTTGACGGCCAGATGCGCAGAAATTGTGTCGGCCAGCTTTCCCGGCTCGGTGATCTGCGGCAGCGAAGCCAGCGCTTCCGGCGGCACTTTCTTGTTCAGCTTGACGTAGTCATCGAACTTGGCTGCGACCGAACGCATCAGCGCCTCGTGCTCGCTCTCATCACCGAGATCCTCGATGATGGTGTCGCATTCGGCTTCGTAATAGGTCTCATTGTCGAGGTGTTTGGTTATCTCGACACGAACACCGCCCTCGACCAGCACTTTGACAGTGCCGTCGGGCAGTTTCAGCAATTGCAGGACAGAAGCGATCACACCCGTCGAGTGGATGGCAGCCGGAGTCGGCTCATCATCGGAGGCGTTGCGCTGTGTTGCGAGCAGGATCTGCTTGTCCGCCCGCATCACCTCTTCCAGCGCCTTCACGGACTTCTCCCGACCGACAAAGAGCGGCACGATCATGTGCGGGAAAACGACAATGTCGCGAAGGGGCAGAAGCGGGAGGGTTTTCACTGTGGACATGGATACTCCATTCGCGGCCCCGGCCGCGTCGCATTCACTGGGAATTTGACGCGATTCGCGGTGGAACCGGCGGCTAATACTGTGACAGTTGAGGCTGTCGTCAGATCAACAGGTGGCGATCCGATAGCCGGACGTCAAGCGCCCTCGGCTGTCTCTTCCTTGCGATCTGCATAGATGTAGAGAGGTTTTCCATTGCCATCAACGACTTCCGCGTTGACCACAACTTCCTCAACACCATCAAGACCCGGCAGTTCGAACATGGTTTCCAGCAAGATGCCTTCCATGATTGACCGCAGGCCACGGGCACCCGTCTTGCGATCAATAGCGCGCAGGGAAACGGCCTTGAGCGCATCCTCGGTGAAGGTCAGGCCAACGCCTTCCATCTCGAACAGGCGCTGATACTGCTTGACCAGAGCATTTTTCGGCTCGGTCAGAATCTTGATCAGGGCATCCTCGTCCAGGTCTTCCAGCGTCGCGATGACCGGGAGACGGCCAACGAACTCGGGGATCAGACCGAACCGGTTGAGGTCATCCGGCTCCACGTCGCGCAGGATTGCGCCTGTGCCACGGGCATCCGGCTCACGAACATCGGCGCCGAAACCGATCGAAGATCCCTGGCCACGCTGGGAGATAACCTTGTCCAGACCGGCGAAGGCACCCCCCACGACAAAGAGGATATTCGTCGTGTCCACCTGCAGGAACTCCTGCTGAGGATGTTTACGGCCACCCTGCGGCGGCACGGATGCAACCGTGCCTTCCATGATTTTCAACAGGGCTTGCTGAACGCCCTCACCGGACACATCACGGGTGATGGACGGGTTGTCAGACTTGCGGGAAATCTTGTCGATCTCATCGATATAGACGATGCCGCGTTGAGCGCGCTCAACATTGTAATCCGCAGACTGCAACAGCTTCAGCACAATATTCTCGACATCCTCACCGACATAACCGGCCTCGGTCAGGGTTGTCGCGTCGGCCATCGTGAAGGGTACATCCAGAATGCGGGCGAGCGTCTGTGCCAGCAGCGTCTTGCCGCAACCGGTCGGGCCGATCAGCAGGATGTTGGACTTGGCCAGCTCGACATCGCCACCGTTCTGGCTCGCATGATTGAGACGTTTATAGTGGTTATGGACCGCGACCGAGAGCACGCGCTTGGCATGACCCTGCCCGATCACATAATCGTTCAGGATGTCAAAGATCTCCTGCGGAGCCGGGACATTGCCCTTGGATTTGACCAGCGAGGACTTGCTCTCCTCACGGATGATATCCATGCAAAGTTCGACACACTCGTCGCAGATGAAGACGGTCGGTCCTGCAATCAGCTTGCGAACCTCATGCTGGCTCTTGCCGCAGAAAGAACAATACAGCGTGTTCTTCGCTTCGCCTTCGCCACCTGTCGTCTTACTCATGACCGCTCCAATTCAACCCGCAAGCACTGGTTCCATACCATGCTTGCTTTCAGTTTCGTTTCGAACAAAATCACATTCGATCTTTAGCGAAACGTTTCCGCACACTGTTATTCGACCACAGTGTTGTAGCGCAGATCAAGCAGGATCCGCGCCAACAATCACATCTAGTCCTCGGCTGCGTCTCCGACGCCACGGGTCTGGACGATCTCATCGATCAATCCGAATTCCTTGCCCTCTTCCGCCGACATGAAGTTGTCACGGTCCAGCGCGTCCTCGATTTCTTCGTATTTACGCCCGGTATGCTCGACATAAATCTCGTTCAGTCGACGCTTGATTTTCATGATATCAGCCGCATGACGCTCGATGTCCGAGGCCTGGCCGCGGAAGCCGCCAGAGGGCTGGTGGACCATGATGCGGGCGTTCGGCGTCGCAAAGCGCATGTCTTTCTCACCACCCGTCAACAGCAGTGACCCCATGGACGCTGCCATGCCAAGACAGATCGTGGAGACCGGGCTGCGGATGTATTTCATCGTGTCATAGATACCCAACCCGGCCGAAACGACACCGCCCGGCGAGTTGATGTACATGGAGATTTCCTTCTTCGGATTTTCCGATTCAAGGAAGAGCAGCTGGGCAATGACCAGGCTCGCCATGTGGTCCTCGACCGGTCCGGTCAGGAAGATGATCCGCTCCTTGAGCAAGCGGGAAAAAATGTCGAAGGAACGCTCGCCCCGGCTGGTCTGCTCGACGACCATGGGAACAAGATTCATCATCACATCCTGGGGATCTCTCATATCGCGCTCCTTGGGGTATCGGCACAGCGGACGCCGCCGATTCATGGGAAAGTTATAAGAACTATTGCGGCGCTCGCCCGGCGAGGCAAGGCCATCAACACAGCTCTAGACTGTTAGGTATGACCAAAAACAAAACGCCGGTGCACATATAGGCACCGGCGTTCTGTTTTAAAATGAGACCGTTAGACCTAAGCGTCTTTTTTGGCAGCCGCCTTCTTGGCCGGTGCCTTTTTCTTGGCAGGCGCCTTTTTCTTGGCAGCTGGCTTCTCGTCCTTGGCATCGTCCTTTTTGGCCGCTGCTTTCTTGGCCGGAGCCTTTTTCGCAGCTGCTTTCTTGGCCGGAGCCTTTTTCTTGGCCGGGGCCTTCTTCGGCGCAGCTTCAGCGTCGTCCTCGTCAGCGAAGAGCGCTTCGCGAGACACGGAAACTTCGCTCACATCAGCCTGCTCGAGGATATAGTCGACGACTTTTTCCTCATAAATCGGCGCACGCAGCTGGGCGATGGCATTCGGGTTCTTCTGATAGAATTCGACAACCTGGCGCTCTTGCCCCGGATAGCGCATGGCTTCCTGGTTGACAGCGCGAGAGAGTTCTTCCTGGGTCACGTCGACATTGTTGGCACGACCGATCTCGGCCAGAACCAGGCCGAGGCGGACACGACGTTCCGCGATGCCGCGGTATTCGTCCTTGAGCTGGTCTTCCGACTTGCCCTTGTCTTCCTCTTCCAGGTGATCGTGCTCCATCGCGTGGGACACTTCGCGCCAGATATTGGCGAACTCAGCCTCAACCATCTTCGGCGGCAAATCAAAGCCATGCTCGCTATCCAGCTGGTCGAGCAGGACACGCTTGACCTTCATGCGCGACTGCTGGGCGTGCTCGCTTTCGATATTCTTCTTGAGCACGTCCTTGAGGCTATCCAGATCCTCGAGACCGAGGCGCTTGGCCAGCTCGTCATCAACCTTCGGCTCTTCCGGAGATTCGATGTCCTTGACGGTGACATCAAAGACAGCAGCTTTGCCGGCGAGATGCTGGGCCTGATACTGCTCCGGGAAGGAAACGTTCAGCTCACGCTCCTCGCCACGCTTGGCCCCCACCAGCTGTTCTTCAAAACCCGGGATGAAAGCGCCGTCGCCGATAGCGACCCGGCTGTCTTCTGCGGAACCACCTTCAAAGGCCTCGCCGTCGATCTTGCCGACAAAGTCGATGACGACAACGTCGCCATCTTCAGCCTTGGCGTTCTTGCCGCCTTTCTTGGCTGCATAGGAGCGGTTCTTGTCGGACAGCTCGCCCAGGGCCTCATCGACCTGTGCATCAGCGACTTCAGCGATCGGACGTTCGACCTTCAGCTTGGACGGATCAGCAGGTTCGAATTCCGGCATGATTTCCAGGCTGATCTCGAAGGCGAAGTCGGCGCCACCGGCCACAGCCTTGGCATCCGACTTGACGTCGATCTCCGGCTGGGACGCCGGACGGATCTTGCGTTCGTCCAGCGCTTTCTGGGTGGTCTCCGGGACCAGCTCATTGAGCAGATCGCCCATGATGGATTCGCCGAACATCTTGCGGATATGCTTGGACGGCACTTTGCCCGGGCGGAAGCCTTTCAGGCGAACTTCCGGACGGATTTCTTCGATTTTCGCATCCAGGCGAGCTTGCAGATCATCAGCCGCGAAAACGACTTCATACGTGCGGCTCAAGCCTTCTGATGCTTTCTCGATGACGTTCATGGGTTGGACCTTGGTGTTCTGACTAATGCGGGGACCGCGTTGAAATTCGAGCGCGCGTTATGTCACGAGGTTTTGGCATGCGCAACGGTTCGACGCTGTAGCAGGTGTATTGAGGCCAATTTTGGCGCCAGCTTTTAATCCGCGCCGGTCCCAGGGACTGTTTTTATCGGAGATTGTATCCCACCTGCTCCTCAAGGAGCATGGTGGTGCGGATGAGAGGACTCGAACCTCCACGCCTCGCGGCACCAGAACCTAAATCTGGCGCGTCTACCAGTTTCGCCACATCCGCATCGGGCCTTTTCAGGCCGGCGCGCGTGATGACACGGCCCCGCGCCTGACGCAAGCCCCGCAACACCAAGGCAAGTCATCAATCGCATATTAATCAAACTGTCGCATACAGTTATTCGTACAGGGGTGGGAAAGTGCTTGGCATCGATGTCTATTGATCTGAATTCCATTTTAAAGGCCGTCTTGGCTGAAAAGCAGAAAGTCGACATCGGCCAGTTTCAGCTGCTCAACCTTGACCGCATCAAGGAAGCGTCCGGCGACAACTGGCCAGCGATGAAGAAAAAGATCTTCGACGCGGCCTCGCACTTTATTGAAAAGCGGCTCTCGATCAAACACATCCTAGTGCCCTGCGAAGAAGGCTTTCTCATCATTTTCGCCGAGCACGCGGACAATATTGCTGAAGAAGTCGAGAACATCACCGAGGAAATGATCGCCTTTTTCCTCGGCAATCCAGACCTTCCCGATCTCGAAGTGGCCTGCGACGCCCAGTCTGTATCCCCCGGAGAGCTCGCCCAGATCGCAACAGCCACCAGCACGCCGCTTCGCGCGAAATCTCCGGACATTCCAGGCATGGATGGCCTGCCTCCTCTGCACGAATTGGGTCCAGGTGCTGAAGATGCCCAGGCCTGTTTCCGTCCCATCTGGGACGCGGAGCGCCAGGCGATTACGGCTAATCTCTGTTTTTCGAAGGTTCGTGTCGAAGGCCGCCTCATAGAAGGCCGGCGCGCCATTGAGACTCGCATGAGCAATATTGACCAACTGACCCTCGACCTGGTCTCCGCCCGATCAGCCTTCCAGGCCTTCCTCGCCTTCTTCAAGAAGAAAAAGCGCAACATCTTTGCCATCTCGATTCACGAAACGACGCTGCTGAACGCGGAAAGCCGGGCTCGTTTCCTGGATTGCCTGTCCGGCGTCCCCGAAGTTGCGCGCAAAAGTTTCTGGCTCCGACTTGAGGCGGCCGACATCCCGCATGGAAATGCATTTCCGGCATTGGAAGAATTCTCCGCCCAGGGATTCAGCCTGATGCTCGATCAACCGTTCGGCCAAGCAGAACTGTCTTCATTTGAGGATCGCGGTGTCACTGTGTTCTCAGCGCGCGCCCTGCGGCCTGCAAATATGGAGAGCGAGGGCATGCTGGATCATGACACGGCAGCGCTCAACAATGCCGTCCGCGCTGCCGGCGCCCTGTCTGCGCCCTTCCTGCTGGATGATGTGCGTGACCTCAAAACACTGAAACAGGCGATGGCATGCGGTGTGCGCATGCTGTGCGGTAGAGGGCTGGTGCCGGAGGCAACACGCCCCTCACCCTTGCGGCCCCTGTCGATCGTCGATCTCTGCCGCATTGCCAAGGCCGCCTGACCTTCCTGTTTGTTCGGACATTCAACGCGCTCTAGACTCGTGTCGAAAGATTGAGGCAAGTCATGGATTGGGAACAACGATTTCAGGACAACATGACCCCGTGGGAACGCCCGGGACTACACCCTGCTGTCATTGACTGGGTCGCTGACGGAGTTCTTCGGCCCGGTTTAAGCGTCCTCATTCCCGGATGCGGGCGCTCTCCAGAGCTCGCACATCTGGCCTCACTTGGCCTCAACGTCACCGGGTTCGATCTTTCCGAAACGGCGATCGCCTGGCAGCGAGACGGGCTCACCCAACAGGGTCTGAGAGCGGAACTGGTCACCGGAGATGCTTTCACCTGGTCACCTGAACAACCAATCGACCTGATTTACGAGCAAACCTTCTTGTGCGCCATCCAACCCTCCCTGCGCGAGACCTATGAGACCTGCGCGCATCGGTGGCTCAAACCGGGCGGCCGATTTCTTGCCTTGTTCATGCAGAAGGCAGAGCAAGGCGGGCCGCCCTATGGTTGCTCACTTGAAGCAATGCATGAGCTGTTTCCTGCAGAGCGTTGGGAATGGCCGGAAGATAAGAGTTTCACGCCCTATCCTCACCCCAGCCTCAATGACAAACCGGAATTCGCGGGCGTGCTGACCCGGCGCTAAACAGCTTCATCCCCGGGCGCTTCGGTCGCTGGAGTTTGTTCGGCAGGCTTGCGACTCTTGCCGTGTTTGGCGGTCATCGGCGCGAAGGTCCAAACAGCTCCGGCTGTCAAAACACCTGCAATGACATTTGCTGCCGCAAAGCCGCAGATCAGTCCCAGTGGGGAATCAAACACCTGAGCACCGATGAGAACTCCGGGAATCACCAGTCCTATGGCCCGGCCAGCAGTGATGACCAGCGCATGCCCCGGACGACCCAGACCATTGAACCCGGCACTGGCGGCAATGGTAATTCCGTAACCGGCAACCGTCAGCGGTACGATCTGCCAGTATGTGCGCGCAATGGACTGACCTTCTTCGCTCGGCAGGAAAGCTGCAGCGAGCGGTCCGGCGACAAGCCATAACAAGACCGCAATTGCGAAGCTCCAGATAATGCAGAACAGGAAGGATGAGCGGAAGGCCTCGCGCACGCGATCAAGATTGTTCGCGCCGCCATTCTGGCCCGTGATAGCCCCAATGCAGGCTGACAGTGCAAACAGAGGCACGATGGCGAAGGCCTCCACACGACCGGCAACACCCAGGCCACCCACAGCGGCATCACTAAACCGCGCCATGCCCAGGCCGGACATGGCGATGGTCAGAGCCAGCGGGTTGAAAACATTTGAAATACAGGCCGGCAGACCGACACGCGCGATATCCGCCCAATTGTGAAGGAGTTCACCAAAACCGGGCCAGCTGAAATCGATCAGCTTTTCCTTGAACACCAGGTAGGCGGAAACCATCAGGAAGGTTGCACCATTGGCGGCGACCGTCGCCAGAGCAGCGCCGGAGACCCCCCAACCCAGTCCCGGAAACCAGCCGAACACATCATCTAGAATGAAAATCGGATCGAGGATCATATTGATGAAGGCCGCCGCGATCATCATCAGACTTGGCACCGTTGCATTGCCAAGCGCGCGGAGAATATTGCTCGCGACCATCGGACCGACAATCAGCAGGATCCCGCCGAACCAGACCGTCATATAGTCGACGACATGAGGCATCATGCTTTCACTGGCGCCCAGCGCCGCGAAAATATCCTCGACAAAAACGATGCCCAGGATGGAAACCAGTCCGACCGATATGATCGAGAGGCTCAAGGCATCCGTGGAAATGCGTGGAATGGAGGTTCCGTCCTTGCGGCCGGCCGCACGGGAAACAGCGGATACCGCGCCCGCGCCCAGTCCGATCGACACGGACATGACAAGCATGGTGACCGGGAAGCTCATTTGCACCGCAGCCTGCTGGGCCGTACCCAGCGTACCCACCCAGAATGTGTCGACTATACCGACCAGCATCATGGCCAGAATGCCGAAACTCATCGGCATCACCATGCGCACCAGGTGCCCGAAAACCGAGCCCTGGGTTAAATCACGCGCCTGACGTCCTGCCATGGCCTGTCCTTTCACACACACAAGAGCGCACTAGATAGGCTGCCACTGCCCCGGGCGCACCCCTCGTTTTCGTGAACAGGCCGAATGCCCGTTATGCATCGACTGTATTGAGGTCGTAGGCCGCGATTCCGGCGAGGTTGACGATATCGGACACTGACGAGCCCAGACGGGCGATCTGGACCGGCTTTTCCAACCCGACGAGCATCGGTCCGATCACGGTTGCACCGCCGGCCGATTTGAGCAGTCTCAGCGCGATCGATTCCGAATGCACCGCCGGCATGATGAGAACATTGGCGGGCTGGGTCAGACGTGAGAACGGATAGAGCCGGTGATGATCGGGGTCGAGCGCCACATCTGCCGCCATCTCGCCTTCATACTCAAACTCCACTCCCATCCGGTCGAGAATGCGCACGGCGTCCTGGATTTTCTCCGTACGCTCGCCGGGCGGATTGCCGAAGCTGGAATAGGACAGAAATGCCAGATGAGGTGTTAACCGCAAACGCTGAGCCGCACTGGCGGTGGCAATCGCGATCTCGGCCAGCCCCTGCGCGTCGGGGAATTCGTCGACTGTAACATCACTGATCAGAATCGTGCGCCCTGGCGTGATCGCCGCAGCAATACCGACGACCCGTCCACCCTCAGCAGACCCTAGAACGAGCCTGACGTCTTTCATGACACCGTTGGAGTGCCGGGTGACGCCCGTCACCATGCCATCGGCCTGCCCCATCTTGAGCATGCAGGCCGCAAACACGTTGCGGTCATTATTCACGCGCCTTTGAACATCTCGGCGAAGATAACCCTGGCGCTGCAAACGCTCGTACAGGAAATCGGCATAGTCCTGATTGTGCTCGGAAAGGCGCGCATTGCAGATCTCGAGCGAGTCGTCCGGCAGGCCCAGCTCGCGCATATTCTTGCGGGCAACTTCCTCGCGCGCGATCAAGATCGCCTTGCCCAATCCCTGATTCTCAAACGCATGCGCGGCGCGGATGACGGCCGGCTCTTCGCCTTCGGCGAACACGATGCGCTTTTCTTCCTTGCGGATGGACGCCGTGATCCTTTGCTGCAACGACGCGGTGGGATCAAGGCGTCGCGCCAATTGTTGCTTGTAGGCTTCGATATCGGCGATCGGGCGGCGGGCCACGCCACTTTTCACAGCCGCTTCCGCGACAAAGGGCGGGATCCAGTAAATCAGGCGCGGATCAAAAGGCGTGGGAATGATGTAATCACGACCGTATTGAAGTCGGTCAACCTTGTAGGCATTGGCGACCTCATCCGGAACATCCTCACGGGCCAGCGCTGCCAGCGCCCGCGCCGCCGCGACTTTCATGTCCTCATTGATTTCGGTGGCGCGCACGTCCAGCGCACCGCGGAAAATGTACGGAAATCCGAGAAC
>CBFHQE010000093.1:0-13007 GCA_965657935.1 Maricaulis sp. | reverse complement strand
GCGCGTTGACCGGGTCCCCTTGCGATTACAGGCTGGAGACAATGTACTGACGGCGGCTGTATCGGAGTCCTTCGGCGGTTGGGGCATCAGCGCCTCGCTTGACAGCCTTGACGATCTCACCGTCCAGACGGACTAAACCAAAAAACCCCCGGTCATCGACCGGGGGTTTGCTTTTCTCTAGGCGCCTTGCGGTTCAGGGCCACCATCCGGCTCCTCGCCAGGGCTCTCACCCGGCTTTTCATCCGAGTTTTCATCGGTGGTCGGTACGGCGCTGGCCGGTGCCGTCGGCGGCGTGCTTGAATCGCTGTCCGGGCGTGTCGGCGGCTTGCCGTCCAGAAGATTGGTGATTTCGTCGCCGGTCAGGGTTTCGAACTCAAGCAGTCCCTGGGCGAGGCATTCCCAGTCATCCTTCTTCTCATCCAGGACCTGAAGCGCTCGTGCATAGGCATCCTCGATGAACCGGCGCACTTCGCTTTCGATCAGCTCCTTGGTCGCTGCGGAAACGGAGCCACCAAAAGTCTGGCCACGATAGCCGTCATCGGTTTCCGCGTAGTCGACATTGCCGACCTTGTCGGACATGCCCCAGCGCAGAACCATGGCCCGCGCCAGCTGGCTGGCCTGTTGAATATCACCTGACGGACCATTGGACACATGGTCCTCGCCGTATTTGATGACCTCTGCCGCCTTGCCCGCCATGGTCATGGCCAGCTTCTGCTCACACTCATCACGGTGCCAGTTCAGACGGTCCATCTCGGGCAGGCTCATGACCATGCCCAGAGCGCGACCACGCGGGATGATCGTCGCCTTGTAGACCGGGTCGCACAGAGGCATGTTCAAACCAACAATGGCGTGACCGGCTTCGTGATAGGCGGTCTTTTCCTTCTGGTCTTCCGTGAGGACCATGGACCGGCGTTCCGGGCCCATCATCACCTTGTCCTTGGCATCCTCGAATTCCAGCATGGAAACAATGCGCTTGTTGCGGCGAGCCGCAAGCAAAGCAGCCTCGTTGACCAGATTGGCCAGATCAGCGCCAGAAAAGCCGGGCGTACCGCGCGCGATGACCTTGGCATCCACGTCGGACGCCAGCGGCACATCCCGCATGTGAACCTTGAGGATCTTTTCCCGACCCATGATGTCCGGATTGCCGACATTGATTTCGCGGTCGAAACGGCCGGGACGACGCAGTGCCGAATCGAGCACATCGGGACGGTTGGTCGCGGCCAGGATGATGATGCCCTCATTGGACAAAAACCCGTCCATCTCCACCAGGAGCTGGTTCAGTGTCTGCTCGCGCTCGTCATTGCCACCGCCATGACCGGCGCCACGCGAACGGCCGACAGCGTCAATCTCGTCGATGAAGATAATGCAGGGTGCGTTCTTCTTGGCCTGTTCAAACATGTCGCGGACACGCGAGGCACCGACACCGACAAACATCTCGACAAAGTCCGAACCGGAGATCGAGAAGAAGGGCACATTCGCCTCACCGGCCACAGCACGGGCCAGCAGCGTCTTACCGGTGCCCGGAGGGCCAACCAGCAGTGCGCCTTTCGGGATCTTGCCGCCCAGGCGCTGGAACTTGCTCGGGTCTTTGAGGAATTCGACGACCTCTTGAAGTTCTTCCTTGGCTTCATCAACACCGGCGACGTCATCAAACGTCTTGCGACCCTGGTGTTCGGTCAGCAGGCGCGCCTTGGATTTTCCAAAACCCATGGCGCCGCCACGCCCACCGCCCTGCATCTGGCGCATGAAAAAGATCCATACACCGATCAGCAAAAGGAAGGGGAACCACTGGACCAGAAGGGTGAAGAAGAAATTTCCTTCGGCCTGTTCCGGTTCAATATCGACCCGAACCCGGTTCTCGACCATGAAGTCCACGATCGAGTCATCATTCGGATGCAAGCGTACCTGAACGGTATCGCCAGCCGTCGTGCTCGCGATTATCTCTTCGCCCTGCACCACCGCTTCCACGATCTGCCCACCGGCTACCATGTTGTGGAACTCGGAATAGGCGGCCTCGTTCGAGGGTTCCGTGACGGTCGCCGAGCGGTCCAACAAGTTGAACAACGCCAGCAACAGCACAAACACCACGGCCCAGATCAGGAAATTTCTCATTTGCATACGGCACATCCGTTCAGACAAATCGGTCGGTCAGACCAGATATGGGCATTCCAACCGCCCATTGCGAGTCAGCCACGCAGCTGCGTCAGGCTTTCGACATCAAACTTGTGCGAGGCGGCAAGAATGACGGATTAAAAGCCGAAAGGCGACTCTCAAGACGGTCCAGCACCAGGAACTTACAGTCTACACTGTCAGCTCCTAATAAACCCGGAATAGAGATGACACGGCCTTCGCATCGGAAACAAGCCAGTGATGCACGCGCAAATCCGGGAACATCAGCCAGCGCGTCCCTCTCGCCGAGCCCGTCATATTGCACTCCAAGCGGTTCCGCCCTGACTTGCGCCGGATGCAGTAAGCGGCCGTCCCAGATGCGCTGAGCGGCGTTGATCTCCACGGTTTGGGGGTTCGCCGCACGGTCCACACGCCCGAGGACCGCCCCGGGGTCGCGGACCATCCACGCCCAATCCCCGGAGACTTGCATCATCACCCCGCCCGCGGTGATGTTTTCCGTCGAACCGAGCGCATGGTCCAGCAAGGCGATGGCGCTGCTCGCCGTCTCCCGCCCCGATCCCGAAACGGATTGGGCGAGAAGCCCGAGTATTGCGCTGCGATACATCTGCGGAACAAGCCTCAGCCGCTGAACGTCCAGCTTTACACCGCCCCAGGCCGTCACCTCTGCCACGGTCGGCAAGATTTGCGCGCACGACCGCCGAAGTGCGCGCCGCGCGCGCCCCAGCCCCCCGGCCAGTACCGCCAAACGTTGCTGGGGTCCCGCTCCGGCTTTCTCGAGCGCCCGACGCAGGCGCACCCGCGTGAACCGTGTGTCGTCATTGGACGGATCCTCGATCCAGCTTTCGCCCTGGCTGGCCAGCCACGCCCTCAAATCCCGGCGACGGGTAGTCAAAAGCGGCCGTCCAAGCCGAACTCCCCGGCCTGCCGGCCAACTCGGGGAGACATCATCCTCCCCCATGCCCGCCAACCCCTGCCAACGCCCGCAAGCCTGTAGCCGCATCAAGGCCGTTTCCGCCTGATCATCCAGAGTGTGGGCAAGCAGAAGACGGGAAACACCGGCAGAATTACAGGCCCTAGCCAACGCCTCATGGCGCCAGCTGCGAGCGGTTTCCTGGATGGCACTGGTCGGGGCACTGCCGACACAATCAAGCACGCGACCGTTAAGCCCCAGGGCCCTGGCCGAGGCCATGGCTTGGTGCGCCTCCGCTGCACTTTCCGGCCGGAGCCCGTGGTCAACCGTCAGCACGAGCAGTTCAATATCGCGCTGTCTGGCCCAGCTGTGTGCCAGCACCATCAACGCATGACTGTCACCGCCACCGGAATAGCCTAAAGCAACGCGCCCTGCGTCACCGCAGAGCGCGTCAAGCTGTCCATGGACATGTTGTTCAAGCGTCGCCGTCACCGGCAGTTGGCGCGAACCGACTCCCGCGCAGCGCGGTCCCGGGCCTCGGCTGGAGCGTTGGGGAATTGGCGTCCAAACTGGGACAAGGTTCCGCAGGCTTCATCGACACGGCCAAGTCCACGCAACGATGCCGCCAGCTGAACCAGTGCGTCAGGCGCCCGCTGCCCGGTCGGCTGATTGCGCAGGGATGCGATATAGGCGTCAGCGGAATCGCCGAAATTGTCCTGGACGTAGAACGTCTGTCCAAGCCAGTACCAGGCCTCGCCGACATTCGGGTGTTCCGGATTCTCGTTGACGAAGGTTTCGAAAGCCATCTGGGCACCGCCAAAATCATTGTCGACCAGGCGGGAGCGTCCGGTCGCAAACAATTCTTCCGGACTGACCGCTGGCGTTGCCGCGGTGTTATTGCCGCCCAGCACGCCCGTTGCCTCCGAACGCGCCTCTGCGAACGGATCATCCGGGTCACTGTGCGAGAGATTCGGATTCTCCAGCTGGGTGATCGTTTCACCGCTCTCTTGGCCGCCAGCTTCCAGACCGTCGGTCATCCAGCTCGCCGTGGCGTCATCAATCGCCGGCGCGCGCGAAGCCTCGATTTCGGCCTGCAGGGTTTCCACCGTCTCGCGAAGCTGGCGGTTTTCAAACCGCATCTGTTCATTGGCGCTGGTCAGTTGCTGGATCTGATAGTCGAGCGCATCGAGACGCTGCAGCAAGGTTTCCAGCACGGGATCACCGGCGAGAAACTGGTCTTCCAGCTCTCCGATGCGGACTTCGGTTGCGTCGATACGCTCCGCAAGCTCGCGGCGGGACTGGGCTTGGGCCGGCGTGGCCGCAACAAGCGCGGTAACGACGACAGACATGCAAAGAATTCGGATCATTAAGCGCACCTAGTGCACGAGCGCGGCAAAATTGCGGCGCTCACGGGCCTTACAACAAGAAACGTCCGCGAGCCGTGCTGGATCGCGGACGTTCCTGATTCACAAATCAACACAGCTTAGTTGGTATAACCGCCGGTGATTTCAGTGATTGCATTACGGTTGGTCGCCCAGCACTGCTCGCTGGACTGACGGCAGATCGGACGCTCCTTGCCGAAGGACGTCGTCGTGATGCGCGACGGATCAACACCCTGGCTGATCAGGTAATCGCGCGCCGCATTGGCGCGACGGGCACCCAGAGCAAGGTTGTATTCACGCGTTCCGCGCTCGTCACAATTGCCCGCAACCGTGATGCGTGCATCGCTGTAGGTCATCAGCCAGGCCGCCTGGTCGCGAAGCACAGCGCGTGCCTCAGCGGACAGGTCATGGCGGTCATAGCCAAAGAAGACGCGGTCACCTGCGGTTTCAACGAAATGCTCCACAGAACCTGCGGTCGGTCCAGACGGCTGAGCCGGCTGCGCCACAGGAGCCGGGGCCGGCTCTGGAATCGGATCCGCAACAGGTTCCGGCGTCGACGCACACGCGGTCGCCAAGGCGCCCAATGCCGCAATCGCAAACAGTTTGATCTTCATGATGTAACACCCTCATCCGGCCAGACCTCGTCTGGCGTACTCCCGATCACGCCCCACTCAAAAAGACGCATAAATGTGTCGGCCCCCCCAATGGCGCCGCGCATTAATATGAACCCTACCCAGAAAACCACTAGTCAATCAAGGGCGACCACGCCGGATCGGACGCCATTCCGCCCGTAGCCAACCGCCTCAGATTGAACCCGGCCAGATCAATACTCCAGATTTCATAACGCGTACCGTTTGTGCGCGGTTCGCCGCGCGTAAACAGCAGGACGCGGCCATTGGGCGACCAGGCGGGTGTATCGACATAATATCCCTCGAACAGAATTCGTTCGATTCCCGATCCGTCCGCGCGAACAACGCCAAGCAGGAAGCGGCCATTGGACTGTTTGGTGAAGGCAATGAGGTCACCGCGCGGCGACCACACCGGCGTCGTGTAGCGGCCTTCACCAAAGGTGATGCGCTGCACATCCGTGCCATCCGAGTTCATCGTATAGAGCTGTGAACCACCACCGCGGGACGAGGAGAACACGATCCGTTCACCATCCGGTGAAAAAGATGGCTCGACATCATCAGCCGGGTGCTGTGTCAGGCGTGTCAGTTCGCGTGTGCGCAGGTCGAACATGTGGATGTCGTGACCATTGCGTGTCTCAACAGAGACGGCCAGCTGACTGCCATCCGGGGTGAAACGAGCGGAAAGACTTTGCCCGTCCGGATCGATCTGGCTGGCCGCTCCACGACCACCCGATGCAAACAGGGCCTCCTGGCGGCCGGTCTCCAGATCGTAGAGATAGGTGGTCGCCTGTCCTTCCAGGAACGACACATAGGTGATCTCCTGGGCGCTCGGCGAAAAGTTGGGCAGCAGAGCCATATAGGAACGGTCGGTCAGGAAGGAGGGGTTGGCGCCATCCTGGTCCATGATGGCCAGCTGGTGCAGGCTTTCACCATCCACGCCGCGGCCTTCAGCGACGTAAACAATGCGCGTATCGAAATAGCCCTCTTCACCGGTCAGGCGTTGATAAACGGCGTCAGCAACCTTGTGCGCCACACGGCGCCAGTTTTCCGGGGCCGTCACATACTGAACGCCCAGCATCTGGGTTTCCAGACGCGTATCCCACAGACGGAAGGCAACCAGAAGACGGCCATCCTCCTGTTCCGTGATCCGGCCAACCAGGAGCGCTGAAGCGTTGATCACACGCCAGTCGGAAAAACGCGGGCGCAGATCGATATTCTCGATGTCCTCGATATAGGCATTCTGGTCGATCGGAGCGAAAAGACCCGAGCTGGCGAGGTCATTGGTGATCACCCGCGTGATATCAGAGCCACGCTCGGCAAGTTCCTCATCGATCGCGATGAAATCCGGAAGTGCCACAGGCAACGGATCAAGATTACCCTCGGTAATGTCGACACGCAGCGGCTCCTGGGCATGAGCGGCCACAGGAACAGCCAGGGCCGCGACGAAAGTCAGGATTGAGGCAAGCAGGCGGATCATCATCTCGCTCCGGTTCAAAAATCAGTTGCCGTATAAGGACGGCGCGAAATTGGCCGTAATTTGACGCCACTCGGAATATTGCTCCGGCGGCAGCGGATAAGGTGCACACAGCGAGGCGGCACGCAATGCACGCTCGCCTGCAACACGCAGATAAGGATTGGGCGAGCTCAGAATGCGGCCCTGGTCAATCAGGCGTGGTGGCCCCATGAGTTCACCGTTGCGATTGAGGGATAATTCCACTTCCACGGCGAGTTCATCGGGATGCGGTGCGTCCAGCGAGTTGCGCCAGCAGCGGGCCAGGTGATTTTGCAGGATCACCTGCAAGGTCGCGGTATTGGCCTCGCCATTGCCGACAGACCGACGACGCTCACCTGAATCGGTCGCGCGATCCTCGCGCGCTTCGTCAACTGTTGCGGCAAGGTCGTCCAGGGAATCAAAAAAGCTGGGCTCTGCCGGTTCAGGTTCAGGTGCCGGGTCCGGACGACGCGGTTCTTCGCGCACGGGTTCAGGCTCGGGTTCGGGCTCGGGTTCGCGCTCGGCTTCGTCCTCAACAGGGTCAGGCGTGATCACTGCAGGCTCGGGCTCCGGTTCAGGAGCTTGCTCTGGCGCGGGAGCCGGATCGGCGATGGCGTCATCCAACGTCGGCTCTTCCTCGACCGGCTCCTCGATGATCTCTTCTTCCGGCTCGGGTTCAGGCTCCGGCGCGGCGGCGGTCACATTCGTCGTCTCAGCCAGGCTCACCAGTTCGATCGGGACATAGGGCGTCGTCTCGAGCAGCTGGGCTGCACGCGGCAGGTAGATCACGCCTGCAGCAATGAAGCCGGCATGAACTACAAGCGAAACGACTAGACCGCGCAACGGCTTAACCCTCCACGGGGTCCGTGATCACCTGGACACGTGTAAAGCCCGCAGCCTGAATATCTCCCAGAACCTGGGCGATATGCTGGCCACTGGCTGACGCGTCCCAGCGATAGGCGACAGGGTGATCCGTACCGGACGCAGCGATCGCGCGCAGACGCGCACTCAGCTCACCCAGCTCGACTTCGGTTTCCTGCAGGAAGATCGTGCCCTCGGCCGTCAGCGTCACCGTGATCGGTTCTTCAATGGCCGGCAGCTGCTGGGCCTCTGTCTCGGGCATGTCGATCTCGATGCCAACGGTCAGCAGGGGTGCGGTCACCATGAAGACGATAAGAAGGACCAGCATGACGTCGACAAACGGCGTCACATTGATCTCGGCCTTGGGCTTCCAGCGGGCTCTGCCGCGTCCCCCTCCGCCGCTATCGAGTGAAACAGCCATGGCTATTTACCTTCCCGGTCGGCGAGAGCCGACAGCTCGTAGACAAACCCGTCCAGGCGCGAGCCATACTTGCCGATATTGGCGGACAGGGCGTTGAAAAAGATCACTGCAGGGATAGCGGCCAACAGGCCGAGTGCCGTCGCGAAAAGCGCTTCGGCGATACCCGGCGCCACGACTGCCAGATTGGTATTCTGCTCTGCTGCAATGGCGCGGAAGGCATTCATGATGCCCCAGACCGTACCGAACAGACCGACAAATGGCGCGGCCGATGCGATCGTCGCCAGAATGCCCAGCCCGGCTTCAGCGTTATTGAGCTGTCGGCCGGCTTCAGCACCCGCGGCCTTGGCAACACGCCCCCCCGGAGCGCTGCCCTTCCACTCGCGCAGACCCGCTGCGAACGTATGGCTGAAAGGATCACGCGGGTTCTTGGCGAATTGGTCAGCCAGCGCATCCAGCGAACGGCCCGACCAGAATTCGCGTTCAAAAACCTTGGATTTGCCATGCAGGCCACGCATCTGCAGCGATTTGTCAACCGCGATCGCCCACGACCAGATCGACATGAAGGCCAGAATGCCCATCACGCCCTTGACCACCCAGTCTGCGCGCATGAACAGGTCATAGAAGGAAAAGCCCTCTACCGCCTGGGCGACATCAACCACACTAGTTTCCATGAGTGTATTCCTTGGCTGCGTTCCGTCACAACGCGTCGGACACGCGACGCAACTCTCTAACATTCTCCGGCGTGCCGCGCGCCAATCCCCAAAGCGTAGCGACCAGGCTGAACAGCCTATGACGCAGGAATGCGGCAAATTTCTGATGTGATAGCACAAGACCGGTGTTGAACTGCAGACCCTTATCGCAGGAGGCGAGAAGAAATCGCCGGAACCCGTTACAGGGGCATAAAGCTTCGATCATTTCCCGGCGGAATTTGATTGTCTGCGCGCTCGGCAATATCCCAGTGTTCCACGATTTTACCGCCCTCGACCCGGAACAGGTCGCAAGCGCGATATTCCTCGCCCCTGAAATCGATGACAGAAAAGACCGCCGCGAAATCGCAGTAAGCCGCTATATCGGAAACACATATATATCGGAGCGGGTCCGGACGTGTGATCTCGCTGGAAAGAAACTCCTGGAACCCTGAAAGGTCCGGCTTCATGTACGGGTTGTGGGTTATGAACCTTTCCGGATCGACCCAGTCCCCACACGCCTCCGGCATTCCGGCGAGCAAAACGCTGGAGACAAATCCCGAGACAACGGAACGGGTCTGATGAACGTCAGCCTGCAAGTTCACATAGCGGGTCCCGTCAACACGCGATGCGTCCGGATTGGCTCGGGGCACCTGTCGATTGGTGACCTGGTGGACAATTCGACCGGACCCTTCCGGATCCAGGCTGATCAGGCTCATGGTTACCCAGTGAACCCCGGGCTCGGGGTATTGAATCATGTGCATGAACAGGCACTGATCATTCGGGAAAGACCGGATGACCTCGAACTTGAAATTCAGAGGTCCCGTGTCAACCGTGTCATTCGTCGACGGCATTGCGCGCAATGCATTCAGCCCATTGGAAAATTGATTGGTCTTTTTCATTCGGCTTCCCCCAAAGCCGAAATCGAGCGTAAAGGCTTCTTTCTAAGAGTCTAGCGGAATAACGAAATTTTCCCATTTGCCCGCCATCGCTCTCGGGGGCCGTTTGACCGCCCCATCGAGGGAAATGCAGACAGCCTGGACATCCGCAGAGGCAATCAAGGTTTCGCCCCGAACCAAACGCTGTTCGATCATCAATCGCGCGCCTTTTTGGGGCCTGAACAGCGTTTCCACAATGAGCGCGTCATCAACGCGAGCTGCCATCGCAAACTCTATGGACATGCGGCGAACTGCGAATGCGAGCGGATCATCCGCCTGAGCCAGCTCGGAATGATGCACGCCGAGGCATCGCAGGCTGTCCGTCCGCCCGCGTTCGAAAAAATGCAGATAACGGGCGTGATAGACCACACCGGAAAAATCCGTGTCCTCGTAATAGACGCGCACGGGCAGGCGATGGACCCTGTCCTCGCCAAACTCTCCTGCGGTGGGCTGCAGGTTCATGTGTCGCCTCCGAAAAGATTCATGTCGGCGGAGCGCGGAATCTCGATCCCCATATGCTCCCACGCCCGTGGCGCAGCCAGCCGACCGCGCGGCGTTCGCTGGATAAAGCCCTGCTGGATCAGGAAGGGCTCAACCACATCTTCCAGCGCGTCCCTTGCCTCGGCCAGCGCTGCTGCAAGGGTTTCCACACCGACAGGGCCGCCGCGAAATGTGTCCAGAAGTGCGTGCAGATAACGCCGGTCAAGACTGTCGAGACCGATCTTGTCGACCTCCAGCCGCCGCAGGGCACGATCCGCTACAGGCGTCGAGATCTGTTCGGCGCCTTCAGCTTCGGCAAAATCCCTGACCCGGCGGAGCAAACGCCCGGCCACACGCGGCGTCCCGCGCGCACGACGCGCTATTTCCAACGCCCCTTCGGGAGAGGCGTTGATGCCGAATTTTGCAGCATTGCGCGCGACGATCGAGGCGAGCTCCTCCGCGTCGTAAAATTCCAGCCTCACGGGCACACCGAACCGGTCGCGCAATGGTGTGGCCAGCAGGCCGGCACGCGTCGTCGCGCCGACCAAGGTGAAGGGCGGCAGGTCGATCCGCACGGTGCGGGCGGACGGCCCCTCGCCAATAACAAGGTCCAGGCAGAAATCCTCCATCGCTGGATAAAGGACTTCCTCAACGGCCGGGGACAAGCGGTGGATCTCATCGATGAACAGGACATCGCGCGGTTCCAGATTGGTCAGGATAGCGGCCAGATCGCCTGCCTTGGCAATCACCGGGCCGGACGTCGCGCGAAATCCCACGCCAAGCTCGCGCGCCACGATCTGGGCGAGCGTTGTCTTGCCCAGACCTGGCGGACCGGACAGCAAGACATGGTCAAGCGCTTCCTCGCGGCGCCGGGCCGCATCGACAAAAACCCTGAGGTTTTCAATCGACGATTTCTGGCCCACAAAATCGCCAAAGGAAAGCGGGCGCATCGCCTTGTCGCGATGATCACCCGCCTGCATTTCAGCCTCGATTATCCGGTCGTCTTGTTCAGTCATGGTCCCCGGGATTGATCACAATCCGGTCTTCCGGATCAACCAGTGAATTGCCCTCGCCGAGATATTCGACCATTTGCTCACGGGTAATATGAGCGGGCACGTGCACGGCGATATGACGCGCACCGGTGAAACGTCCATTCAACTCGGCCTGGCCCGTCTCGGACTGGGCAAACCAGATCGGATACAGCACGACGTCGACCGTCGCGCCGTCGAGCGCCGTGAAATCGGCCCCATCGGGATTGGTATCACCCAGATGAAGAACAGATATATCGCCCATCTCGATGATGAAGGCGTGATTCTCCAAGCCTTCCATGTGGAACATCGGTACAGATCTCACCTCGAGACCGTCTGGCAAATGCGCCGCGGGCGCGGAAAGCTGCGCCCGCACAGAATCCGGCGCCATGAGCACCAGCCCCTCGTTCGCAGCGAGCGCCAAACCAGCCTCTTCGGCATTGAAATGGTCACCGTGTTCGTGTGTGAACAACAGGGCATCGACACTTTCGAACTCACCGGAACCATCGATCATGGCCTCTCGGTCATCGGCGGTGGGAATTCGAAAACGGCCCTGATAGACGTCAGTGAACAGGGCATCGACCAATACCTTGTTTTCGCCCCGGCTGACCAGGACACCCATATTGGCGACAAGACGTATTTCAACAGAATCGGGGGGCGTGTCCGTCACAGCGGACACAGTGGTTGCCAGCGCGAGCACGCCGGCAAAAACGGAAATCATGGAGCCAACTCCTTCAAAGACTGGCGAATGACTTCCCCGAGCTCCAAGCCTTCACCTCCATTACGCTGTACCGTCGCCACGGCTTGCCGCGCGACAGTCTCTGCATAGCCCAGATTGAGAAGGGCCGATACGGCCTGCTCCCTCACAGCTCCGTCATCGAAGGCAGATGAGGCGGTGCTATCGGCAGCGGCAGGAGACGCCGCGTGCACCGAAAGGCCAATACCCAGATTACGGCCGGCGGGCGGCGCCTTGCCCTTGAGCTCCGTCGCGATCCGCGTGGCCAGTTTCGGCCCCACACCCTTGGCCCGTCCAAAAGTTGACTTGTCTCCCAGCGCCACAGCGCTGGCGATTTCCGAAACCGGCACCGTATCGAGAATTGCGAAAGCCGCCTTGGCGCCAACGCCCTGCACCGATTGCAGGTGAACAAACCAGGCCCGCTCTGTCTCATCGAGAAATCCGTAAAGCTTGAAGGCATCCTCACGGACATGCGTCTCGATATGCATTTTCACCTCGGCGCCCACGTCCAGCCGCGCGAGGGTCTGGACACCTGCCGCGACCAGATAGCCAACTCCATTGACGTCAAGCACGGCTTCGTCGGCGCCGACGGCCTCAACGATGCCCTTGAGCATTCCGATCATGCGACTTCTCCCCTCACCTGGGTATTGCGGTTATGAGCATGGCAGATGGCGATTGCCAATGCATCGGCAGCGTCGGCGGTCGCCTTGACCCCGGGCAGAAGCACCCCAACCATCGCGGAGACCTGGGCCTTGTCGGCAGCGCCCGTCCCCACGACCGCTTTTTTCACGAGACGCGCAGCGTATTCGAAAACGGGTCGATCCGAGGACGCCGGCGCAAGCAAGGCCGCGGCACGCGCATGCCCTAGCTTGAGGGCCGAAGATGCATTCTTGGCCATGAAAGCTTCCTCGATGGCGCACTCATCAGGCTGATAGTCCTCAACAAGCGCCATCACGCCACGAAAAATAACTGTCAGGCGGTCGGACAGCGGCTGGTCCGTCGGCGGCTTGATCGTCCCGTGGGCGATATGGCTCATGCGATTGCCAGCAACGTCGATAACGCCCCAGCCCATGCATCTCAAGCCCGGATCAATCCCCAGCAAGCGTGTTCGTACAGTCATCATCGCCTCCGCCCGCGACTAAACACTGCTCCGCCCAAGAGAACAAGCCGTGAACATCATCGAGCACCGGCAACTTGTCGAATTGGAACAGCAATTTCGCGCATGGGTAGCAGCGAAATGAAAATCAGTCGCAATTTACATGAAAATTAGTTGCAATTTCTCGATCAAGTCTCTGTTTTTTATGTAATACAATT
>CBFHQE010000092.1:0-13017 GCA_965657935.1 Maricaulis sp. | reverse complement strand
CCGAAAACCTCGATGCGTCGCTCCCCCAGCAGCGCATCGAGGTTTTCGGCCCGCCGCCGACTTCCGGAACGCGCGACGCCTTTGTTGAGCTTGCCATGCAAGGTGGTGCCGCCGGTATCGCGTGTATGGAAGCCCTGGATGAGGCCGACAGTGACCGTTTCGAGCAAATCGCCAGCCGCATTCGGGAAGACGGTGTCTGGGTTGATGCCGGCGAGAACGACAATGCAATCGTTCAGACGCTGGTCAACACACCGACAGCTTTTGGTGTCTTCGGCTTCTCGTTCCTGGACCAGAATTCAGACCGTCTTGTTGGTGCATTCATCGATGGCGTCGGTCCGGAATTTGAAGCGATTGCTGATGGCTCTTACCCGGTTTCCCGCTCGCTGTTCTTCTACGTGAAGAATCGTCACGCGGACCTGGTTCCGGGTCTGGCCGGCTATGTGCGTGAATTCACCTCTGAAGATGCGTGGGGCGAGTTCGGCTACCTGACCGATCGGGGCCTTATCCCGTTGGGCGATGATGAACGTGCAGCTATGGCAGCCAGCGCTCGCGCCCTGACGCCAATGACCGAAGTACCTGAATAGGCAAAACATTATGCTCCCTGTGAGGCTGCGCTGCAGCAGGGAGGAGCTTGAGGCAGGCGCGTCTCCATCAACAATTAGTTGACGGGGACATGCCTGCACTCGTATGCGGCGTGCGGGTATTGTGGCGAGGCGCTCTCTTGGCGCTGGAATGGGCACTGATGTCGATCGATACGATTATCGCTTTTAGCCTCCTGGTGGTCGTCGCCGGAGGCTTCTACGCAGGACGCACCCAGGCGATCCGACTGGTCGGTGGGGCGCGGCGGGTATTGCACTCCTTGCCGAACTATTACGGCTATTATGTCGCTTTGTGGACGGGCCTTCCCGCGCTGCTGGTCCTGATGGCCTACGCCTTGCTGGGCGGCCAGGTGGTCGATCGCCTGGTGGTGTCAGAGCTCACACGCGAAGCTGCCCCGTTGGTGGCCACCTATAATGAAACCCTGGCCAATGACGCCGATTTCCAGGCGCTCAGATCTGCCGGCGTGCAGCAGCGCGCGCAGGTGTCCGCGCTGAACGAGGAAGTCTCCCGCTTGCGCAGCGCCCGCGGTGAAGACCGCGATCCGGCCATGATCGAGGCGCGCCGCGCAGAGGTGCTCGACGCGCTCAACCTTGCGACTGACACCGACTCCCAGGCCGTGCGCCGCCAGCAAGAGATTTCGCAGGGCATTCTTGATTCTGTTGCCACAGAGTTGAGCGGTTATCGCATCAGCGCAGGCTTTCAGCTGGAGCTGGGTGGCAATGCTGCCAAGCAGCTCTTCATGGCGGATGCACGTCGGATCGCCGACGGCCGCATCGCCAGCCGCACCTCGCCGGCCCTCGAAGCGGCAGCGGCATCCCTCGTGGCGACCGAAACCCTGATCCGCCGGACTGTGGCCGCACTGGTCATCATCCTGGCGCTTGCCGGTTTCGCTGTTTCCCGCTTGCAGATCACGCCGAACTTCCGTGCCCGCAACAGTGTCGAGCTGCTTATTCTGGTCGTGCTTTTTCTGTCATCCGTGATCGCCATCCTGACGACCGTGGGCATCGTTGCCTCACTTCTGTTCGAGAGCCTCCGCTTTTTCCGCGAAGTGCCGTTGCAGGAGTTCCTGTTCGGGCTGCAATGGAGCCCCCAGATCGCCATTCGCGCCGATCAGGTTGGTCAATCGGGTGCGTTTGGTGCCGTGCCGCTGTTTGCAGGTACGGCATTGATCACGCTGATCGCCATGGTCGTTGCGGTGCCGATCGGTTTGTTTTCCGCCATCTACCTGTCCGAATATGCGGGTAATCGTTTCCGCCAGATCGCCAAGCCCTTGCTGGAGATTCTCGCGGGCATCCCCACAGTCGTCTATGGCTTCTTTGCTCTTTTGACGGTCGGTCCCTTCATCCGGGGAATTTTCGGCGCGATCGGATTTGAGGATGTTGTGACGCAGAGTGCGCTGTCGGCGGGTCTGGTCATGGGCGTGATGATTATCCCGTTCATCTCCTCTCTCTCGGACGACGTTATCAATTCCGTGCCCCAGACGCTGCGTGATGGTGCCTATGCGATGGGTGCGACCAAGTCGGAAACCATCCGCCAGGTTGTCTTGCCGGCGGCTCTGCCAGGGATTGTCGGTGCTGTTCTGCTGGCGATCAGCCGGGCGGTGGGCGAGACCATGATCGTGGTCATGGCTGCCGGTCAGGGCGCCAACCTCACGGCAAACCCCCTGGAGGCCGTCACCACCATCACGGTACAGATTGTCATGTTGCTGACGGGTGATCAGGAATTCGACAGTGTCAAAACGCTTTCGGCCTTCGCTCTGGGCCTGGTGCTCTTCATCCTCACCCTGATCATGAACATCATCGCCCTGCGTGTTGTTCGTCGTTATCGAGAAAAATATGACTGAGTCCGTGTCAAAAGCCGCCGTCAAGGCTGCGCTCGAAGCCCGTCTGGCGAAGCGATACCGGTCTGAGGCACGTTTCCGCGGTATGGGGCTCGCAGCGATTTTCACCGCCGTCGCGATCCTGGTGATCCTGCTGGGTTCGATCGGCATGCAGAGCCTGCCGGCTTACACCGCCAACGAGATCTTCCTCGAGGTTGATCTTGATGCTGACCTGGTTGATCCGCAGGGTGATGGCAGCGAGGTATCGCTGCGCGAGGGCTCCTACACTCGTGTGCTGCAGAATGCGATGCGCGAACAATTTCCCGAGGTCCGGGCGCGCCGTGATCTACGTCAGTTGTTCCAGCTCTACACGGCGCTCAACGCACCGCGCCTGATGGACCTGGTGCTTGACGACCCGTCGCTGGTGGGAACGCGTTATCGCTTCCGGATGCCGCTGTCCGATGACATGGATCTGTATCTCAAGGGTGAATTGCTCGATCAGTCCGAGACCCGCTTGGAAAGTCGGCTCCAGGTCGCCGATGATGGTGGCGATTTTGCCCTGATCAGTGACGATGCCGGTTTTGCGGCCGTGCTCGAAGACCAGCGTACGGCGCTTCGCAATGAAGCCGTGGCTCTGGGCGCTAGCGCTGACGCAAACGAGCAACGTGCCCGGGATAGCGACGGCGAGGATGTCAGCGGGCTTGAAGATCGCATCGCCAATCTGCGTCGGCGTCAGCAAGGGTTGCTGGACCGGGCGGAAGCGGCTGACGGCGTGTTCCGCCTCGATGACACATTGCCAAGTGTCATCGTCGAGATGGCTGGCGGCGCCTACAAGCTAGACGGTCTATCACTTGACGGTACCCGGGCGACCGGCCGTATTGTCGTACAGCCTGAGACCGAAGCCGCTGACAGCTGGAATCTGCTGGTCGTGGACGTGCCGGAAAGCCGCCGTCGTTCTTCTGACAATCAACTGGTCTGGTCACGCACTCTGCGCGATCGCGGCGTGATCGAGGAACACACCAACCGCTATTTCTTCGGCAATGCCGACTCCCGCGAGCCGGAACTGGCCGGTGTGCGTGGCGCGCTGCACGGCTCGATCCTGACCATCATCATCGCCCTGGTCTTGTCGGTTCCGGTCGGTGTATTCGCCGCGATCTATCTGGAAGAATTCGCGCCGAAAAACCCGATCACCGATATTATCGAGGTCAACATCAACAATCTGGCTGCCGTGCCGTCGATCGTGTTCGGCATGCTGGGACTGGCCGTTTTCATCAATGTCTTTGGCTTGCCACGCTCGTCTCCGGTGCTGGGTGGTCTGGTGCTGTCCTTGATGACGCTGCCGACCATCATCATCGCGACACGCGCCGCACTGAAAGCGGTGCCGCCCTCGATTCGCCAGGCGGCCCTGGGTATCGGCGCGTCGGAGACCCAGACCGTATTCCACCACGTGCTGCCACTGGCGGCGCCGGGCATTCTGACGGGCTCCATCATCGGCCTGTCGCGCGCGCTGGGTGAAACCGCGCCGCTGCTGATGATCGGTATGGTGGCTTTCATTGCGGAGACACCGAGCCTGGACATTGAAGGCATGACCCAGCCGGCGACGGTTCTGCCGGTACAGGTTTTCCTTTGGTATGATGGCGCTGAACGCGCCTTCGAGCCGCGTGCAGCCGCCGCAATCATGGTGCTGCTGGGCTTGATGATCAGTTTCAATGCGCTCGCCATCTATCTGCGACACAAGTTTGAACGTAGATGGTAGGCATGAATGGGTGCTGTGACGCAGGGCCCGGGGTTGTGAGGACAAAGTGAGCGACACGAATTCAAAAGTCGAAGTACGCAATGTCGACGTTTCCTACGGCGACAAGCAGGCATTGTTCGACGTATCCATCGATATTCCTGACCGTAGTGTCACTGCGTTCATCGGTCCGTCGGGTTGCGGCAAGTCGACCTTCTTGCGCTGCCTGAACCGCATGAATGACACGATTGAGGGCGCTCGTGTGGACGGCTCCATCAAGATTGATGGCGAGGAAATCAACGACAAGCGTCTGGATCCGGTGATCCTGCGGGCCCGCGTCGGCATGGTCTTCCAGAAACCGAACCCGTTCCCGAAATCCATCTACGACAATGTCGCCTACGGGCCGCGCATTCACGGTCTGGCCCAGTCCTCAGACGAGCTGGACGATATTGTCGAGCAAAGCCTGCGCAAGGCCGGTCTTTGGGACGAGGTTTCTGATCGCCTGTTGCACCCCGGCACCAGCCTGTCCGGCGGTCAGCAACAGCGTCTGGTTATCGCGCGCGCCATTGCAGTCAGCCCGGAAGTCATTTTGATGGACGAGCCATGTTCGGCGCTCGACCCGATCGCCACGGCGCGTATCGAGGGTCTGATCGACGAGCTGCGCGAGAATTACTGCATCGTTATCGTAACCCACTCCATGCAGCAGGCGGCGCGCGTGTCCCAACACACGGCGTTTTTCCACCTGGGCGTCCTGGTTGAGCAGGGTTCTACCGAAACCATTTTCACCAATCCGCGTGAGCAGAAAACGCAAGATTACATCATGGGCCGTTTCGGCTGATTGTTGAGGCAGGCTCTCGCCTGCCGCACTTGCGCAGAGCGAATTTCGAAATTTCGCTGACCTTTGGATTTAGGGCGGGCATGTCTCTATTTCGGGGGGCTAGCCCCGGGAGGCCTTGCGCCGGGCGCGTTGCCAGCGCTTGTAATAGGGCTCGAAGAACAGCCAGATCCCGGTCATCCACAAAACCAGCAGGATGAGTCCAACCGGCAGGAAAATGAAGGTCTTCACCCAGTCGGCGAAAAACGATCCGTCATGGATTTGTTCGAACAGATCTGAACGGCGATATTCCAGCGACAGGACCTCCAGCGAGACCAGGTCAACCTGCGCTTCCCAGCGATTGGGGGCGATGAATTTGGCGACCCCGCGATCGGAGCGGATATCGATGCGGTCGAACTGTTCCCAGGCCGTGATCTCCAGCTCGGGAATTGCCACTGCAGCCTCGTAGAGCTGGGCAAGGGTGGTATCCGGCGCGCCATCAGCGACCACCGCGCTGCGTTGGGTCGACGGCTGGATCCACTCAAAGTCCTTCTTCAGCATCAGAAAAATGCCGGCGATGATCATCACGCCCAGCGGCAGCATGATGATGGGCGAGGACCAGTGGTGGATGTCGCGAAGAAGCTTGCCAATTTTCATCCCCAGCATCCTTGCGATGGATGCAATCGGGTCAAGGTACTGAACTGTGATGGCGATCAGATTCCTGTGAGAAGCGAGCGGTGGCCCTTCTCTTTTCTCTTGGGGTTGTTAAGGTCCCGGCGATTCAATCAGTTGGGGAGTGATCCATGCGAGGTATTATATGTGCCGTCCTTATGTGTGCCCTGCCGCAAGCGGCGTGTGCACAGCAGGAGGACGATACCGATGCAGGGCCGGTGAATTCGGGCACGTTCAGTGGTTTCGAATTCCGTAGCATCGGGCCGGCTTTCATGTCCGGTCGTATCGGCGATATCGAAATCATGCAGGACGACCCGTCGACCTGGATTGTGGGTGTTGGCTCCGGCGGTGTCTGGCGCACCGACAATGCCGGCACGACCTGGACCTCACTGTTTGATGGTCAGGGCGTCTATTCCATCGGCACGGTGACGGTCGACCCGTCCAATCCGCACACGATCTGGGTAGGCACAGGCGAGAATCATGGCGGTCGTCATGTCGGTTACGGCAATGGCATCTATCGCTCGCGTGACGGGGGCAGCAGCTGGGAGCATCTCGGGCTGGAATCCTCCGAACACATCTCCGAGATTATTGTGCACCCGGAAGACCCCAACACGATCTGGGTCGCCTCGCAGGGGCCACTCTGGTCCTCCGGTGGCGAGCGTGGGCTCTATAAGTCCACCGATGGTGGTGAGAGCTGGAACCAGGTTCTCGCTGCCGGTGAGTGGACCGGCGTCACTGACGTTGTCATGGATCCGCGCAACCCTGATCGTCTGGTCGCTGCGACGTGGCAGCGCCACCGCACAGTCGCCGCTTATGTTGGTGCCGGCCCGGAAAGCGGCCTGCATGTCTCTGATGATGGTGGCGAAACCTGGCGCGAAGTGAGCGCCGGTCTGCCCGCCGGCAATATGGGCAAGATCGGTCTGGCCATCTCGCCGCAGAACCCGGATGTGCTTTATGCCGCGATCGAGGAGAACCGTCGGGAAGGCGGTGTTTATCGATCCACCAATCGCGGTGAGAGCTGGACGTTGATGTCCGACACTGTCTCCGGGGGGACGGGCCCGCACTATTACATGGAGCTTTACGCGCACCCGCACCATTTCGACCGCATTATTCTGGTCTCCAATACGACACAGATCTCCAGCGATGGTGGCGCGACATTCCGTGACATCAACAATGAGAACAAACATGTCGATGACCACGCGATCGCTTTCCACCCGACTGACCCGGATTTCCTGCTGGTCGGTTCAGATGGTGGTCTCTACGAAACGCTGGATGGGGATGCGACGTGGCGCTTCATCTCCAACCTGCCGATCACGCAGTTTTACGACATTGCCCTGGACGATGCCGAGCCGTTCTACAACGTCTATGGCGGTACCCAGGACAACAACACCCAGGTTGGGCCGTCGCGTACGGACAGCCGTCACGGCATTCGCAATTCCGATTGGGAAGTGACGCTGTTCGGTGATGGCCATGAGCCGGATGTGGAGCCGGGCAATCCCGATATCGCCTATTCCAGTTGGCAGCAGGGCAATCTCGTCCGCTTCGATCGTTCAACGGGCGAGCTGGTCTATATCCGCGCGCAACCACAGCCGGGCGATCCAGCTGAGCGTTTCAACTGGGACGCCCCGATTGTCGTGTCATCGCATGAGCCGACACGCCTGTATCATGCTTCACAGCGTGTCTGGCGCTCCGATGATCGTGGTGACACCTGGACGGCACTGTCCGGTGACCTGACCCGTGACGAGGATCGCATGCAGCTGCCGATCATGGGCCGTCAATGGTCCTGGGATGCTGGCTGGGACCTGTATGCGATGTCCGTCTACAACACGATCAGTGCGCTGGCGGAATCGCCGGTCGATGAAAACGTGCTTTATGCCGGCACCGATGATGGGATGATCCAGGTCACCACCGATGGCGGGGCCAACTGGACCGAGACGGCCGCAGGCAGCCTGCGCGGTGTTCCCGATCGGGCCTACATCAATGATTTCGAGCCGTCCCGTTTCGAGGCCGGCACGGTCTACATGGCACTGGACAATCACAAGGAGGGTGATTTCACGCCTTACCTGATGCGGTCGGACAATTTTGGTCGCAGCTGGCGCATGATCACGAATGGTCTGCCCGAAGATCAACAGGTCTGGCGCATTGTCCAGGACCACGAAAATCCGAACCTCTTGTTCATTGGTACGGATTTCGGCGTCTATTTCACCCTTGATGGGGGCGATAACTGGACCCAGATGACCGCAGGCATGCCGCCAATTCCGGCCCGTGACCTGCTCATTCACGAACGTGAAGACGACCTGGTTGTCGGCACGTTTGGCCGGTCCATCTATGTGCTCGATGATATCTCGGCCCTGCGCGAGGTGACGGTGGACATGCTGGAGAATGAGAGCCGTCTCTTCCCGGTTCGACGGGCGTGGTGGTATCAGCAGCAACACGAGCTGGGCTTCGAGACGCGCGGGTATCAGGGGCATGGCTATTTCCAGGCCGAGAACCCCGCTTTTGGTGCCACGATTACCTATTATCTGCACGAGGGGCTGCAGACTGCCGAGGAAGTTCGCCAGGAAGCAGAGGCTCCGGCCAATGACGCCGGCGAGGATACACCCTTCCCAGGCTTTGACGTGGTTGAGGCGGAGCGCCGCGAGGCACCGCCGCGCATGTGGCTGGTGATCCGGGACAGTGATGGCGATGTCGTTCGTCGACTGCCGGGACCGGTCACGGCCGGTTTCCATCGTGTAGCCTGGGATCTGACCTATCCGAGCACGTCCGCTGTCACCCAGCCGGACACGCCGGACAGTTCGACGTCCGGTTTCCTGGTCGCGCCGGGCACCTATTCGGTGGAGTTGGTCCGTCAGCACAATGGTGAGACCCTTGCCCTGGGAGATCGCCAGGATATCGAGGTGGTGCGCCTGACCGAGGGCGCCCTGCCGGGCTCTCCGGATGACGAGGTTGTGGCCTTCTGGGAACGTCTCGGCGAGATGCAGCACCAGCTGTCCGCAGCCTATGCCACGATCGGCCAGACCCAGACCCGTCTGTCTGTGCTGCAGTCTGCGCTGCATCGTTCGCGCACGGCTCCGGGTGACCTGGACGCTCAGCTTGAGGCCCTTCGCCAGGAGCTCTTCGCGATCGAGGAATCCCTGGGTGGCAATCAGTCACGCAATGGCCGTTATGGTGCGGAGCCGTCCACGGTCGGTTCTCGCCTGTCCTTTGCGCAACTGGGAACGTCCAATGCGACCTATGGTCCAGCGCCGGCGCACGCTGCCCAGCTGGGCATGGCCGAGGAGGAGTTCGCAGGACTTCGCGCTCGCCTGAGTGCCTTGACCGAAGAGGCCATACCGGCCCTAGAGACAGCACTGGGAGATGCCGGGGCGCCCTGGACACCCAACCGTAGCCTGCCGCCTTGGTAGGTGAGTTGATCCGGGGCCGCATCGCGGCCCCGGAACGTCCCGGCGGAGCAGAACCGGTGAAATCGCGAGTGCTGCGGGGATCTAGCCGCCGGTTTCAGACATGGATCGTTTCACGGCCGCGCGGCCGGTTGCACTGACGTCAAACTCGTGGCGCTCGGGTTTGCCGGCGATGGCAAGGTCGAGGCGTGCATCCAGAGCAGACGGACCGCCATTGCGCAGGGTGTCGCGAAGATCGACCGAATCCTCCCATCCCAGACACATGTAGAGCTTGCCCGTACAGGTGACCCTGACCCTGTTGCAGGTGTCACAGAAATTGTGGCTGAGCGGAGAGATGAAGCCCAGGCGCCCACCGGTCTCGCCGATTTTCACATATCGCGATGGCCCCCCGGTATCGAGCGGGATGTCGCGCACGGTGAAATGCTGTTCCAGCCTGTCTCGCACACCCTTAAGCGAGAGGAACTGGTCCACCCGACGGGCTTCGATTTCGCCGACCGGCATGACCTCGATCAAGCTCATATCCATGCCGCGTCCGTGCGCCCAGACCATCAGGTCGGAAATCTGGTGCTCGTTTTCACCCTTTAACGCGACGGTGTTGATCTTGATGTGCAGACCGGCTTTCTGGGCGGCATCAATCCCCCTGAGTACATCGGCCAGCCGTCCATTTCGGGTCAGCCTCCGGAACATGACCTCGTCCAGCGTGTCCAGCGAGACATTGATGCGCCTCACACCGGCCGCGGCGAGCTGGTCAGCATGGCGCTCCAGCTGGGTCCCGTTGGTCGTCAGTGTGATCTCATTGAGCGCCGAATTGCCAAGGCGCTGGCCCAGCGCCTCGATCAGTGTGATGACGTCGCGCCGCACCAGGGGCTCGCCTCCGGTGATGCGAATCTTGCTGACACCCCGGGCAATGAAGCTGTCGCAGATCGCGGCGAGCTCCTCATAACTCAGCAAGTCTTTCCTGGGCAGAAAGTCCGGTTGCTCGTCCATGCAGTAGTGACAGCGCAGGTCGCAGCGATCTGTGACCGACAGGCGCAGATAGGTGATCCGGCGCCCGAAAGCGTCGATCAGTGGCGACTGGGTCTGGGATCGGGACTGCGTATCCAAGGATGATCCTGCTGTGGTGCCTGTATCGTATTTAGGTCAGCTTGCTGCGAAATGCGAATGTCCAGGGCGGCTGATCATCCAGTCGTGATCGGTCGTGTTGCTACGGGCCGTGGTGTCCGGTTGTCGGCTCGGGCTGGCCAAGCGGGTTGCTGTGCGGCAACAAGGACCCGATGCCTTTGCTTCTCGCGGTTCTCTTTCTGGCGACAGCCACGCTCTACGCCTCTGTCGGTTTTGGCGGTGGCTCAACCTATACGGCCATCCTGGCGGTCACGGGCGCAGACTATCTGATGATCCCGGTGCTTTCGTTGAGCTGCAATATTGCAGTCGTTTCGGGGAGTTGCTGGCGCTATGGCCGAGCAGGACTGCTTTCCGTGCGTCGATTGGCACCGGCGTTGGTCGTGTCAGTCCCGCTAGCCTGGCTGGGTGGACGCGTTCAGTTGTCCGAACAGGTGTTTCTCTACGTGCTCGCCGCGGCGCTGGTGATTTCCGGACTGGTTCTGCTTGTGCGTCCGCCCAGACTCGACAGTGTCTCGACCTCCGGCGCGGCCAGTGGGGCACTGTATCTGGCAGGTGGTGCCACGGGCTTGCTGGCTGGGCTGGTCGGGATCGGTGGCGGCATTTTCCTGGCGCCGGTGCTCTACATGATGCGCTGGGGCAAGGAAAAGCAGATCGCGGCGGCATCGAGCCTTTTCATCCTGCTCAATTCCATCGCGGGTCTGGCAGGGCAGTTCAGCAAGCCCGGCCTCGAGCTGGAGCCGGTAGTGCAACATCTTGTCTGGCTGGTGCCGGCCGTGGTGTTGGGTGGATGGATCGGCAATCGCCTCGGCATTCATGTGCTGCCGGCCAAACGCGTGCGCCAGGCAACGGGACTGCTGATCCTGATTGTTGCTGTTCGTCTGCTGTTCCGTGCGACAGGCTAGGATGTAATTGCGAACGTATGCACCGGCACCGACTGTCCGAAACATTCCGGGACGGAGCCGGATTTGATTTCATCGCATTTGTGGCCGTCGAGATCGCCATTCTTTGACCACACTCCGACGCAAGATCGCGGGCAGCGAATTTTGCGAGGGACAGTTCATGCGTGAGTGGGTACGGCTACCCGCCCTGTTGGGGGTGGTGTTCTTGGCTGCCGGGCTGTTGCAGGGCTGTGAGCGCGGGCAACCAACCGTCATGTCGGAGATGATTACGCTGCCACGCGCGGCCTATGACGGGCTGATTACGGCTGAGCGGGTCGACTTTATCGCGCTGGACCTACAGACCGGACGCAAGCTGGTTCTGGAAGGGTCCAGAATTTACGATCGCCACGCTCCCTGGTCGACATTCAAGATCCCCAACACGTTAATCGGCCTGGAAGCGACAGACTGCCTCGACCCGGAACGGGTTCTGGCATGGGATGACGAGCGCTGGCCGAGCGCTGATTTCTGGCCCGCCGCCTGGCAAGGCGATCATGATCTTGAATCGGCGTTTCGCAATTCGGTCGTCTGGTATTACCGGCAGCTGGCCCAATGTGTCGGTGGAGCCCACTACCAGTCAGTCCTGGCGGACTGGAACTATGGAAACGCCCAACTTGACGCCGGAGACGATGCTTTCTGGCTGGACAATGGCCTGCAGATCTCTCCGTGGGAGCAGGTGCGGTTCCTGCGCGATCTGCACACCGGCATGATCGAGGTCGCGGATTCGGCTTTGCAGCGGCTCGACCTGATCAGCCTCGATGCAGCGCGAGACGCGGACGGTTTGCATGGCAAGACGGGCGCAGGCTCGACTGAAGATGGTGCCTGGGAGGGCTGGTATGTCGGCTATGTCGATGCGGGTGAGGGGCCGGGTGTTGTCTTTGCCCTCTACGCCCGCTCGGATGATTATGCAGACATCCGTGACTTCCGGCGGGCATTCGCCGTCGAATTGCTATCGGATGCCGGCTATCTGCGCAATTAGGCCGCGACTATAGTCCGGGCTCTGGCTTCATTCGCCGCGGGAGAAAACCCCACCATGAACTCGGTCAAGGCGGGGCGATATTTGCGACCGACCCTGACCTTCGAGCCGTTATTGAGTTCCACCGCATAGACACCGTGTTTGTCGCTAAGTGTTTTTACCAGGGCACGGGTGTTGATGATGCCGGAGCGATGAATGCGCAGGAAGACCGACGGGTCGAGCGTCTCCTCCAGTTCCCGCATGGAGATTCGGTGCAAGAGTTGACGATGCTGGAGGTGGAAATACACGTACCCGCGCGCGGCCTCGATCCATATTATCTCTGATTGTGGCACGCGGATGATCTCATTGCGCTGTTTGATCCAGAAATCCTTGAAGTTCGGTGAGCTGGCGCCGTTGGGCCGGGATTGACGCAGGGCTTCAATTGTTTCCGACATTACCTCAACCCGCGAGGCCGCAGATTGCAGGCCGATGGTCGTGTTCAGCCGGCGCACCGTTTCCTCGAGACGGATCGGGTTGATCGGTCGTAACAGGAAGTCAGAGGCCCGCAGATCAAAGGCGCGGGCAGCGAGTTCCGGAAAATTGCTGCACAAAACGATGAGTGGGTCATGTCCAGCGGCGCGCAATTCCTGTGCGATCCGCTCGTGATCATATCCGTCGCCGTCCAGGAATATGACATCCACATCCCCGTGCTCCATGGAGCGAAGAAGCGCATCACCGGTGCGCGCACAATCGACACTGCGGATCTCGGAAAACTTCAGGAGGCAATCCCGAAGAAGCTGGGCATGTGACATGCTGGGTTCGTAAGCGAGAATTCGCATCTTTATCGTCCTCAACATGACGGGTGAACTACTGCGGAGTGTCCCGTCTTCTTGGCTGGCCGCACGTCATTATCGTGCCGCGCAGTCGGAGGAAGACCGCAGTCTTGCCGCCTCGCCAATTTCCTTGA
>CBFHQE010000091.1:3746-13019 GCA_965657935.1 Maricaulis sp. | reverse complement strand
GAGAAACGCCTGACCAAGAGTGTTGCAGTGCTGGGCGCGGGCCGTGTCCTGGATCTCGGTTGCGGTACAGGTGCGACGACATTGGCGGCCGCAAAAATTCTGGGCAAAAAAGGCGATGCGGTGGGGTTGGATATATCCGGCCCGATGATCAATGCGGCCCGCGAGCGGGCCCTTGAAAGCAATAGCCGTGCGTCTTTTGTTCAGGGAGACATCGCCGGTCATGATTATGCCCCGGCCGATTTCGACCTGGTCATTTCCCGTTTCGGGGTGATGTTTTTCGACGAGCCCGAGCCGGTTTTCTCGCGCATTCGCTCGGCCATGAAACCGGACGGCAGCCTGCATTTCATCACCTGGCGCACACCACAGGAAAACGCCTTCATGACCGCCGCCGAGGACGCGGCGCGCCAGCTTTTGCCGCAGATACCCCATCGCAGGGCGGGGGAGCCGGGACAGTTCGGCCTCGCGGAGGAAAGCGAGATCTGCCGGATCCTCACGCAAGCCGGCTGGAACCGGGTCTCGGTGGAGCCCATCGACGAGACCTGTGTGATGACGCGCGAACAGCTGGAATCCTATTTCATCCGTCTTGGTCCGGTCGGTCAGATCCATGCAGACCTGGATGAGGTGATGCAGGCAAGGGTAAGTGAAGCCGTCTGGGCCGGGTTTTCACCCTATGTCGAAGGTGATCGAATCGCCTTCAACGCGGCCTGTTGGAGTATTCGAGCCACCGTCTGATCCGGTGAGAGGCGGTTTCGGCCGCCTCGATTCCGGGTGAAGAAGTGCTCGCTTCCACCGGCAATCACTGATCTATCGTCAAAATCTATCGAAGTCAGGAAAGTTATTGATTGGACGCATTTCGACGGATCGCGCAGGTTGTATGCCAGAGCCAACATCGATCCGAAGGGAGACAGCATGTCCACAAGCGGCCAATGTCCTGTGATGCACGGTGCCAACACCGAGAGCGGTAACTCCGTTACCGCCTGGTGGCCGAAAAATCTCAATCTCAATATTCTTCATCAACATGATCGCAAGTCGAACCCGCTTGATGAGACGTTCAATTACCGTGACGCCGTCAAATCCCTCGATTTCGCAGAGGTCAAAAAAGATCTGCACACCCTGCTGACTCAAAGCCAGGACTGGTGGCCCGCGGATTACGGCCATTATGGCGGTCTGATGATCCGCCTGGCCTGGCACTCGGCGGGGTCCTATCGCCTGGCCGACGGGCGCGGCGGCGGCGGGGCGGGCAATATCCGGTTTGCGCCGCTTAACTCTTGGCCGGACAATGGCAATCTGGACAAGGCGCGGCGCCTGCTATGGCCGCTTAAGAAAAAATACGGAAACAAGCTGTCCTGGGCCGATCTGATCCTGCTCGCCGGAACCGTCGCCTATGAAAACATGGGCCTGAAAACCTATGGGTTTTCCTTTGGACGCGAGGATATCTGGCACCCGGAGGAGGACGTGTATTGGGGCGCCGAGACGGACTGGTTGCCACCATCCGACACGCGTTACGAGGATGTGTCCAAGCCGGACAGCCTGGAAAACCCGCTCGCGGCTGTTCAGATGGGTCTGATCTATGTCAATCCGGAAGGCGTCAACGGAAAGCCGGATCCGATCAAGACTGCGGCCATGGTCCGTGAGACTTTCGCGCGTATGGCCATGGATGACGAGGAAACCGCGGCCCTGACTTGTGGGGGGCATACGGTCGGCAAGGCGCACGGCAATGGTGATGCCGGTGCACTCGGCCCTGAACCGGAAGGTGCAGCGCTGGAAAGCCAGGGTTTCGGTTGGATGAATTCCAGTCTTGATGGCAAGGCGTCCAATGCCGTCACCTCCGGTCTGGAAGGGGCCTGGACGACCCATCCGACCCAGTTCGATATGGGCTATTTCGAACTGCTCTTCGGATATGAGTGGGAGCTGAAGAGAAGCCCAGCTGGAGCGCAGCAATGGCAACCCATCAACATCAAGGAGGAACACATGCCGGTGGATGCATCGGACCCGTCGATCCGTCGGATGCCAATCATGACCGATGCGGACATGGCGATGAAGATGGATCTTGCCTATCGCGTGATCTGTGAGAAATTCATGGCAGACCCGGCCTATTTCAGGGACACATTTGCCCGCGCCTGGTTCAAACTGACTCACCGTGATTTGGGACCGCGGACACGTTATATCGGCCCTGATGCTCCCGCTGAAGACCTGGTCTGGCAAGATCCGGTGCCCGCCGGCTCGACCGGTTTTGATATTGACGCCGTCAAGGCGAAGATCGCGGCGACCGGCTTGTCGGTATCCGACCTGGTCTCGACCGCCTGGGACAGCGCGCGAACCTTCCGCTCTTCTGATATGCGCGGCGGCGCGAATGGCGCGCGCATCCGTCTGGCACCCCAGAGGGACTGGGCGGGGAATGAACCGGAGCGTTTGTTCCGTGTGCTGGGCGAGCTCGATCCAATCGCGATCGAGTTCGGCGCCTCACTCGCCGATGTCATTGTGCTGGCGGGCAATGTCGGCGTGGAACAGGCGGCCAAGGCAGCCGGTTTCTCGCTGACCCTCGATTTTGCGCCCGGCCGGGGCGATGCGACTGACGCGATGACCGACGCCGCCAGCTTTGATGTGCTCGAGCCTGTCCATGACGGTTTCCGCAACTGGCTGAAGGAACACTTTGCCGTGATGCCGGAGGAAATGTTGTTGGACCGGGCGCAATTGCTGGGTCTGACCGCGCCAGAAATGACGGTCCTGCTCGGTGGTATGCGGGTGCTCGGGACCAATCACGGTGGCAGCAAACATGGCGTGTTCACGGACCGCGAAGGCGCCCTGAGCAATGACTTCTTCGTCAATCTGACGGATATGGGAAATCGCTGGGTGCCAACGGGCCGGAATTCCTATGAAATCCAGGGCCGCGCATCGGGTGAGGTCAAATGGACGGCCACGCGTGTCGATCTGGTCTTCGGTTCGAATTCCATCCTGCGAGCCTATGCAGAGCTCTATGCCCAGGATGATGCAGGGGCCAAATTCGTGCGCGATTTCGCATCCGTGTGGACCAAGGTCATGAATGCCGACCGGTTTGACCTGAACTAGTCGATCCAGCTCGATGAAACAGGTCGCGGGGCAGGTGCAAGCCTTCCCCGTTTCTTTTTGCGTGGCAGTCTGGTTTCACTTGACGTCCGGCGCGATCACGGTAGAAGAACGGCCCGATCGAAAAGGAGACGCACACATGAAGCAGCACCTGCAAACCGAAACCCGTTCGTTTGCCGTTGCCGTTGAGATGCTTCATGTCTGCCCAGATTACACTCGATTGTCTTTCCCTTCACACGCCTGACGCCAGGCCGCTCTTTTCCGACCTGTCTCTGAGTATCGGTGCTGAACGTATCGGCCTGGTGGGGCGAAATGGCTGCGGCAAATCCACCCTGTTGCAAGTGATCGCGGGCCGACAGCGTCCTGCGAGCGGCCATGTCCGGCGTTTCGGCCGAATTGGACTGCTTGACCAGCACCAGGAGGTCTCAGCGCTCAGCTGGGCGGAAGGTCTGGGCGTGGATGAAGACTGGCAACGTCTCAAGCGCATCGCGCGCGGTCAGCCGCAGGTCGATGATATAGAACTGGCGGTCTGGGACCTGGAAAGTCGCGTGGAAACCTGTCTGCGCGAACTGGATTTACCGACGCGAAACCTGGACAGCCCGCTGGAGGCCAGCAGTGGCGGCGAGCGCACACGGCTGGCGCTGGCCCGGTTGATGCTGGCCCGGCCAGACGTGTTATTGCTCGATGAGCCAACCAATAATCTGGACACTGGGGGGCGCGCACTGACCCTTCAGCTCGTCCGTGAGTGGCGAGGTGGGCTGGTGCTGGCCAGCCATGATCGAGACCTGCTTGAACATGTTGATCGCATTGTCGAGCTCAACCCCACGGGGTGTTTGGTCTCGGGCGGAGGCTGGTCGAGTTATGTCGCTGAGCGTGAGGCGCGCCGGGAGCGGCTGGCCGATGCCGTGCAGACCGCGCAGTCCGGCCTTCGTCAGGCGAAAAATGCTGGCCAGCAAAGGGCCGAACGCAAGGCGCGATCAGACGGGCAGGGACGCTCTGTGCGCCGGTCCGGTTCCCAGAGCAAGCTTATCCTCAACGCCAGGCGTGAACAGGCGCAGGGCACGGATCGCCGGACGGTTGCCGCCAGCGCACGCCAGGTCAGCCAGGCTGAGGGCGCATTGAAACAAGCGCGCGAGCAGCTGGAGGTCGTGACGCCGCTGCAGATCTCGATCCCGGCAAGCGGCCTGGCCGTCGGCCAGCAAGTGCTGACACTGGACAATGTTTCGCTGGAGCGTGGCGGGTGCGTCTTGTTCGAGCGGTTGAGCCTGGATATCACCGGGCCGGAACGTGTTCAGATCAGCGGCGCCAATGGTGCGGGCAAGAGCAGCCTGCTGGCCCTGGCGAGCGGACGACTGGCCCCGTCTTCGGGCACGGTCAGCCGCAATGTCCATTTCGCTTTGCTGGATCAGCATGTCGGTTTCCTTGAGCCTGGTCAGAGTGTGCGCGAGAACTGCCAGCATCTGAACCCGGAGCTTTCCGACAATGCTGTCCGTTCGGCCTTGGCGCGTTTTGCCTTTCGCAATGATACTGCGCTGAAATCGGCGGCGGTTCTCAGTGGCGGAGAGCGCATGCGAGCCGGGCTGGCGTGCCTGTTTGCTGGATCCGCGATGCCGTCTCTGCTCATTCTCGATGAGCCCACCAATCATCTCGACCTTGAGGCCGTGGAGTTGCTTGAAGCAGCCTTGCAGTCTTTTGACGGTGCCTTGCTGATCGCCAGCCACGACACAGTTTTTGTTGCAGCGCTCGCGCCAGACCGCAGGGTTGAGTTGGAAAAGGTCTTGACTTCCTGATTTCTATAACGTGATATATATCTAGTTATGGAGAGTGTCGTGGTTGAGGATTTTGTCGCCAGTTTTGGTCATACAGCGCTGGGTACGCGTTTGAAGCGCTCGGGCATGGCCATGCAGGCCGTGGCTCAGAAATGGTTGCAGACACAGGGCTGTGAGTTGCCGTCGGCTCAAATGCCGGTACTGGCGGCGTTGCATTTTCATGGGCCCAGATCCACGGGTGAGCTGGCGCAAATGCTGGTGATCGCCCAGCCGGGAGTGTCGCGCCTGATCGATCAGATGGAGAAGGGCGGTTGGGTCGTTTCCAGCGTCGCTGATGCGGACCGCCGCGTGCGCCTGATCGCACTCTCTGACACGGGCGAGGCGCTTGCGACGCGCGCTGCCGAGGCGTTTTGGCCGGTGATCGATGCGGCCGTGACTGAGCTGTGCGGCGAGTTTGAAGGCTCCTTCATTGACCAGATCTCTGCCCTTGAAGACCGGCTGGCCAGCGGAGCACTGGAAGCCAGGCTCGAAAAAATCTCGAAGGCCCGGGAGCAAACATCATGACCATGTTGGATCGACCGATCTGGTTCAGCCTGACCACACATCATGAACGTTTTTCGAAAGGCGGGGAGTTGGCTCGACGTTTCCTGCCCGATGTGAACAAGTTCGTGTGTGGCATCGATGATGGTAACGCAGCGATGCAGGCGGCCGGCGAGCTGGTGGGTGAGGGCGAGGAAGCCTATTTCCTGCAGGTTCAGGAGATCCGCATTCCTGATGGCCTGGCCGTGACATTTGAAGCGCTAGGCGTGCAGATGGTGCGGGGAGACACGTCATTCCTGCCAGTCGATACTACAGATATGATCGCTCTGGATGATGCCGATGCGGCAGAGATGCTGGAGCTGGCGACCCTGACCCAGCCGGGACCTTTCCTGACCCGGACCCACGAGATGGGCCAGTTCTGGGGTGTGAGGATCGAGGGACGTCTCGCAGCAATGGCGGGGGAGCGCATGCGCTTTCCCGGCCATACCGAAGTCAGCGGCGTGTGTGCTCATCCTGATTTTCGTGGGCGTGGCCTGGCCAAACGATTGTCTGCTCACGTGACCAATGAGATCATCTGTCGAGGCGATATTCCCTTCCTGCACGCCTGGGCGACAAATGCGACAGCGATCAGCCTCTATGAAAGTCTCGGCTTTTCCATTAGGTGCCATGTCAATGCGGCGGTGGTTGTACGCGCCGATTGAGGCCGAGATGACAGAAACAATCGAACAGCGCATTGAAGCGCTGGAAATTCATATCGCTCACCAGGACCAGTCTATCGACGACATGAATTCGGTGATCCTTGTTCAGCGTGATGAGATAGAACGCCTGACGCGGCGTTTGAACAAGATGATGGGCCGGGTCGGGGACCTGGAAGAGTCCATGCCGGCACCGGAATCCAAAAAGCCACCGCATTGGTAGGGGGTCTCATGAAGAAGCTGCTCACCAATGCGCTCTGGCTGAGCGCCGTGTTTGCCATTCCCTTGCTGGCGCTGGCCTGGCGCGATGGCGGGCTCGACACCGAGTTGACCATCGCCCTGGTCCTGGCCTTGCCCTTCGGCTTTGTCGTGGCCTTTGTCGGCGAACATGTGCGCAGTTTTCTTGAACGCAAGCTTCCGCCTCCACGCGATCGCTAGCTGAAATCCGCAAGATCGGGAACGCCGTGAGTTGGCAGTCTGGTTATCCCTTGGCAGAGTTAGCCACGGGAGACACGCATGAAACCGACCAGCCGCCTGCGATATGCCGACAAGATCGACCGGGTTATCGCCCACCTGGAACACGCCGAGGACGCTGATCTCGATCAGCTGGCCTCTGTCGCCGCCCTGTCACCGCATCATTTCCATCGTATCTACCGGTTGATGACGGGAGAAACCGTCGCTGAAACCGTCCAGCGCGTGCGCCTGGGCCGGTCTGTGCCTGAATTTCAGGACGAAAGCGTCACCATCACCACAGCAGCGGGCGCTTCGGGCTTTTCCACCAGCCAGTCCTTTGCCCGGGCCTTTCGGTCCGTGACCGGCGGTACGGCCAGCGAGCTGCGGGCCGGGCAGACCGGCCTGCTCGATCGATTGCTCAAACCTGCTGCGAGCGGCGAGCCTGTTCCCATGCCGGTGGAGATTGTCTCGCTGGAGCCGTTCCGATTGCTGGCGATCCGCAATGTCGGCGCCTCTGAGGAACTCAACAAGAGTTATGAATCCCTGTTCGGCGCGGTGTTCGAGGACCTGACCATTGAAACCCTGCGCGGCATCTGGGGTGTGTGGCATGAGGACCCGCGCTTCACGCCCGCCGATCAATTGCATTTCGACTGCGCCATCGATGTTGGCGAGCATGCCTCACCGGGCGTCCCGGTGGGGGTGATGGAGATGGCCGGTGGCACCTGTGCCTGCCAGCGTCATGTCGGCGATTATGCCAGCCTGCACGACACGATCGATGCGTTGTACGCGCGGATCCTGGTCGACAGCGCACACGCCTTCGCGGACCGTCCGATGATCGTCAATTATGTCGATGACCCGGAAACACGCCCGGCGGCGGAACTGCGCTCGGATGTTTATGTGCCGTTGGAGAGGTGAGTCTGGGGCGCGCTGATTTTCACCAGCTCGTATTCGGCATCCAGAATTGGGTCTACGGTGGAGTTGATCCAACCTAATCCCAATGCCCTATTCGCCCGTTGAACAAAACGCACCATGAACCGCGGCATAATCCCGAGATATGCAAACAGCCCGTAGGCAGCGCCTATGGGGGTCCGCCAATTCCGGTGGGACAGCGAGACGCGGTAGCCGAGAATGAACTGGCCGACTGTTTGGCGGCCAGCTCTGCTCGCCCGGTCATAATAGAAGTAGATTATCGCGAATAACGCCAAGACCACGGGTAGGGTTGCCCAGTCGGTGGGGCGAGCAAATTCTCTATAGAACGACCAGGAAAACTCGCCTGTTGCGTGCCATTCCAGCAAGAGCGGGATGAGCGCCAGGGGGGCAAAAACCGCCCCCAACAGACTGTAATCTAAGAGTAGAGCAACAAATCGCCGCCAGTATCCGGCTCGTTTGCCGCTAGCTTGCAAATGCGCAGCAAGAGGTCGAGGCAATAGAATAATGAGGCCGAGCGCTACAGGTGCGAGCGCACTCAACACCCAAGAGGTGCTGGCTGCGGCGATGCAGTTTCCATTGACGCAACTCACCCGAAAGCCGGCCCCGGGCGCCATGGAGCCCAGATAGATAAGCCCAATCAAACAAACAAGCGCCAGAACGCGAAACAACCATCCGTACTTGGGAAACACACCAGCCCTCGATGCTGAACATTTCTCGCCTTGTGGTCCGATTTCGACCAGACTGCAACCTCAGCCCTCCGCCAGCGCACTCCTCACCTTGGGCATGATGCGGCGGGAGACCGGGACTTCCTGGCCATTGGACAGGAGCAGACGGCCGATTCCGCTGGCATCGCGCTCGAGGGCAGAGACAAAGGCTGTGTTGACGATGTGGGAACGGTGAACACGCAGGAAGGTGGGCGGGAGGTCGCTCTCCAGTGCGGAGAGCCCGCCATTGTAGAGCGCCGTCTTGCCGCCTTCGAGGTGGACTTCGATATAGTCGCCCGCCCCCTTGAACTGGGTGATGGTGTCGGTGGCCAGATAGTCCACCCGCCCGCTGGAGACCAGCTGGATCTGTTCCGGCGCCGTGCGCTGACGCGCCTGGGCGAGGGCGAGTTCGAGCTTGTCTGCGCGGACGCCTTCGGCTTGTTTTTCCCGGCGGGTGCGGACCAGTTCCGCAGCCTGTTGCTGGATCAGGAAGAGCAGCAGCCCGGCAAAGGCATAGAAGAAATAGAAATCGAGGAACTCACCCTGGAACAGGATGAGCAGAAGCGAGAAACCGCCCAGAATGGCCAGATAGGTCAGGGCGCCGGGCTTTTTCTGCCAACTCCACAGCCCGCACCAGGCGGTCGCGAATAGGGCGGCGGTCAGGAAGCCGTATCCGGCCTTGGCATCAAAGCCCGGGGAGAGCTGGACGATCACAAGGCAGGCCAGACCCACACCGCCCAGCCGCAAATAGCGCTGGGTGGCGCTCAAACCAGAAAAGCGCTGAAACAGCCAGGCCAAGAGCAACAGGCCGGCCAGTACGGCGCCGGTGGCAATGCCAATCAAACGGAAATCATGCAGGGAATAGGCGTAATAAATCAGGCCGCGCGCGCTCTCCGCGAATAGCTGTCCACCCGCGACGGCGGCGAGCAGGGCGAGCAGGAAGGGGGCTTCCCACTTTTTCTCGCGCAGGGCGACGACCCCGAAAAATACCAGCGCCAGGATGAACACGCCAAATGTGATCAGGGACGGCCAGTAGGCCCCGAGGATCAACAGGGTGGGATTGGTATATTGCGCCATGCCAAGCGTATGCATGGGCGCGTGCAGGTGGATCAGACT
>CBFHQE010000091.1:0-3736 GCA_965657935.1 Maricaulis sp. | reverse complement strand
GGTCACGGTCGAGCCCGGGGGTGCCATTGCTCTCCAGTTCATGGCCATTGATCCAGACCCGGCTCGAGGCCTTGCCCGAGATATAAAAGCCCAGCGGCGACTGGCCCTGCCTCAAGGCATCGCTGGGCGTGATGCTGGTGCGCATCCAGAAATGCTCGCCTTGGGGATCGACCTGGCCGAGCGGCATTTCCTGGCAATCTGCCCCCGTGAATTCTGGCGGCTGGGTTTCGCCGGCGGCCACCGGGCAGACCGTCACGGGACGGTCGTCGATCCACTGGAAGGTTTGTGCCTGGGCCGGGACGGCGAGGGGGCTGGCAAGCAGGGCCAGCGGGAGGAGGAGAAAACGAAGCATGGCCTGATCATAGCGGCGCCGGTTACCGGCGTCTCGCCGCTTGTCGGCAGGGCGCTACCGTTCACAGATTCAGCCGTGATCTGCCCTGTCTGCGCGTGTTTGAACAGCCGGAGCAAAGCTTGGAGCGAGAACAATGAAAAACGGTTGGACCTGGATCAGCGCCCTGATGGCGAGCACGGTCATGAGCACGGCATCCCTGGCGCAGGCCGAAGAAAGCATCACCTTTGAAGCGGGCAATGGCGAAACGGTTGAGGCGTTTCGCGGGTCCTTCAAAGTGCCGGAAAATCGCGCGGATCCCGACAGCCGGATGATCACCATTGGTTATGTGCGTTTCCCGTCAACCAGCGATAATCCGGGCGACCCGATTGTCTATCTCGCCGGAGGGCCGGGCGGCACCGGTACCGGAACAGCGCGCGGCCGACGTTTCCCGCTGTTCATGGCGATGCGCGAACATGGCGATGTGATTGCCTATGACCAGCGCGGGACTGGCCTGTCCGAAAACGATCTGCCCAGCTGCCAGTCCAGCTTCGGTGGGGATGACCTGGCGCGCCAGACGGATGCGCAATTTGCCCAGGACCATCGCGACGCGATCGAGGAATGCGGTGTTTTCTGGCGCGAGCAGGGCGTTGACCTGGATGGATACACAACGCGCGAGAGTGCGCAGGACCTGTCTGATCTGCGTGAACATCTTGGCGCTGAGCAGCTCGATCTGTGGGGCATCTCCTATGGGTCTCACCTGGCACTGGCGGCCATCAAGGATATTCCCGGAGAGATAGACCAGGTCGTGCTGGCCTCGGTTGAAGGCCTCGATCAGACGGTGAAGATGCCGGCGCGCACTGACGCCTATTTTGCCCGGCTGCAAGCCGCCGTTAATACGCAGCCGGCTGCGGCTGCGCGTTATTCCGACATTGCCGGCATGGTGCGCCGTGTTCTGAGCCGTCTCGACGACGAACCGGTCTTGGTCGATATCCCGCAGCGCGACGGATCGACGGCGCAGTTGCTGGTCCAGCGTCATCACGCTCAACAATTTGCGTCCATGCTGATTTCTGATCCTCAGAACGCCGCCATTCTTCTGGCTCTGTTTGCCTCGCTTGATGGCGGGGATACACGTCTGCTTGCCGGCTTGCTGCAGCGTTTCCATACGCCGAACGAGACCATCGGTTTGCGGCCAATGCCCACCGCGATGGATATCGCATCGGGCATCGACAGCGCCCGCCTGACGGCGTTCCAGCGTGAAGCGGCGACGGGTCTGGTTGGCGGCTATCTCAATTTCCCGATGCCGCAGGTCTTTGGTGCCTGGGACGGGTTCGATCTGGGTGATGATTTTCGCGAGGCCCCCATGGGGGAGACCGAAGTGCTGGTTCTGTCCGGCACGCTGGATGGACGAACCTATGTGGACAGCCAGGCCGAGGCGGTCTCCGGCCTGTCGAACGCCCACATCGTGACTGTGCACAATGCCGGCCACAATCTCTTCATGAGCTCGGATGAGGTGCATGCCACCATCCACGCTTTCATGCGCCGTGAGGGGGATCTGGTCAGTGATATCACCGTCGAGTTGCCGGACATGACACAGCTGCCGTTCTAAGCAACTCGCCTGAGGGGCGAGAATCGGGTCGTATGGCCTGATGTCTCGCCCGCTCTACAGACTTTACGGTCTTAAGCTTTCCTATTTCACCGGAAAGCTTGAAGGCTATCTGCGCGCCAAGGGCGTGCCCTATGAATATGTGGAGATGGATACAGCCACGTTCCGGTCCTGCGCCGCCGAGACCGGGATCGCCCAGATGCCGCAGCTGGAATGCGAAGACGGCAGCTGGATGACGGATACCACTGACATCATCGCCCATTTCGAGGCCTATTGGCCCAATCCGCGGTTCAAGCCTGGTCCGCCGGCCGTGGCTTTCGCCAGCCTGTTGCTGGAGGACTTTTTCGACGAGTGGCTCTGGCGCCCTGCGCTATATTATCGTTGGGCCTTCAAGCCTGATGCCGAGTTGATGAGCGGGCAACTGGCGGACGGCATGCTGCGCGATATCAAGGCGCCACGTTTCCTGCGCCAGCGCTATATTCGCCGACGCCAGCAAAAACACTTCCTCAAGCAGGATGGTGTGACGCCTCAGACCGCACCGCTGATCGAGAGTTTCCTGCGGGAAGTCCTTGAAATGCTGGAGAGGGTTTTCGAGGACCGGCTCTTCCTGTTTGGAGACCGCCCTTGCGAAGCCGATTTCGGCTTGTTCGGTGCCATGTTCCGCCATTTCTCCTACGACCCGACACCTCACGCGCTGTTGAGAGAGGTTGCGCCGCACACGTTGAACTGGACGGCGCGCATGTGGGCGACAACGCCGGAAAGCCTGCGTGACAGCGTCGCTGCCCAGCGCATTCCGCCGGACCTTGGGCCGATCTTCTCACTGCTGGGACGTCAGTACCTGCCTTACCTGTACGCCAACACCATCGCGATGGCGACGGGCCAGGAGGCTGTCAGCTGGCAAGAAGAAGGCGTTACCTGGACGGTTCCCGTCAACCCCTATCGGGCAAGGTGCCTGGAAGCGCTGAAGCAGCATTATGCCAGGCTGGAAGAGCCGGCCCAGAAAGTGATCCGCATTCTGGTCGGTGACAGCTACGCCATCCTGGCTGACAGTTCCACAGGGGACGTTGAACTGCCGGCCCGGCCGGACAAGAAGGCGCCGCTCGACCATCGCTGGCGCAAGGGCTAGCCCTCAAAGCTGACGTGTGAACTGACCCCGCTATCGGATTAATTTCAGGCCGCTGCATCCAAACGCATCCGCGGCGGCAACTCACAGACGAAGACCAACAAGAAAGCGAGGTTTGTCGTGGCCGATTTGTTCGAGAATTACTGGTGGTTGCTGTTTCCCTTGGGTTTTTTCCTGTTCATGGGTTGGAACAGCTTCATGAGCTACAAGCAGACCAAGGCGAAGATCGACCTGCTCAAGACCTATGCTGCCGCGGGCAAGGAGCCGCCCGCCAATCTGGTCGAGAGCCTGGACAAGATTGAAAGTCATGATCGCGCCGATTGGCATGACAAGGACGATGACAACGGATCGGGCGGCAATGCCTTTCTGGTCGTCCTGTTCCTGGGGCTGGGCGCTGTTTTTGCCTACGAGGGCTATAATGGCATGTTGGGCATGGGCGAGGTCGCCTATTTTGTCGCCATGATCATGGGCGTTCTGGCAGTGGCCTTTCTCGCCGGTGCAATCTCCAAGATCGGCAAGAAGTCGGACTGATGCACCAGGCTCAGACGGATGCGGACCTGGTGTCCGCATCTCTGGCGGGGTCTGATGCAGCCTTTGCACGGCTGGTGGATCGGCATCAGCAAGCTCTTCGCAGTTTCTTGCGTCGTGTAAGCGGCAATGAGGCCGATGCCGATGAATT
>CBFHQE010000090.1:0-13221 GCA_965657935.1 Maricaulis sp. | reverse complement strand
CCAATCTCCGCACCCACCAGGTCGTTGGCGAGATAAGGGCGGAAACGCTTGGTCCCCAGCGCTTCAACAAGTTCTGTACCAACCGCCTCGTCTTCGCAGGCCAGCGTAACAGCGGTCGGCAGACCCTTGGCGGTATCAATGGCGAAACTCGGTCCGGAGAGAACGGCCGGCACTGCACCGGGGATAGTCTCGGACAAGACATCGGTCATCATCGACAGACTGGATTGTTCAATGCCCTTGGCGCAGAGCGCGATCGGCACGCCGGGCGGGGCGAAGGGCAGGAAACTTTCCAGTACACGTCTGAGATGCTGGGCAGGTGCGACAGCCAGGATCGCGTCACAGGCATCCAGCTCCGACATGGCCGTGGTCGCCACCACGGATTTTTCCAGCGCAACATCGGGCAGATAAATCGTGTTCTCGTGTTTGGAATTGATGGCGTCGGCAACGTCCTGCTCGAAAGACCAGATCGTCACTGCCCGCCCTGCCGACGCTGCGGTCTGGGCCAGGGCCGTGCCCCAGGCGCCCGCGCCGATCACACCAATAGACTGATATTTACTCATGCCTTGGGTCCTTTTCGTCCGGATCCGATCACGGGAGCCAGCTTGGCTGAGCTTTCGTCCAATGGCCAGCGTGCGCGTGCGGGCGCGTTCAACTCATCCACATCCCCAACAGCGAGGTGTTCCAGTCCTGCCAGGGCGATCATGGCGGCATTATCCGTGCACCAGCGCATGGGCGGGGCTTTCAGCTCGAAGCCATGATCAGCGGCCGCCTGATCCAGTGTTTCGCGCACCGTCTTGTTCGCCGCAACACCGCCGGCAACGATGAAGGCGGGGTTTGGCCTGTCCGGGAAACGCTCACGGAACAGGCCCATGGCGCGTGCGGACCGGTTGGCCAGCGACCGGGCGATCGCTTGTTGTACACAGGCTGCCAGATCTGCCTTGTCCTGCTCAGACGGCGTTTCGAGACTGTCCCAGATCTGCCGTGCGGCCGTCTTCAAACCTGCAAAAGAGAAGTCGCAGCCCGGCTTGCCCTTGAGCGGGGTTGGCAGGGCGAAGCGTGTCCCGTCTCCGGTTGCCGCACAGCGCTCCAGTGCCGGACCACCCGGGAAACCCAGACCCATGACCTTGGCTGTCTTGTCGAACGCCTCGCCTGCGGCGTCATCCAGTGTTGAACCGAGACGGCTATATTTGCCGATGCCCTCAGCGATGAGCAATTGCGTATGCCCGCCCGAGACCAGCAACAAAAGATAGGGAAATTCCACATCCTCGGAGAGGCGCGGCGAGAGCGCGTGACCTTCCAGATGATTGACCGCGATCAGCGGCTTGCCGGAACCCAGTGCCAGCCCCTTGGCCGTCATCAGGGCCGCCATCACGCCGCCGATCAGACCCGGTCCCGCCGTCGCAGCAATGCCGTCAATCTCGTCCAGGATCAGGCCGGCTTCCTTCAGCGCAGCCACCACCAGACCATCCATGGCCTCGGCATGTGCGCGCGCAGCAATCTCCGGCACGACCCCGCCATAAGGCGCATGCGCCTCCATCTGACCGAGTACGAGATCCGCCAGAACCTCAGTTTCACCCGAGACGGATCGACGCAGGATGGCCGCGGCAGTCTCGTCACAGCTGGATTCCAGGCCGAGGACGGTGAGCGTGCGCGCTTGCGCTTCGGGGGAAGTGGGGGATAAGTCCATACTCTGTTCGATAACCTCCTGACCGGAAAGCTGCAACGTGTCTGCACTGTCCTCCCCCCTGCCCATCGCCACCCGCAAATCCCCGCTCGCCCTCGCCCAGGCCCTGGAAGTCCAGGCCTTGCTGGCGGCGGCCCATGGCGTCGCGGACGCCGACAGGAACGCCGCCTTTCCAATCCTTGGGCTCATCTCCACCGGTGACAAGATCCAGGACCGCACCCTGCTGGAGGCTGGCGGCAAGGGGCTCTTTACCAAGGAGATCGACGAGGCCCAGCTCGACGGTCGCGCGGCCTTTGCCGTGCACTCGATGAAGGATGTCCCGACCACATTGCCAGGCGGCCTGGAGCTGGGCGCGGTGCTGGAGCGTGAAGATCCACGCGACGTTCTGATCTCCTCCGGGGGTGAAACCCGGTTGGAAGACCTTCCGGAAGGTTGCGTTTTCGGTACGGCGAGCCTGCGCCGCCAGTCGCAACTGCTGAATCTGCGCCCGGACATCAAGGTCATTCCGCTGCGAGGCAATGTGGGCACCCGTCTTTCCAAGCTCGAGGCTGGAGACGTCCACGCAACCTTCCTCGCCAAAGCCGGGCTCAACCGCCTTGGTCACAAGCTCTACAACACATCCGCGATTGATCCGTCCATCATGTTGCCCGCTGCCGCCCAGGGCGCTGTAGGTATCACCATCCGCGCCGGTGACGCAGCAGCGCGCGAACTGCTGCAGCCGCTGCACCATGCGCCCACAGCACTCGCTATCGCAGCCGAACGGGGCTTTCTCGCCGCCCTCGACGGTTCGTGCCGGACGCCGATTGCCGCCTACGTTAATAACGTATCAATGGACTTCACCGCGGAAGTTTTGACTCCTGACGGCCAGATGAAGTGGCGTGAGTCGAGATCCGTGGACATGTCGGGATTGTCGTTGTCAGACGCTGACCAGATTGGTCGGCAGCTGGGATCCATCGTAAAATCAGCAGCAGGCGAGCACCTTTCGAAGGTGTTCCTCGCTACATGACCGTGATTGTCACCCGTGGCTGGCCTGGCGCAGAACAGACTGCGACCGGACTACGCAGCATGGGTATAGACCCGATCATCTGCCCGGTGCTGGACGTGAATTTCCGCGCGACAATTGACGTCGATCTGAGCGAGGTTCAGGCGCTGGCCTTCACCAGCGCCAACGGAATTCGCGCCTGGGGGCCCCGCCGCCCGGAGCGGGACATCCCGGTCTTCTGCGTTGGCAACAGCACCGCGCGAGTTGCCCGAGATATCGGATTTTCCAGAGTTCAGTCCGCCAATGGCGATGTGAAAAAGCTCGGGGCGCTGATCAAGCGAAAGCTGAAGCCGAAAAAAGGCTCGATCGTGCATGTACGCGGGATACATGCCGCCGGAAATCTGGCCGGTGATCTGCGCGAGGCCGGTTTCACGGCCCGGGAGGTCATTGGCTATGGAACGGTTCCCGTGGACGCGCTGAGCGAGGAAGCGATCGCCGCCATCGTGTCCGGGTCTCCCGTCGAGGTGCTGGTGCATTCCGGGCGGGGCGCCAAGACCTTCCTTGATCTTGCCCGCCGGTTCGGCCTGCACAACTGGCTGGGCAGTGTGACCGCCTATGGAATGTCTGAAAATGCCCTGAAACCATTGGAACATGCGGGCTTCGCCGACCTAATTCCAGCCTCCTCTCCGACAGAAGAGGATCTTCTGGAGACGCTGCGACAACCCATGGATCTGGCATCCCTGAGCAACGCGTCCTAGTGTAATCGGGTCTCAACTCGAATCACGGCCCGTCATGTCTGACTCCAGTATCGATCCGGAACCGCTCGACGCAGAATTCGAGCCCGCTGACAGCTCCGAGGAGTTGCCGCCTGATACGCGGGCTGCATCTCGCATGGGCGCCAGCCTCATCACCTTTGCCCTCGCCAGTCTGACCGGTGGCGCGCTCGGCTTTGCCGCAGTGCAATTCTTCCCGGGCCAGAGTGACAGCTCCGATCCAGGGGCCAGCGCACGCGCCGCGATAACCCAGTCCATGACCGGGCTGGAAACGCGCCTCGCCGCCATGGAGGCCGAAGACCCGGCTGCCGATGCGCGCACAGCGGCGCAATCTGCTGTCGCTTCGCTGGAAAACCGCATCAGCGAACTGGAAGCCCGCCCGCAATCAACAGGCGATGGAAGCGAGGCAGATCTCTCCGGCATCGAAACACGCCTGGCGGCACTGGAAGCACGCCCGGTGCCGACCGGAGACGGTGAAATCGCCGTCTTCGACCCGTCCGGCCTGATCGCCCGCCTCGATACTCTGGAAACCGGGCAGGCAGAACTGGGTCAATCCACACAAACCGCACTGGACCAGGCGAACCTCGCCAACCAGGCCGCGATCGATCCCGCACTCCTGCAAAATCTCTCCAACCGGATCACCGCGTTGGAGAACATACCGGCCGCGCAGCCAGCAACCGATCACACCGCACAGATCCAGGCCCTCAACAATCGTATCGCTGCCCTGGAAACCGAACTCGTTGACGCCCGTTCTGCTGTCGCAGCGGCGCAAACGACTGCGGATGGCGCCCTCGCCGCAGCGGAGCGCGAGCCGGAAGTCGATACAGAAGCCGAGCGCATTCTCGCTGCGCGCGCCATCGCTCTGACAGCGCTGCGTGATGCGGCCGCTACTGGCGGGCCGTTCGAAGCTGAACGCGCAGCCATTGCCAGGCTCTGGCGAGGCAATCCGGATCTGGCCGCACTGGCCAGCTTTTCGCGCGCCGGAGCGCCGACGCTCGATGACCTGCGCAGCGCCTATCCGGGCCAGGCGATTCGCGCCGCTGCCGGCAGCGGGCAACGTTTGTGGGGCTTGCTCCAGATCCAGCGTGTCGATGCAGACGCCGCGGATCGTGACCCTCTGGCCGTCACCTCGCTTGCCGAAGCCGCCCTCGGTGATCGCGCGCTGGCGGACGCGGTCACCCTGACCGAGCAGCTGGAGGGCACCACCCTGGAAGCGGCCCGCGAATGGTTGCTGGGCGCGCGTGCACGTCTTGAAACTGATGCCCGTCTTGAAGCGGTTCGCCAAAGCCTTGCTGAAACCGCAGCGGAACTGGGGACCGATCCGTCATGATCCGACTAATACTCGCCGTAATCGCTGCCATCCTCGCCGCTGCTGCGGGCGCTTTCTTCGCGCTCAACCCAGGCACCGCAACGTTTCAATTTCTGGGATGGCGCGCCGAACTCCCCTTCGTCGTGGCGGCCGGTGGGCTGATCCTCTTCGCCTTTCTTTTTCTCGTTTTGTGGTGGGGCATTTATCTGGCCTGGACATCGCCGGACAAGATGAAGGCATTCCTCTCCCGTCGCCGCCGCGAACAGGGCTACGACGCGCTTGAAAAAGCCCTCATCGCCTCCGCAGCCGGGGATGGCGAAGCCGCCGTGCGCCAGGCCGCACGCGCTGACGCCCTGCTCGAACGCCCGGCCCTGTCGCGCCTACTGGCCGCGCGTGCCGCTGAGGCTGCCGGCAATCTGGAAGGCGCTGAGGCCCATTACGAAGCCCTGCTGGAAGACAAACGCACCCAGGTCGTCGCCCATCGCGGCCTGGCCCAGCTGGCGCATGAACGCGGTGACCAGCAGACCACCGAGGAACACGCCAAGGACGCCTTTGCCAAGGCCAAGGGAGCACGCTGGGCCTTTGAGGCCCTGCTCGATAGCCAGATCGCCCAGGGGCGCTGGGAAGCCGCCCTGGACACGCTGAATGAAGGCGAACGCCGCAAGCAATTGCCGCTGGAGCAAATCCAGCGTCGTCGCGCCGTCATCATGACCGCCGCCGCGATGAGCCTGGAAGAGGAACAGCCCGACCGTGCCCGCGACCTGGCTGAGGCGGCCACCAAGGCCGCGCCCGGTTTTGCGCCCGCTGCCACACTGGCTTCGCGCCTGCTGGCCCAAGGCCGCCGCCACAAGAAGGCGTCCGACGTGCTGGAGGCGGCGTGGCAGGCATCTCCTCACCCGGTGCTGGCACGCTCCTACAAGGATCTGCGCAAGTCCGACACGCCGAGCAAACGCCTGGAGCGCTTGAAAGCCCTGGTCGAGCTCGCTCCGGACCATCGTGAAAGCCAGCTACTGAAAGCCCAGATCGCGCTGGACGAAGGTGAGAGCGCCCTCGCCGAACGCATTCTTGTGCCCTTGCTGGAAGAGACCACGCCCAGCGCACGGGTGTGCGCCATGATCGCGCGGCTTTACCGCCTGCAGGATCGCGATGAGGACGCACGCCGGTGGATGACCCGCGCCGCCAATGCCTCGGTCGAAGCTGACTGGACAGATATGGACGAGGACGGACGCCCCTTCCCCTATACGTCAGACGACTGGAAGCGCATGGTCTATGTCTATGGCGATGAAGGCCGTCTGATCCATCCACGCCACGAGCGTTACGAAGGCGCAGCCGGCGCTGTTCCGGAAACTGCCCTGCTGGAGGCGCCGCGTCCTCAACCTGCCAGGGGTGGGATTACGCCCGGAACAGGAACCGCATTCTTCGACGCTCCGCGGCAGCCGGATGACCCTGGCGTAGGTGAGGCCGGGAGTGACGGTCCTGATGATGAGGGTCGCGCCGCATGAGCCGCCTTCTGATCGCCGTAACCGGTGGGTCCGCCTCGGGCAAGTCACGCCTGTCCACAGCCCTGGCTGAACATTTCAGCGAGCACGACGCCCAGATCCTGGCCGAGGATGACTATTACATCGACGCAGGTGACATCCCTGGTTTTGATGAGCGCGCGTTCAATTTCGACGAACCGGCCGCCAAGGATCACAGCCTGCTTGCAACTCATCTGAGTGAGTTGAAAAGCGGCACGGCGGTCGATATCCCGCAATATGATTTTGCGACACATCGACGCCACCCGGGAAACCGGACTTTTGCACCCGGCCGTATCCTGATTGTCGAGGGCATGCACATCCTGGCCACCGATCATCTGCGCAGCCGGTTCGATTTCTCGATTTATGTCTCGGCCGGTGATGCCATCCGCCTGGATCGACGCATTACCCGCGATGTTGCCGAACGCTCGCGCACCGAGGAATTCGCACGCTTCCAGTTCGAGACGCATGTCCGTCCCATGCACGACCTGCATGTCGAACCTCAAAAGCCACATGCCGACATGGTGATCCGCAATACGGGCGAACTGAGTTTTGGCGAAATGGTCGACATGGTCTGCGCGCGACTGCCAGCCCTCTGACAGCCTTCCGGACCAGTGGTTGATTTGGCGGGATGAGCGGTGCTGACAGGCCCGCCGATCAGGTGTCTAATCGCATCATGCGTGCTCAGACCCAAATGGCGACAGCCACCCGTCCACCCCTGATTGGCCACCTGTCCCGGATCCCCAACCGGGTCTGGGTTTCAATCCTTGTTGTCATGCTGATTGGCCTTGGCGAACCGCTCTACGCCAAGGCACGTTATGCGGCGCGGGAAAACCTGGATTTCATCACCGTCACGCTGGCCGGCTGGGGCGAGGTGATGATGGGCTTCTGTTTCGCCGTGATGATCGTTGCCATGCACGAGAGCTGGCGCGCCTTCTGGCTGAAACGCTGGCCCTATGGCACACATGACGCCCGCCGCCAGATCGTGATCTTTGGCGGCTCGGTTGTCTACGGCGCGCTGGGCTCGGCCGCCTTCGTCGCCTTCTTCGGACTGGTCGTCTACAATTTCGGTTTCAATCTCTCCTTTGCTATCGACCAGACCTTTACCGCCATCCTGATCCCGATTGCGATCTCGGGCATTTCGGAGAGCTTCGGCTTCCGCTCGGCCTATGCTGATGAGCGCCTTGCGCGCGAAGAGGCCGGACGAGCCGCTGCCGAAGCGCGTTATGACGCCCTAAAAAACCGCCTCGCACCGCACTTTCTCTTCAACAGCCTGGGCGCCCTGGCGCAGACCGCTGTGGAACGGCCGCAGGCAGTAGAGCGGTTTGTGCGCTCTCTCTCCGATATCTATCGTTATGTCCTGCAGACTGAAGGCCGCGAGCGCGCCAGCCTGAAAGAGGACTGGAAAGCGGCGTCTGCCTTCCTCGAGGTCCAGGCCCAGCGCCGTCCGGACACGTTCAATCTGAGCGTCGACATTCCCGAGGGTGTGATGGACCGCGAACTCATTCCCATGAGCCTTCTGACCCTGGTGGAGAATGCGCTCAAACACAATGTCGCGACCCGCAACGCGCCTCTGGACATCAATGTCACTGCCACCACAAACGGTATCACCATCACCAACCCCATACGCCCGGTTCTTAGTGTAGAGTCCAGTGGGATAGGCCTGAGCAATCTGCGCTCGCGTTTCGGATTGGCGGGTGCGGGTGATATCGTGATAGCCGACACCGGAGACGTCTTCAGTGTCACCCTGCCCTGGTTGCCGGGGCGCGCCGAATGAATATCCTCATCGTCGAGGACGAATACCCCGCCGCCGAACGCCTGATCAAACGTCTGCAAATCGTCCGACCAGACCATGTGATTCTGGGTGTCGTCGAGGGCGTGGCCGAGGCCGACGCCTGGTTCCGGGACAATCCGGCGCCAGATCTTGTCTTCTTTGATATTCGCCTGGCCGATGGCACATGTTTCGACCTGTTCGAGATCCGCGAAATCCCCTGCCCGGCCATCTTCTGTACGGCGCACGATGAATACGCGCTCGAGGCCTTCCGGTCCAACGGCATCGCCTATCTGCTCAAGCCGGTCGATGAAACCGACCTGGCCGACGCCTTCGACAAGCTGGACCGGCTGAGCGGACGTTCGACAGAGGAACAGAAACAGGCTGTCCGCAAGGCGGGTCTGGGCGATGCTTACAAGACCCGCTTGCTGATCTCGACCGGCAACCGCCTGCGCCCCGTTCCGATCAGCGAAATCGCCTGTTTTCAGGCCCGCGACAAGGGCGTACTGGCTCATCTCAATTCCGGCGAAAGCTATTTTGTCGATTTCACGCTTAATGAGCTGGAGGAGGTGCTCGACCCACAGGCCTTCTTCCGCATCAGCCGCGCCCTCCTGCCCAATATCGCCGCCATCGACCAGGCCGATCGCAGCGGTGGCCATTGGCAGGTCCGGCTGAAAACGCTCGATGGCGAACACCCGGTCAGCCGTCAAAGAGTCAGTGATTTCAAACGCTGGTTTTCACGTTGAACTAATCAGTAGCAGGAGGCTCGGCGAACATGCGGCGGATTTCCGCCTCGCGCGCCTGTGCCTGCTCCTCCGCCGCGAGATCAGCATAGTAGGCGCCCAGGGCTCCCCACCATTGCTTGCGATAGACCCGGTTCGCTGAACACATCAAGCGACCATTGTGACGCGCATGGCCGCGCGGTCCGAAATAACCTGCGAAAACCTCACGATATTCCTTCTCGGAGCGGTGAAACTCATCGAAGGCCGGGTGATCCAAATCGACCCGGCCGGCCCAGTCTGTTCCGGCCTCCATAATCTCGATCGGATCCGGCCGATAGAAAACACCGTTGATAACTGGCTGAGTGAGAACGTCCTCGTAGAAGAAGTCATAGAACGCCCGGTCCGGCCCCTGAGGCCTCCATTGGCCCCACTGCAGAACCATCAGCAAGACGAGAAATCCAACGGTCATCCCCTGCCAGAAGCGGATCCAGAACGGCACTCTTTCCACCTTCGGCACCACCACCACGGCACAAAACCATCCCGCAAGGCTCATTATCAGCAGGCTGGACCATTGCAAGGTCGCCTGACCGGTCTCCTCTCGTTGAAACCACCAGAGGTAATGAAGTTCGCATTGCAGGCTGTTGGCCGAAAGGAGATGCAGTAGATACCAAAGAAAACCGGTGACGATGATCACGCTGGTCGTAAGCCAAGCCGCGCTCTCTTGCGGCCTTGCCCACTTTCTTCGACGATCAATCCATCTCGGCATGCAATCTCCCCCAACACACCCGAGCACTATATCGCTGAGGTTGCGAGAGGAATTGGTCTGCTGTCGATGCCTTCAACCATGCGGCTGCATCTGCTTCACGCAGGGACTTGGCAAGTCATGTTTTCACGGTTAGTTTCCGGCGCCTCGCGTCCAGAAACGTTCGCGACACATCGGTGGTAGGCCGCTTTAGCTCAGCTGGTAGAGCAACGCATTCGTAATGCGTAGGTCGGGTGTTCAAGTCACCCAAGCGGCACCATTCCCTCCATCCATCTACGTACTAAAGTGTTGAACCAAGTTGGGTTTGACCTGTCTGGCCCAGCGCCTTGAAGGCGCGACGAGAGTTTGACAGCAGCGAGCCTTCTCCGCATGTTCTCCTCGTAGTGCGGGGATAATCATGAATGTTCTGAAACTGGTGGGCCAGGCCGTCCTCTGGCTGCTTCTTCTTGTCATCATAACGGGCGCGGCAATTTTCGCCTGGTGGCGCTTTGGCGACTGGCAAGCTCGTGCGGTCCAGGATGTCGAATTTGTGCATGAGACTATTCTTCGACATCACCCCGGAGCCGTTGACCCGGAGAACCCCGCGTTCGCAACGCTCATGGAGGACGCCTGGAATCGCGCAATGCCGCTCGCTGAAGCGGCACGTACACCAGCTGATCATCATGCGGCACTGGATGCCTATACCGACACCTTTCAGGATGGACACCTCAGCATCTTCTTTGCCGAACGGGCACTGGCCATGTTGCAGCGCTCCGGTTCCGACAATCCGCTATCTGCTGGAACATCCGGCATCGACATTGAAGACAATACTGCATGGATAACGATCACCAGTTTCAATGAACGCCGTTCATCGATCGCGGAACTGACCCAGCAGGTCGAAGCACAGGCGAACACCCTGCGCTCACTCGATAGGATCATTTTCGATCTGCGTGGAAATAGTGGGGGCAACAGCAGTTTCGGAAGACGGATCGCGACAGCCCTCTGGAGCCCAGAAGTCTATCTGGACTGGGTTCCTGTCTCTGCCGCCAGCGTAGACTGGCGCGCCTCACCCGAAAATGCGCGACATGTCCATGACATTGCCCGCAGGGATGCTGATCGCGGACGCGAGAGTCAGGCTGCGGCCTGGACACGCACCGCCGAAAGCATAGACCGCGCTGTGCAAGCAGGTGACGATTATGCGAGCCGACGCTTTGCGGCCCGAGAGACCACCAGGACCGTGCAGAGCCCGGTTTCAGCTCAAGTTGTTGTGATAACGGACGATGTCTGCGCCAGCTCCTGTCTCGATTTCATGGATATGCTGATGGCGTTGCCAAATGTGCTCCACCTGGGAGAGGAAACCAGCTCGGACACGCAGTATATCGACGTCCGCCATGTGGATCTTCCCAGCCGGACAGGGCGAATGTTCTTGCCCCTGAAAGTCTATCGTGGACGGTTGCGCCCCTCAGGTGGAAGTTATGTCCCGGCCATCACCGTGGACCCGGCTGACCTCGACAGTTCGGCCATGCGCGCGCTGCTCTCAACCCAAGACGCCGGCGATTAGCGCGTTTCGAATCAAAGCCAGGGTTGTTGATGCAGGCCTCTGGCCGGCCAGTTGGTGAAAGACCGACTGTATGGCTTCAACACGCCTTCGTGATTTCCGGCAAATCAGCCTAGCTGTTGAACCGGCCATGCGCCTACCTAGGTATGGCGACGAGAGAAATTGGGATCCGTCATGAGCGACACCACCTATACACCCCCGAAAGTCTGGACCTGGGACAGCGAAAACGGCGGCAATTTCGCCAGTATCAACCGTCCGATCTCTGGCGCGACACACGACAAGCCCCTGCCGGTTGGCGAGCACCCCTTCCAGCTCTACTCGCTGGCCACGCCGAACGGTGTGAAGGTGACAATCCTGTTCGAGGAATTGCTCGAGCTGGGCATCACCGAAGCGGAGTATGATGCCTGGTTGATCCGGATTACCGAGGGCGATCAGTTTTCCAGCGGATTTGTCGGGGTCAATCCAAACTCCAAGATCCCGGCCCTGATCGATCGCAGCGGCGAGACCGAGGTCAATATCTTTGAATCCGGATCAATGCTGGTGCACCTGGCCGAAAAGTTTGGAAAATTCCTGCCAGCATCGGGCCCGCAACGTACCGAAGTGATGAACTGGCTGTTCTGGCAGATGGGATCTGCGCCGTTCCTCGGTGGTGGTTTCGGGCATTTCTACGCCTATGCGCCGGAAAAGTTCGAATACCCGATCAATCGCTATGCGATGGAGGTGAAGCGCCAGCTTGACGTGCTCGACCGCACGCTCGCGACCCGCAAATATATCGCCGGCGACACCTATACCATCGCGGACATGGCAATCTGGCCCTGGTATGGTGCCCTGGTGAAAGGCCTGCTGTACAATGCCGCAGAGTTCCTCTCAGTCGACGAATACGAACACGTCAAACGCTGGTCCGAGAACATCGCGGCACGCCCGGCGGTCAAACGCGGCATCCGGGTCAACAAGGCCTGGGGCGATGAACTGACCCAGATGCACGAGCGGCACAGCGCGGCCGATTTCGGCTAGCCGCGAACGCAGAACTAGGCGCTGTTGCTATTCGTGCTGCGGGCGTCATTCGCGAATAAAAAAGGCCGGACAGCCCGAGCTGTCCGGCCTTTCAAACTCTGAAGAAAGCCCCTAGCCGAACCAGTCCATCAGCGCACGGAACCGGCTTCCGTCAGCGCCTTCAGCACCTTCGGCAGCCGCCGCCAACGCGCTCATCAGGTCATCGCCGGCAGAGCCAGCATTGACCGCTGCACGCACCGTGTCGGCCATGGCGTCGGTCAGCGCACCAGAGCGGCTCAGCTGATCCACATAGGCCATCGCCACGACCGGCTCGTCCGGCCATTCAAAACGCATTTGCGTCTGGGTATTGGCTTCGTCGAAACGGATCAGATTGGCGGCAGCCAGCTCATTTTCCGAGATGTATTCGCTCGGCAGGAGGCGGAAGATGTCCAGACCACGAACAATCTCCGGGGCATAGACAAGGCCATTGTGCCAATAGGCTGCCCAGTTGCCGCCCAGGAAGAGCTGCTCGGCATCCAGCGGGCCGCGGTCAAAGAAGGCAATCTCGAACGGGTTATTGCTGTCAGTGAAATCGATCACCGAGATACCGCCGGAATACCAACCCTGGACAATGATATCGCGTCCCGGAATCGGGACGAGCGAACCATTATGGGCCACGCAATTCTCTACGGCCGACTGGGTATTCGGGATCTTGAAAATCGCACGCCCTTCCAGGCCACCCTCGGTGATGTCGGCGATGATGTTGGCACCCCAGGTCTCCGGGTCCTCTGCGCGACAACGCGCGCCGAGGCCACCGCCCCACTCGTCGGTGAACAGGATCTTGTTGGCGTCATTGTTGAAGAGCGCAGCATGCCAATACGCCATGTTCGGATCGGACATTTCGCTGATCCGGGCCGGATTGGCGGGGTCCGAAATGTCGAGCAGAATACCATTTCCGCTACAGGCACCGGCCGCCAGACCCATTTCCGGATAGACATTGATGTCGTGACACTGATTGGTAACCGAGGTCTCCTGGGCTTCCTCTTCAAGCTGGCCACCCCGCCAGAGTCCGGCAATCTCCCCTGTTTCGCGGTCAGCAAAGATCCGCGGACGATTGACGATGGCAGCGTCTTCCGGCGACGCCAGCGGAACGCGGATCACGTCGATCGAGTA
>CBFHQE010000089.1:0-13265 GCA_965657935.1 Maricaulis sp. | reverse complement strand
ATATCGTGTCGTGTGTCGTTCCATAATGGCTCCTACTTCTCACAAGTCGGAGCCTCCGGAAAACCCGGGGCGGTTCACAACGAGTTATGATGGGCTGGGTCGTGTTACGCAGGTGGCGGAAAATATGGCCCCTTACGCCACGACGACAACTGCCTATCTGTCCGGTAATCGCACGCAGTTTACTGACCCGTTGGGCAATGTGACGATCACCACAGCCAGCGGGTTTGGCGCTCCAGGCGACGGGGCTGCGACCCTGATCCAGCATCCGATGGGCCTATCTACGGCCATGACGTATGACATTTGGGGCAATCGCCTTGAGATCTTCCATCTGACGCAGGATGTATCGGGCGCGGCGTATAACCTGTTCGCCGATCGGGGTTGGATAGGCGCCAGCGCGGGACCGTTCAAACAATGTCGCGCCCAATTGTGCCTCGGCATCGGCGACCTGGGTGGACAGGCTTGGCTGGGCCACGTTGAGGCGTTCCGCAGCGTCAGAGAAACGGCCCGTATCGGCGATGGCGACAAGATATTCGAGTTGGCGGAGTGTCGGTTTCATATAGGCAAAAGCTATCCATAATATACAAAGCTTATATTTTATCTAATCGATGATCACAACTACCTTCTCCTCATCAATAACGAGATGGAGATCTACCCACACAAACGCCCTGTCCGGATCAGCTTCCAAAGCCTGTCCCCGCACGCACGGAAGTCTTTATGACTCGCCTCATCCGGAAAGGGCGCCCGGCCCACCCTGTCAGTAGCCGGGCTTCTGGCCAGACTTCCCCGTCCCGAGTGTAGCGACTTGCACACGCGGCGCGTCTGGCCAGGGATAGCGCCCGACCGGCCTCCTCCGTTCCTGTGTGCCGGTCGGGCGTTTCCAATGTGTAGATCGAGAAAAAGGACCCTCACATGACGCGTGCTCTGGTGCGTATCGGCGAATTCCTGCGCATGGAAAGCGCCGCCGGAATTATCCTGATTTTCGCGGCAGCGTTCGCGCTGACCGCAAGCAATTCCCCGTTTGCCGCGCAGTATGCGGGCCTCTTCCAGCAATATTTGCAGGTTGGAGTAGGCGCGTACGCGATCAACAAGCCGATCCTGTTATGGATCAATGATGCTTTGATGGCCGTCTTTTTCCTGCTGGTTGGCTTGGAGATCAAACGCGAGATGATGGAGGGCGCACTGTCCTCCATGTCCAAGGCGACCTTGCCGGTCCTTGCCGCGATTGGTGGCATGGTCGGCCCGATGCTGGTCTTCCTGGTCTTTAACCACAGCAGTCCTGCGACGATCTCCGGATGGGCCATTCCTGCAGCAACCGATATCGCTTTCGCGCTCGGCATTCTGCTCCTTCTCGGGCATCGCGCACCGGTCGAGCTGAAAATCCTGTTGCTGGCGATCGCCATCATCGATGATCTGGGCGCCATCACCATCATAGCGTTGTTTTACACCGCTGATCTGAGTGTCGAGCCGCTGTTTTATGGTCTCGCTTGCCTGGGTATTCTCGCGGGTCTGAGCCGGACCCGGGTGGCGTTGCTCTGGCCCTACCTCCTTGTCGGCGCCGTGTTGTGGGTTCTGGTTCTCAAGAGCGGTGTTCATGCAACGCTTGCCGGTGTCGTGACAGCTGCGTTCATCCCGCTGCGCACCAGAACTTCGTCTCCGCTACACCGTCTGGAACACGGTCTTCATCCGTGGGTCGCTTTCGGCATTCTGCCGATCTTCGCCCTGGCAAATGCGGGCGTCACAATGGCCGGACTGGAGTGGTCCACCGTGCTGACACCGCTTTCCCTGGGCATTGCGGCAGGTCTGGTCATCGGCAAGCAGGTGGGTGTTTTTGGCGCGATCTGGCTGGCTGTGAGGTCGGGCGTGGCCCGAAAGCCCGAGGCGGTCAGCTGGGCCCAACTCTACGGCCTGGCCTGTCTGACAGGTGTTGGTTTCACCATGAGCCTGTTTATCGGCGGTCTCGCCTTCGCTGATGCCAGCCTGATGACGGAGGTGCGCATCGGTGTGCTCGGCGGTTCACTGATATCGGCGCTGAGTGGCATCGCCGCTCTGATCCTGGCAGCCCGCAAGCCGAATACAGAATCTGACAAGCAGGATATTATTGGAGGCACAGCATGATTGATGTGAACGGAATCCTGAATGCGATCCAGCAACGGCCAGGTCAGTCCACTGCCATGATCGGCGGCGGCGCAGCGATCGCCGGATTGGCGACCGGCATGCTGGCCGGGAAATCGGGCCGCAAATTCATGGGCAAGGCCGCCAAGTACGGCGCTGTCGCGGCTCTGGGTGGTTTGGCTTATCACGCCATTTCGCGCCGCAAGGGCGCAGCCCCGGCACGCTCTGGCGAAGATTACACCACGGTCGCTGCCGGAACCGCCTTCCTGCCGGCTGCTGCGGAGGAGGACCGGCTCGATGCACGTTCCAAATCCCTGGTCCGGGCCATGATCGCCGCGGCCAAGGCCGATGGCTCCATTACCCAGCTCGAGCGTGATCGTATGCACTCGCGTCTGAGCGAAGCGGGTATCGATGCGGAAAGCCGGGCTTTCCTTGAAGCGGAGATGAAAACACCTCTGGATATGGACGCTGTGGTGAGCGGCGTGGAAGGGGAGGAGCATGCGGCCGAGGTCTACGCGGCCTCTCTGGTTGCCATTGACCATCAAGGTGCAGTCGAGCGCGCCTACCTTCAATTGCTGGCAGCGCGCCTGGGTCTGGACTCGCAACTGGTCGAGGAAATCCACCGAAGCGCCACCGCGCCAGAACACGCCTGACGGGCTGCTCTCATGTTTGATCTCGCGCTCACCACCCTGACATCACCGCCGGTCTTGTTTTTTGCGCTGGGTCTGGCCGCCGCGGTGGTGCGCTCAGACCTGACCTTGCCAGAGGCGGTGTCCAAGGGGCTCTCGCTTTATCTGGTTCTCGCGATCGGCTTCAAGGGCGGCGTTGAAATGGCCGCAGGCGCCAGCTGGGCTGCCGCCGGTGTTGTCCTGGCCGGTATCGTGCTTTCGGCCAGCCTGCCTCTGATCTCTTTCACAGCCCTGAGAGCGACAACGCGCCTCGGCCAGGTCGATGCTGCCGCCGTCGCCGCGCATTACGGGTCCATATCGATCGTGACGTTCATCGCGGCGCGCGATGCTCTGGCGGGGTTGGGGGAAGCTACCAGCGGCCATATGGTTGCGGTCGCAGCGGCTATGGAGGCACCGGCCATCCTGACGGGCCTCATTCTCGCCGGGCGTGTCGCCAGCCCCTCCGCCCGGCAACCGGCTGCGCTGAGCGCTGCGCCCTCTGCGCCCAGCCGGCCCAATGGGGAGCTCGTTCGGGAATGCCTGACCAACGGCTCCATCATGTTGCTGCTGGGGAGTTTTGTGATTGGCTGGATTACCGGTGAACGCGGAATGTCCTCGGTCGAGCCGTTTGTTTCCGACATTTTCCGAGGCTTGCTCTGTCTGTTCCTGTTGGATATGGGCCTGACGGCCGGTCGTGGCTTGGTCAAGTCCTGGCGGCAATTGCGCCCGTCCTTGCTCGTGCATGGCCTGATGATGCCAGCGGTCGGAGCAGGCCTCGCCTTGCCCTTCGGGTTGGGGCTGGGCCTTCCGGCCGGTGATCTGGCATTGTTGATGACGTTGTGTGCCTCCGCGTCGTATATCGCCGTTCCGGCTGCGCTTCGAATGGCCCTGCCGCAAGCGCAACTGACAACGCCGCTGACGCTGTCGCTTGGCGTGACCTTTCCCTTCAACCTGTTGCTGGGCATTCCGATCTATATCGCGATCGCGCAGGCCGTGAGCTGATGAGAAACAACCCGCCGGACACTGGTTCGGCGGGTTTTCTTGTCGGGCGCTTGCGTTAGAAACAAGGCCAGCGATCAACAGGCTCAGCCCATTTCTTCTTCCACGCCTCCCTCCAGACCCTTTGTCTACGCGCCGCCATCGGCCGGCGTGCTGCCGGTCCTGCATGCGGACGAATACATCCTTGTGCTCGACAAGCCATCGGGATTGCTGACCGTGCCCGGCAAGCCGGCAGAACATGCTGACTGCCTGGAGCGGCGCGCGCGTGAGGTCTATCCAGAAGCACGGATCATTCACCGATTGGACATGGACACGTCCGGTGTGATTGTCATGGCGCTTACGGCTCATGCCCACAGGCATATCGGGCTGCAATTCGAAAAACGTCAGACAAAAAAGCAATACCAGGCACTGGTCTGGGGTCAGATTCAGGGCGATGCTGGGCGTATTGAGCAGCCGATCATCACTGACTGGCCCAACCGCCCGCGACAGATGATCGATCACGAAAGAGGGCGGTCCGCCGTCACAGAGTGGGCGGTGCTGGAACGCGACGCTGAAATGACCCGGGTCAGCCTCAGGCCGCAAACCGGGCGATCGCATCAGCTGCGCGTTCATATGAATTTTCTTGGGCACCCCATTTTGGGCGATAATCTTTATGCGCATGACCCCGCATTTGAAGCGCGCGAGCGGCTTTGCCTGCATGCGAGCGATCTGGGATTTCGTCATCCGGACGGTGGCAGGGAGATGTGTTTCTCCAGCCCGGTGCCATTCTAGCGAAACTCTAACCAGCAAGCGCTGCCTTCAAGGCGCGCAAGTCCGGTGTGATATCAGCCACACGCGTATCGCGCTCAAGGACCGCCGCCAGAGGTGCGGGAGCGGTGATTTTCTGTGCGATCAGCGGTTCAATGGTTTCCCGGAACTTGTAGGGATGTGCGGTGGCGCCGATCAGCCAGGGTCTTTGATCGCGAACAGCGCTGTCCAACCGGTCATGGGCGCGCAGAGCCGTCGCCGTATGCGGACAGGCGACATAACCCGAACGCTCGAATTCCTGACGGATCGTGTTCTGGATCTCATCGTCAGTGACCCGGATCACATCGACTGCCGCGTCGGGCTCGAAAGACGCCAGGCGTTCGAAATTGCTTGGCGCTCCGACATCCATCGCATTGGCCAGCGTGGCAATCGAGGCGCGAGCCTTGTACGTGCCGTCGGTGAACCAGTCATGCAGCGTGCGGTTGGCATTTGTTGCCAGCGCGATAGGGCCGATTGGCTCGCCCAGCGCGCGCGCAAGAACAGCGGCAAAGGCGTTTCCCAGATTGCCGGTGGGAATGACCAGTCCCGGTTTGTTGCCGGTTTTCTCCAGGATTTTCCGGGAGGCCATCGCCCAATAGCTCATCTGGGGAAGCAGCCGGCCAATTGAGATGGAATTTGCGGACGTCAGACCGAAATCGCGAGACATTTCCTTGTCTTGAAAAGCCTTTTTGACGAGGGCCTGGCAGGCGTCAAAATCCGCGTCGACGCGCAGGGCGCGCACCGGTTCCGACCAACAGCACAGCTGGTGTTCCTGGAAGGGGGAGATGCGACCCTTGGGAAACAGGATGACCGCGCCGGCATGGCCATTGCCCTCGGCCGCACAACCCACCGCCCCGCCCGTATCGCCGGAGGTCGCGGCGAGGACGGTGATCGGGTCCTCTATAGCGGCAATTCGGTCGAAGGCACGAAAGAGGAAGCGCGCGCCAAAATCCTTGAATGCACCAGTTGGGCCATGGAAGAGCTCGAGGACATACGGTCCGTTTTCCCCTGGCTGGACAATCGGGACCGTGAAGTTGAAGGCTTCATCGCAGATTGGTTCGATCTGGCCGTCCAGCGCACTGTTCGCGAAGAAGCTCGGCAAAAGCTCTTTGGCGACATCAGCGACGGAGCCGACTGCTCGTTCGGAGGCGATCTCGGGTCGTGCGTCCGGCAAGTAAAGACCGCCATCAGGCGCCGCGCCGGCACGCAAAGCCTTGTCGGCGGGGATAAGAGGGCTTGTGCCGCGCGTTGAGTGATAGAGCATGTCTCAGGCTCGCAGGGCTACAGCTTCGGCTTCGATGATCAAGCCACGGGATTTGAGCGGAGCATTGTAACAATCCGCCTTGCATCCGGTCTGAACGAAAGCATCAGCCATGGCGCTGCGAACATCGGCGAGTTTGCTGCTCTCGCACCAGGCAAAGACCGACGGGCCTGAGCCGGAGAAGGAGCAACCAAGTGCGCCGGCATGCATTGCCGCGATCTTGACGTCGGCCAGTTCAGGCAGGAGCGGCAGGCGTTGGGGTTCGATCAGGATATCCTTGAGCCCCGTCCGGATAAGATCCAGGTCGCCCGCGGCGCAGCCCGCAACAAAGCTTGCGAGATTGCGACTGTGTTCGATAGCGATCTGGCGGTTGGTCACGGGGGCCAGAAGGTCGCGAGCATCCTGGGTGTTGATCTTGCGTTCCGGATGGAAGAGCACACAGCTCAGCCCCTCGGGCAGGGGAAGCGAGCGAATGACGGGCGGTTCCAGTCGCGCCGCAAGGACCAGGCCGCCATGAACGGCGGCCATGACATTGTCCCAAGGCGGCGGGTCGGCGGAAACACGCTCACCCTCCATCGCGTACACGAGGATCTCGTCCCGCGAAAAAGGCGTGCCGAGCAGGGCGTTGACGGCGCCGGCTGCGGCGACAGCCGAGGCGGCAGATCCACCCATGCCTGCACTCAAGGGCACGCCCTTGTGAACGTCGAGCCTGACACCAATCGGGTTGTCTGCTGCGTCAAGTACGGCTTTCGCGGCGGCCAGGGCGCAATTCTTCTGGACCTCTTGAGGCAAGGTTTCAACCAGACCTGTGACCTCTCCCAACTCTACCTTGCCGGGCGTGTCGAGGAGATGGGCGATAACACCGTCCCTGACCGCGTCGAAGGCGAGGCCGAGGACATCGAAGCCCACACCGACATTTCCGATGCTGGCGGGCGCGCTGGCACGCGCGCTGGTGGCGAGCTGGCTCATAACACAGATTCTTGCGGCATTCGGCTCACTTGAGAAGCGGTTTTCTCGCGTCGGGCCGAAGATTTTTGAGCCGAGGATTGGTGGCGCTGAACGTCCATCAAATCAGCAAACATGGCTTCGGCAGTGGGCCAGCGGCCTGCGCCCTTGCCCTTGATGTAAGTTTCCCCCTGTGGCCGGTGGATCAAAAAACCGTTGGCCTCGTTCCGCAAGGTTGTGAAGGGGTGTGAGTTCGGCAGGGCGCGGAGCTCCACCCGCGCCTCGACCCGACCGGAATTATCGACGGCGCATCGGCCGACCTGTTTGAACACCAAGTCTGCCTCTCGCGCTGCTTCAAGGCGCTCGGGGGAAAGGGATGACAGGCTCTCGCGTGCGATATCGCGCACGTCCGGCATGATGCCGAAGGCGTGGTGACAGATGATGGCGAGCTTGTCTGCGGCATCATCGCCGTCCAGGTCCGTGCTGGGGTCGGCTTCGGCAAACCCCAGTCGCTGAGCTTCGGCGACGGCATCGGCAAACAATTCGCCGCGATCGAGGGCATCCAGAATGAAATTGCAGGTGCCATTCATGACCCCTTCAACAGCGAGCACATCGCTGTTGGGGCCCAGTGCGTCGAGATGTTCCAGAATGGGCGTGCCGCCGCCGACCGCCGCGGAATAGCGCAGTTCAAGGCCACTCTCCCTTGCCAGCCCGGACAGCAGTTCAAGGTCCAGTGCGATCACAGCCTTGTTCGCCGTGACGAGGTGACGTCCGTCCCGCAGGGTGGACTGGCTCAGCGATCGGGCAAAACCTGTACCGCCGAGTGCCTCAACGACAATGTCGACATCATCGCTCAAGGCCTCGGCGGGGTCCTGGGTGAAGTTCAGGCGAGCATCGGCGTGGGGGGAATGTTTCGCCGGATCGCGGACCAGGACGGGGGATAAGTTAAACCGGTTGGGGTAGGCCAGAAGGTGTTGGCAAAGACCGGCGCCCACCGCGCCGTGGCCAAGGACTGCGACGCGGAGCGGGCGCTCGGCGCGTGCGTCGGCCGGTTTCTCCACGGCAGCGGCGATACGCGTCGCATAACCCTTGCCGAGGGAGGCCACTTCGACGACAACATCAAGTTCCTTGGCGCGACTGATTGCCTTGTCCTGTACAAGTCCATGGCTGACCTTGCGCGCGGCCTCGTAATCCAGGGCATCGAAACGATGGGCATCGGGGTTTTTGGCCGGGTCGTCGGAATACACACCGTCAACATCCTTGATCAGGCGAGCGCGCTGGGCTCCGAGCCAGTGGGCAAACATGACGGCCGTCAGGTCCGTGCCGCCCCGTCCAAGAGTGATGGGGCCGTCCGCATCTTCCCCGAAGAAACCCGGAGCGACGATAACGTCGGCCTGGTCGAAACGCGCCAGCACCTTTTCGCGGTTCAGGCCGGACAGGTTGGCGTCCAGCGGGTCACCGGACGCGACCAGGTCCATTTCATGCGGGTCGAGCACTGCGACCGGAACACCGGAACGCTCCAGCGCCAAGCCCATCAGGGCCGCTGATTTCAGTTCGCCGCAACGGACCAGGCGAGCCAGGACACGATCGCTGGAGCCCTGGCCAACCTGGTCACCCATGGCAAACAGCGCATCGGTTTCACCGTCTAGCGCAGAGACCACCGCAACGACCTTCTCGCCGGTGCGCGTGTGACGATAGATCTCGTGAGCGACACGGGCATAATCGTCTGCATTGCGCAGGACCGAGCTGCCGAACTTCAGGACGCTGAAGCGTCGGGCCTGGCTGGAAGGTTGATACTGGGTCACTGTTTCGATCCTTGGAATTTGTCGGGTCTGATCGTCGGGTTGGAGAATGCGGGTAAGAAAAAACCCGCTCGCCGAGGTCGGGGAGCGGGTTTGGTGTGATCGGGAATTTGTATTCCGTCAGTCCACGCCAAACGCTCCCCCTGTCCAGGAGGTCATGGTCATAGTGGTGAAGGAATACATGCCGAACGGTGTCACAGCACCGAAGGAGCGGTGCTGGATCGTGATTGCAGGAATGTCGTTCGACTGGTTCATAATTCTCATCCGTCCGGGCGCGATTGCTGCGCTCGCGAAGCTTCCTGTATAGAAATGCCCAAAAATCAGGGAGCGTCAAACGAAATTTCCACTTTGAGGGTCATTTTCCATGATCGAGGGAAAAATAAACCTCACATTCGCCGGGTAGGCGGCAGGTGCGTTGCGCCCGAACTTCATGCGGCGGCGTGTTGCAGGATGCGGAAACAAAAAAGCCCCGTCTTGCGACAGGGCTTTTCCAGATTGAGCCGGAAGGCGTCTTATTCGGCGAATTCCTCAACCCGGCGCTCTTCCGTTTGCGGCTTTGGGGCCGCGGCCCGGACGTAGGGCTGAACATGCGCTTCGAATTTCTTGAAGTTCTCGATGAACATGCTCGCGAGCTTGGCAGCCTGCGCGTCATAGGCATTCTTGTCCGCCCAGGTAGAGCGTGGATCCAGGATGGAGGCGTCTACGCCGTCAACGGAGGCGGGAACCATGAAGCCGAAATTCGGGTCTTCGCGGTAATTGGCGCCTTTCAGAGAGCCGTCCAGAGCTGCGTTCAGAAGGGCGCGGGTGGCCTTGATCGGCATGCGGTTGCCGGTACCGTAGGCTCCGCCCGTCCAACCTGTATTGACCAACCAACAATCAACATTGTGCTCGGCGATCAGCTCCCGAAGCAGGGCGCCGTATTCGGCCGGGTGACGAGGCATGAAGGGCGCGCCGAAACAGGCTGAGAACGTGGCGGTCGGCTCGGTGACACCCTTTTCGGTGCCGGCAACCTTGGCGGTATAACCGGACAGGAAGTGGTACATGGCCTGGGCCGGGGTCAGCTTGGCGATCGGCGGCATGATGCCAAATGCATCACAGGTCAGCATGACCAGGTTTTTCGGCTGACCACACGTGCCGGTTTCGCTGGCGTTCGGGATCGCGCTGATCGGATAGGCGCCACGGCTGTTCTCCGCCAGCGTCGCGTCAACCAGATCAAGGACCCGGGTTTGCGGGTCCATGACGACGTTCTCGAGGACCGTGCCCCACATCTTTGTGGTCGCGAAAATTTCCGGCTCTGCCTCTTCGGACAGGCGGATCATCTTGGCGTAACAGCCACCTTCGAAATTGAACAGGCCGTTTTCCGACCAGCCATGCTCGTCATCGCCGACCAGCGTGCGGCTGGCATCCGCGGAGAGTGTTGTCTTGCCGGTGCCTGACAGGCCGAAGAAAATTGCGGCATCGTCTTCTTCACCCACATTAACCGAGCAATGCATCGGCATGATGCCCTTGGCCGGCAACAGGTAATTGAGGATAGTGAAGACGGATTTTTTCGTCTCGCCCGCATAGGACGTGCCGCCGATCAGAACCAGCTTGCGATCGAAATCCACACCGATGACCGTTTCGGACCGGCAGCCATGGCGTTCCGGGTCTGCCTTGAAGCTTGGCAGATTGACGATGGTGAACTGGGCGTCAAAACCGTCGTATTCATCAACAGCCGGAACCCGGAGCAAGTGGCGGATGAACAGCGAGTGCCAGCTCAACTCGTTGACGACGCGGACAGGCAAGCGGTGGTCCTTGTCAGCGCCGCCGAACAGCTGCTGGACAAAGAGCTCCTTGCCTTCCATATGGGCACGGAAGTCATCCCAAAGCGCCGCGAAATGGTCCGGCGTGATGGATGCGTTATTGTCCCACCAAACCTGGTTTTCTGTCGTTTCATCACGGACTGTGAACTTGTCCTTGGCGGAGCGGCCGGTGTGAACGCCGGTCTTCACGACCAGGGCACCGCCTTCAGCGATTTCGCCTTCACCGCGACGGACTATCTCTTCGTAAAGACTTGCTTCATTCCAGTTCAAGTGAACTGTACCGGCCTTGATGCCGAGCGACTCCAGGCCGCCGTCACGGACTTCCGAATTGGACATGAAAATACCCCCGATGGGCGGTGCGTTACTTAGGGCGCCGCCGTTTTGGTTTATAATCGTCTCTTGCGGACCTTCTGTCGCGGACGATCCGGTTACGGCTTCCCCATCACCCGTCGGGGATAGCCGATGTCATAACCTGCCGGTACCAGATCAAATTGGTGCGGAAAAGCCTAAAATTCACGATTTGGTAAAACGTCGGGCTGAGCGGAAGTTCATGTTATCGCGAACATTTTGCCAGCGATTGCTGTAATGTCTTTTGATTGCAGAACGATCCGGGATTAACCTTGCCAGACGGGCAAAGGTGATAAAATTTCGTTTCCAAGTCCTACGCGCACGGTCGCAAGTTTGTCAGCGGAACGCGACGGTCGGATTTGCTATGGGTGTCGAGCTCGAAGAGGAAGTAGTATGAGACTTACAATAATTACGGCCGTGGCGTTCGCTTTTGGGTCGGGCGCCGCGCTTGCACAAGGTGCCCATCCGCAGATTTCGCCAGATGGCGAGCGGGTCGCCTATTTCAGTTTCGACATGTCTACACGGTCTGCGTCGATTCATGTCTATTCCTTTGCCAGCGGAGAGGTCGAGACCGTTGATACCGGTCGGCTCTGGTCGGTAAACCCGGCCTGGCATCCGCACGAAAACCGCATTGCCTTTGGCGGCGCTGTCAGAGGGATGAGCGACGTCTGGAATGTGTATGAGATGGATCTGGATACGGGCGAGGTGACCCAGCTGACCGACACGCCGCATCGAGAAGCTCACACCAGCTATTCTCCCGACGGTCGCTGGCTCGCCTTTGTGCGGATGGGACCGACCGCAGACGTCTTCACAATGGACCTGGCCAGCCGCGAGGTCGTTGCGCTCACCTCGAGCGAGGCCCGCGAATTTCATGTGAAATGGGCGGACGATAACACCCTGGTTTACGATTTGAGTGAGGGCACAGACTCCTGGATTGTCTCACAGGGCCTTGAGGGTGAGCCCCGTCGTATCGAGCAAGCCGATAGCGAGGGGCGTGTGGGGCTGCCCTCGGTCCAGGCGGGCACGGGGGCATTGGCATTTGCTGTGCGCCGGCCAGCGGGTAGCGAGCTCGTTGTTTTGAGCGGTGAGGCGCGTTCTGTCGTTTATTCGGCACAGGAGGGCTGGACCGTCGGTGCCAGCTTCTGGCGTCCCGGGCATGAGGAAATCGTTTTCACGGTATCCAATGAGAGCCGCGACAATCGTCTTATGGTTGTTGACTTGGCCAGTGGTGATGTTCGCCGATTGACGGTGGACGACTAGGTTTTTTGACCGCTACTTTTCAGGCAGTGGAATATGTTCGCTCTCACCTGATGGCAGGCGGAAACGTCCGTCGCCGGGGAAGCCGTTTTTGCCTGCTTGTGTCCAGTCTGCCTTGGCCTGTTCCAGACGTTCAGCGCTGGATGCCACGAAATTCCAGTAGATCTTGCGCTCGCCCAGGCGCGCGCCGCCACACATCATGATCCGTGCACCGTTCTGTGTTGAGATTTTCGGTTCCTCGCATTCCGGCAGAACGATCATTGTCCCGACGTTCACCGGATGGCCGTCTATCGTCAGGTCGCCTTCAACGAGATAGACCGCCCTTTCTTCATGCTCGATATCCAGGGTGAAGCCGGCGCCCGGCGTCATTTCGCTGTGCAGGTAAAATATTGGCGAGAAGACCGCCACCGGAGCGGTCTGGCCCCAGGCTGAGCCCAAAATCAGGTCAAAACTGACACCCTCCCGCTCGATTTTTGGAATGGTATCTGCTGGATGATGGTGAAAGGCTGGCTCGATGTCCTCATCCGTTTCCGGCAAGGCCACCCATGTCTGGATACCATACATGCGGTGACCGTTCTCTCGCTCGGGCGAGGGGGTCCGCTCGGAATGGACGACACCCCGCCCCGCTGTCATCCAGTTGACGGCGCCTGGACGGATAACCAGATCTTCGCCCAGACTATCCTTGTGACGCAACGCGCCCTCAAAGAGATATGTCACCGTTGCCAGTCCGATATGCGGGTGCGGGCGAACATCGATGCCCTGGCCGGGCGCAAATTGCGCAGGCCCCATCTGGTCAAAGAAGATGAAAGGCCCCACTAGTCGCTTCTTGGCAAACGGCAGGACCCGCCGGACACTGAACCCGCCCAGGTCACGTTCGCGACCGGCAATTTCGAGCAGATCACTTTTCGCCATTATTAGCTCCAGGCACTTGCAATGAATTTGCCAGAGCATGAAGGCAGCTGTGGGCGCCTGTCTAGAGGCGCTTACTCCGATCTATTGTTGGGTTCGACGTGACCATCATTGTATGGCACGTCCATACGCGTGATGTGGCCACTGCTGTCTCGGATAAACTCAATCCGGAACTCACTGAATTCCTCGACATAGAAGCGGTCCTCGCCCGCCGGAATCATGCGTAGCAGCGGGCGGCGGTCTCGACGGTAGTATAGCTCTCCATCATGTTCGGACACCTCCCGATTTCCATATACTGCTACATATTGAGCTAGATCAGCCGGAGAGTGCGCCGATTGCGCGTTCAAGGCTGCCATTCTCTCACGGGCGAACTCTA
>CBFHQE010000088.1:0-13360 GCA_965657935.1 Maricaulis sp. | reverse complement strand
CCGGAGCGACTGCCGCGGTCTTCGGCGATCAGCAGCTGTTCGTTTAGAATATTCTCGGCAGCCAGCATGGCCAGAGAGCGCTCTTCAAGCGCGGCCGTATTCTGCGTCGTGGTTTGCAACATCTGCACGACAGCGATCCCCGCCAGCGCGATAACGGCCAGCGCGGCCATCATCTCGATCAGCGAGAAACCGGATTGATCTGACGTCACAGTGCGCATGAGTTAGTCGATATCCTCCCAGCGCGTGCCGGCATCACCGGTCCAGGCGAGCTCCAGCACGGTATCGGCATCCTCCAGACGCAGACGGAACGGCTCGGTCATGCCCGCCGGGTCGAACCAGAACGCCGGAATAATCGCGCGGGCCTCGCCTGTCTGGGCGGCCGACGAGGCGAGAATGGCGTCATCGATTCTCAAACGGAACCCGTCCTCCAGCTGGTGTGAGCCCAGCGCATCAACATCCCGCACCTGCCACCAGCGCTGGTCGACATAGCGGTAGAAACTATAGCCGGCACCAAAATCGCCAACGACCATACCGACCGGCTGCCCGGTGCTGATCGCGTCCTGTTCCGCAAACACAAGCCGCGCCAGCAGCCGGTCAGCCTCATCATCCAGCGGGTCAGAGCCCGGCTGGATGGACAAGACAACCGCCGTCGCCACGATGCCGATAATCGCCACCGCAACGAGGGTCTCGATCAGTGAGACTCCGGCTTCACTCTGGGCACGCGTGGACATCACCCCTGCCAGTTACCGATGTCGGCATCATTGTCCTCGCCGCCCTCACGGCCGTCAGCGCCGAGGGAGTAGACATCAAAGACACCATTCTCGCCCGGATAAACGTACTGGTAGGGGTTCCCCCAGGGATCATCCGGCAGACGGCGGATATAGCCGCCCTCACGGTAATTGCCGGCGTCACGCGGCGCATTGATCAGCGCATCCAGGCCTTCTTCAACGGTCGGGTAACGACGCATGTCGAGGCGATACGCATCGAGTGCCTGCTCCAGGGTCGCGATATCCGTCCGGGCTTTCTGAACCGAGGCCTGCTCCCCGAGCGGCATCACATTGATCACGACGATTGTGCCAAGGAGGCCGATGATGAAGACCGAGATCATGATCTCGGTGAGGGAGAAACCAGCTTCCTCAACCGCGAAATCATTGGTCGGGTTTGCATTCTCTGTCGGGGTCTGCATCTGCGCCTCCTTAGCCCAGTGCCATGGTATTGAGTTGAAGAATGGGGAGCAGGATCGACAGGACAATGGTCACAACGACCACACCGAGCACCAGGATAATCCCGGGCTCCAGCAGGTTGAGACCGACCGAAATCGTACGATCAACATCCTGGTCGAGCTGATCGGCACTGCGCCGAAACATCTCCCCCAGTGCGCCGGAACGTTCTCCAGCGGCAATCATGAAAAGCGAGAGGGCCGGAAACCAGCCTCGATTGCGCATGGAGTCGGACAGGCCACGCCCACTCTCGACATCCTGGATGACCTTGCCCAGCTCGTCGCGAAAGGCGAGATTTCCCGCCGCACGGCGCGCCGATCTGAGAGCATCGGGCAACACGCTTCCCGACTCGATCAGAATTCCCATCGTGCGGCAGAAGCGTGCGCTTTCAGCGTGTTTGAGAAACCCGCCCAGTCCAGGTAGCCGCGCCAGCAAACCATCCAGCGAACGACGAACCGGCTCTCGTTGCAGCGCCAGAGTGCCGATGACCAGCAGTGCCACCACACCCGTGAGCAAAAAGGGCCAGCCAACCTGCATGAAGGCAGAGATCGCGATCATCGCCCGGGTCAGATCCGGCAGATCCATGCCCATGCCGACAAACTGTTCGGCGATGCGCGGGACGATGAAAGTCATGAGCAGCGCGATGACGCCAAGCGCAACAAACGTCAAAATGCCCGGATAGATCATCGCGCCGGTGACCCGACTGCGAACGGCTTCATCCTTCTCCAGATAGTCGGCGAGCCGTTCCAACACCTCGCCAAGACCACCGGAATTTTCTCCGGCCGCAACCATCGCGCAATACACTGGCGGGAATGATTTTGGGAAACCTTCCATCGCCACGGACAGCTTTTCGCCTTCTGTCACCCGCGCGCGAACGGCTGTCAGGATACGTTTGGCGTGATGTTTACTGCCCTGATGAGCAATCAAGCCAAGCGTTTCAGCGATTGGCATTCCGGCACCGATCAGGCTGGCCATCTGTCGTGTCGTCAGCATCAGCTCGCGATTGGAAAGACTGGACCGGCCCACAGAGACGTAAACCGGAGTCTCGCCTGCGGATTTAGCCCGTCGCTCCGCACGCTGATCCGCATGACGGATGCTCAGCGGCGCCATGGATCGTCCACGCAGCTCGCGGCGCGCCGACACCTCGCTGTCGGCTGTGATCAGACCCCTGGATTTCTTGCCCTTGGCATCCAGCGCTTCGTATTCAAACGCCGGCATGACGACCTCCGTCCTCGCGACAGACGCGCAGGATTTCCGACAGGCTGGTGGTGCCATCCAGCACCAGTTCCACCCCGTTTTCAAACAGCGTCTTGCGAACATTGAAGGCGTGCCCGGCCATGTCAGCCTCACGCGCATCATCATGGATCAAACGGCGCAAGGCATCATCCACAACGACCAGCTCATAAATACCGGTCCGGCCTTCATAACCGGTCTGCTTGCACTTGGGACAGCCGGCGGGACGATAGAGTCGGGCATCAGTATTGGCGGGTAGGCCCAGCAGTTCGAGCTCTGACGGATCCGGCTCGTATTCCTCGCGGCAATGCGTGCAGAGGCGGCGCACGAGACGCTGCGCGACGATGCCGGTCAACGTGCTGGCCAGCAGGTAGGCTTCAACGCCCATATCCTTGAGACGGGCGATTGCAGCCACAGCGGAATTCGTGTGCACGGTCGAGAGAACCAGGTGGCCGGTCAGGCTGGCCTGCACCGCAATCTGGGCTGTCTCGACGTCGCGGATCTCACCCACCATGACCACATCCGGGTCCTGACGCAGGATGGCTCTCAATCCGGCGGCGAACGTCATGCCGACCTTGGCGTTGACCTGGGTCTGGCCAATGCCATCGATAGCGTACTCGACCGGATCTTCTACAGTCAGAATATTCCGGCTGGAATCATTGAGCAGGTTGAGGCCGGCATAGAGCGTGGTGGTCTTGCCCGCGCCGGTCGGGCCGGTGACCAGGATAATGCCATTTGGCTGCGCCAGGGATTTGCGGAAATCTGCCAGCATCTCTGCCGGCATGCCCAGATCCTCCAGGCCATAATGCGCCTGGGAATTGTCCAGCAAACGCAGCACCACCCGCTCGCCATACCGCGCCGGCAGGGTGGAAACGCGGACATCGACCGCCTTGCCGCCCAGGGTAATCGTCAGACGCCCGTCCTGGGGAATACGCTTCTCGGCGATATCGAGACGCGCCATGACCTTGATGCGAGACACCAGCGGACTGACCAGTTTCGGCGAGACCGCGACAGCTTCCTGCAACACACCATCGATACGATATCGGATGGACACACGGTCCTCGAACGGCTCGACATGCACGTCGGATGCATTGGTGCGCACCGCTTCGGCGATCATGCCATTGATCAGTCGAATGATCGGGGCATCCGAAGCACTGTCGAGCAGGTCCTCGGTTTTCGGAATCTCGTCGATCAGGCGGGAGAGACTCTCATCGCCCTCGTCATCTTCGAGCTCGTCGGCATCAATGCTGTCAAACGCATAGATATCCGACAGAGCCTTGTCATAGGCCTGGGCCTCGCACTCGTTGACGGGATAACCGCGCCCGAGCACCCGGCAAAGCTCCAGCAAGGCCAGTTTGTCGGCGCCGGACCGCACGAGGAAGGCGCCGCCATTCTCAGGCTGGAAGGCAACACCTTTCTGACGCGCAAAACTGTAGGTGATCGGTGTACGCGCCCGACCTTCTGCAGCGATATCCTCGGCCGCCTCAGTTTTCATTCGCAACCTCGGATGCCGGCAGATCGACCATGAGCATATTCATGATCTCTTCCAGGCTGCTGGTGCCATTATCATTGGTCACCCGTTGCTGGCCGGCGATGTAGTCATAACGATTATCGGTCAACGCCTGCATGTCCGCCTCACTGCGAATAATCGTCGGACGGATGAAGATCATGAGATTGGTGCGTCGCGTGGTTTCGCTTTCCGAACGGAAAAGCCGACCGACACCGGGAACACGCGAGAGCCCGGGAACGCCATTGACGGTCTCCTGGTCATCCTGCTCGATCAGCCCCCCCAGTACGATGATCTCGCCATTATCGGCCAGGACCGTGGTCTGGATCGCGCGCTTGTTGGTGATGAGGTCGCTCGAACCGGACGTAACAGCTCCAGCAATGCTGGAAACTTCCTGTTCGATGTAGAGACGCACCGTATCACCCTCGGTGATCTGCGGGCGGACGGTCAGCTTCACGCCGACTTCCTCACGCTCCACGGTGCGGAACGGGTTGGAGTTGTCGGCACTGAGAACCTCACCGGTCGTGATGGGGATTTCCTGGCCCGAGAGGAAAGAGGCTTCCTCGTTATCCATGGCCAGGATGGACGGGGTGGAGAGCAAATTGCTGTCCACATCATTCTCGACGGCATTGAGAACAAGCCCGAACAGTGTGCCGTCGGAATTCTGGCCGCCAAATCCCAGCGCCGTGCCGCGCACACCCAGCAATGAAGCCAGGGCCGCATCGCGCAGCGTGTCGGTGCTTTTGTCGGAACCACTTCCGGTTTCCGCCAATGCACCGGTCAGCGCAAGCAGGTCCGGCGTGTTGGAATTGAAACGTGTCATTGCCAGGGGCGAATCGCTGTTATCGCCGCCTGCCAGCAACATCTGCACACCCAGTTCTTCGGCCGTGGAATCGGAGATCTCGACGATAATGCCTTCGACCAGAACCTGAGGGCGACGGATATCGAGTTGCGAAACCACCAGTTCCAGCTCGCGCTGAACATCCGGTGCCGCATTGATTACCATCGCATTGGTTGGGGCGTGATAGGAGACAGACGGGCGGCGGGCGTTGCCTTCGGCGTCGGTCAGGGTCTCGACAACCTGTTCCAGGATCGGCAGCAGGTCCTCGCCATCGGCATGGTTGAGATAGATGACGCGAAAGCTCTGATTGGACTGACTGACACTGTCGACCTGGCTGACCAGGCGCGCCATTTCCGCGACGGAATTGGCATTGCCACGCAACAGAACCGTATTCGAGGCCGGAATGGACGCGACAGTCACGTTGAAGACCATATCATCTTCGGATGCACGATTACGGTCACGCACAGTCTCGATGATACGCACCATCTCGGCCGCCGACACATTCTCAAGCTCGACCATTTCGAAAACGGACGTATCCCGGTCCAGGTCGGCAATGACCTGGCGAATGCGGTTCATGTTTTCCGCGTAGTCAACGATGACGAGCGCATTGCCCGCCTCCGTCGCATTGATCGACCCTTGCGGGTTGACGATCGGGCGCAGCACGTTGAGCGCGTCACGCGTCCCGACATGGTTGAGACGGACGACGCGGGTCACATACTGGTCCCCGCGCAGGTTCTGGTTGACCGGGCTGGTGCTGCGCGCGCCAGTCTGGTCGGGCACGATTTGATAGGCGCCCGAAGCCGTTGGTACGACCGTGTAACCATGCACACGCATGGTCGAAAGGAAGACCTGGAAATACTGGTCCGAGGAAAGCGGCGCCTGCGAGGTAATGGTCACACGACCGCGCACATTCGGGTCGACAATGAATGTATGCCCCGTCACCGAGGACACGTCATCGATCACCGCCTGGATTTCCGCCTGGTTGAAATTGACCACATGTTCCTGCGCGTATGCAACGAAAGCAGGCTGAGCCACAGACAATAGGAGGGCGCTTACCAATGCCCGTGTAAGAACTTTAAACATCAGGGCAATTCCACCGTCAGAGTTAGAGCGATACCAGACCGGACAACCCCGATTTCAACACCGCTGCTGGCACGCAGGCGGTTGAACAGGTCCTCGATCTGGTCGGCGTCGGCGACAGGCTGACCTGCGACCTCCACCAGAATGTCATTCATGCGCAGGCCAACCGATTCAAGCAGCGACCGATTGCCTGCGACAAAGGCATAACCGACAACTGCGTCGTCTATGTAACGGGGCTCGATCTGGAAGAGCCCGTTGATATCGGCCCGCTGCCCCGGTCGACCGCGGGCATTGGCGATCTGACGGGGTGTATAAGTTGTACGCGTTTCGGGCTCGCGCTCCGTCGTTTCGGCATCCGGCGCTGACGCCGCGGCGTTGCGCTCGGCGGCTTCCCGGATGTAGAGCGACTCGACCAAGCCGCGGCGCGAGATCAGCACGTGATCGCGATGAACCTCGGCCAGTTCGACGCCCTCACTGATCTCCTCGCCGACACGAACAAAGGATTGTCCCGACGACGCGACCTGGATCAGGGCCGCACCGGATTGAGGGTCCGCGCCCATACGGATTCCTCGCAGAACCAGGTTCAGATTTGTCTCCGGCACGACTGCGGCCTGCACAACAAGCTCGGCTGTCTGGCGCCGATCGGCGAAGAGCTGGCTGAAATCCGCATTTTCAAGGTCGTATTCCAGGTCCGCCGAACGGGCGGCGGCATTCCGGCTATCCGACGAGTCGAGTGCAAAATCACCCGCACTCGCACCAAAGGCGACGAGCAGGATAAAACGGGCCAGAATAAAGGCGAGAACAGCCAGCAGAACCACTTCCAGAATCGTGGCGGCACGCTGGGACATCTGCCCCTTTTTGCGCCTCGCGCTGATATTCGACAGCATCTGGTTCAAGTCACTACCTGTATCTGGTCACGCCGAAACGCAGACCGGCCCAAACAAAATATGGGACACGTTGCGGAAGTATCCGAATTATCGGACCCCCGTCAAACGTCTCCCTTTTGCAGGTTACCCTACAATTAATTCCGGGGCGGGCCTGAACCCGCCCCGGCCTATTTTCCTACCACTGGCGAGAAATCGAGATGCTGAAGGAAGTCCCTACATCATAGGTATCAACCGGCAGCTCTACATTTTCATCAGCCTGGGTCGCCTCATAGCCATCGCCGAGCATGTTGCGGACCGAGAAACCGAAGTCCCAGTCAGCATCAGCCACGTTGACGGTACGGCTGTAGACGAAATCGAGAGAGGACGGCACCTGCTCAACGATCTCCGGCAGATTGTCGGAGAGGTTGGCCACGGCACGTGTACGCTCACCCGTGTAGTTGTACAGGACAGCTGCGCGAGAGCGGCCATCATTGCTTTCAAAACCGACCTGCGCATTGAACAGGTGTTCGGACTGCCCCTGCAGGGCGCGACCGTCATCAATGAAGCCGGCAGCGTTCAGGGACAGGGCCTGAGGCTGACCGAAAGCACCCTGGGCAACAATCACATTACCTTCAGCGGACACTTCCGACTGAATGTAGGTGTAGTTGGTTTTGAAGAACCATTCGCGATCCGCAAAGAGAGCACCTTCGAAACGGTTTGAGAGATCGAAAGTCTTTTCGAATTCAAACTCCGCACCCGTCAGCGTCGCTTCCGGAGCATTGATGAAGGAGGTGTTCAGACCATCACCGATCGGGATGATGAATTCCTCGATCGGGTTTTCCATGATCTTGTGGAAAGCACCGACGGTGAAGAACTGATCACGGCCGAAATAGTATTCCAGGCGAGCATCGAAGCTTTCGATCTCGGTGTTCACAAGGAACGGGTTGCCCTGGAAACGCTGGTCAGTGTCCGTGTTGAAGAATTCTGCGAAAGCCAGCTCGCGGAATTGCGGGCGAGCGATCGACTGGGAGTAACCGGTACGCAGCTGGATATTGTCAGCGAACGTCCAGGTCAGGGTCACAGCCGGCAACGCATATTCTTCGGCGATCGGAGCCGTATCGATCCCGTTCGGCACACCCGGAGGATAGGCGAACGTATCGACGGACTGGGTGCCGTCCTCGAAGCGGAAACCGACGGCCGCGCGGACGAAATCATTCAGCGCAACATCGGTACCGACATAGTAGGCTTCAACATCGAGCTCGCCGCGATAGGCTTCCGGGAAGGTCAGACCACCGGTCTCAACCAGACGGAGTCGTTCGTCGACGATGTTCTGGTTCGCAAAGATGTAGTCGATGCGAGAGAACAGCAGGTCGGCCGGAATACCGACAGAACCCTGCTCGAAGGAGAAACGGCGGGTAAAGGCTTCACGCTCACGAGACGTGTTGGAATAACCGGCCTTGAACTCGGCATCGAGACCAAACACGGTTGCCGGGAAGGAGAGGTCGACACCGTAGTCGGATGTGACGTCTTCAATTTCCGAGAAGCGCGTGAAGTTGTCGTTGATGTCGCCTTCATAGCGGTAAACACCACGCGCGTCGTCGAACTGGTAGTTCACGAAGCGCTGGTAAGGCGCGTCACGGGTCGCGGTAGCTTCAGAGATGCGCCAGTCAACAGCCAGATCATTCAGATTGGCAAAGACGTGTTCACCACGCAGCTGGTTGAAGACAACCTGTCGCTCGAACCATTCCGTGTAATCACCGCGAACAACAGCAGAGGAACCCGCGTTGAACTGCTCTTCCGAACGACCCTCTTTGGAGGTCGAACGCAGGACCATGCTCAGGAAGTTGATTTCGTGGTCATTGTACCAATCCACGCCAACGGAAACCATGGCAGATACGTCGATCTGGTTTTCCGTGGACATGAAGTTGTTGATGCCTTCGCCGAGCGGCGCCAGACCGGAACGGTCCGCTGTAACCGGGCCGTTCTCGTATTCCAGGCCATTCGAGCCGATCGATCCCTTGCCACGCTGACCTTCACGGGTTTCCCACTCATTGGAGTAGGAGAACGCACCCAGGAGGCCAAGTGAGAAGTTGTCGAAGTCGAAACGATCACCAGCCGACAGGTCGAAGGAACCATTGGCATCCGTGTCAACAGTCTGGAGAACCCAAAGCTCGGAGTTCACCAGGGAGCGACCGATAGCCTGCTGCTGATCAGCCGGCAGGTTGTTACCAACACGTGTGGTGTTGAAAACAGCGGCCAGTTCAGCCGGAATGTCACGCAGGCCGTCGTCATAGCCCAGCCAGTCCGTGTCGGAACCGGCATAGGTCAGACCGTCATTGCCGGTTGTGACCGTGTCAAAGCTGCCGCCGATGGACGCCGTGAAGAAGCCCTCATTCGGCAGGGTTGCGGTTTCGATACCGATCACGCCACCACCGAACTCACCCGGGTATTCCGGCGAGAAGGTTTTCTGAACGAGAACGCTTGAGAGAATATTGGTCGGGAAGATATCGAGCGGAGCAGCGCGACGGAACGGTTCCGGCGACGGCATCGGAGAGCCGTTCAGGAGCGTGTTCGAGTAGCGCTCGTTGAGACCGCGAACAACCGCGAAACGGCCGCCCGTGGTGGAGATACCCGTGATACGGACCAGAGCGCCAGCGAGATCGCTGTCACCCGTGGTTGCCAGATCATCAAGGGACAGGACTGCGGAGACTTCCGAGGTCACGCGGCGGTCATCAGGAATATACTGATAACGTACCGTGATCTGATCATCGATCGGCGCGTCCTGCGCAAAAGCTGCAAACGGGACCAGGGTCGTGGACGCCAGCAACGCAGCCGAAAGTGCAATTCGATTGGTTTTCATCTTAATCACCATGTGACTGCATTAAACATTGTGACCCTGGCCAGCCGAAGCCGGCCAGGACCACGCGATTGCGTTACTGGGTACGAACGTAGGTCCAGCCCTGGTACCAGGTGTCGTTGGCATCCTCGACAGCGCCCGCGTACTGAGCGTCGTCGAACCAGGCGTCGATGGCGTTGATGTCTGTTGCAACAACTGCCTGCTCTTCTGCACCCGGAACAACGCCGGTGTTACCCGGGATGAAGGCAAACCCAGACATTGTGCTGCCGTCCGTGTCGGAAACGTTGTTGACCATCGTGTTCAGGATGAAGTCTTCAACGTCGACCAGGTCGTCAGCGCCATCGTCTTTGAAGTTCGTCGGGCAAGAGAAGTAGATCGACTGGAAAATGATGTCCTCTCCAGCCGGACGGCCATTGGCACCGGTGATGCCGTCGAACGTCGCGTCATTGTCGATGTCCAGGCATTCCTCGCCCATGTCGACAACGATGCCGTTGTAGAACTCGCCAGCAGAACCGGCACGCAGCAGGATACCGTCGTCGGATTCTGCAGCGCCACGCTCACCGATGATGGTGAAGTTGGAGATACGCGGGTTGGAACGCGGCGTCAGGTCGTTGTTGGACGAACGGTTGTCAAACTCGAAGCCCTGGTCAGCGTCGTCACCGGACTGGGCAACGATCACGTACTGAGCGCGGCCAACCCAACCATCGGTGTAGTCGAAGCTGTCGTCCGCATTACCCGTCAGGACAACGTGGCGAACGTCAACCGCTCCACCGAACATCTCGATGCCGTCATCGGCGTTGTTGTGGACCTGGATGTAATCAACATTGGTATCGGAACCGATACCCTGGAAGGCGATGCCGTTCAGCTCGTCTTCGTTGTTGATCAGGAAGCCAGCATAGCGAACCTGGGTGAAGAAGATGTCGCCGGTGTCGTCGGTCGGCGTTGCGCCACCGAAGAGACCGGAGGAACCTTCACCGGATTTCTCACAATCCGTCGTGCCACCAACAGCCGTACCATCGATACAAGCGTTGATCGGAGCGCGACCGTTGAGGACGAGACCGCCCCACTGGCCACGGTCATTGGCGCCGACCGTACCTTCGACGTCAGCGCGAGCGGTCATGATGACCGGAGCAGCAGACGTACCGTTGGAGAAGATCTGGGAACCACGTGCAACAACGATGTAGTCGGAACCAGCCGTACCGAAAATGGTGACGCCCGGATCGATCGTCAGGCTGGCTTCGATGCCGGATGGCAGCGGAGCAGCCGGATCAGCGCCGCGGTCAACACCGACGAAGACCGGACCAACCAGCTCGTAGATGGAACCGCGGGTCAGGCGAACGTCGGAGGTGATGTTGCCGGTGATCTGACAGATACGCTGACCGCCGAGCGTCTCAGCAGATTCCGTCGTTCCGGTCGGGCAACCCGGGTCTTCGAACAGGTCGAAGGTCCAGCCAGCAGCCCAGTTGGACGCGTCGGTGTCAGAGCCTGAGAACGCACCAGCATAGGTCGTTGCATCAAACCAGGCGTCGATTGCATTGACGTCGGTTGCGACAACAGCCAGCTCCTGCGGGCCTGGCAGTACGCCAGACATGGAGTTGGAAGACGCGTCGACATTGTTGATCATGGTGTTGGTGACGAAGTCAGCAACATCAACGAGGTCGTCAGCGCCATCGTCCTTGAAGTTCGTCGCGCAGTTGAAGAAGACCGACTGGATGATGATGTCTTCGTCAGCCGGACGGCCATTGGCACCGGTGATGCCGTCGAACGTCGCGTCATTGTCGATGTCCAGGCATTCCTCGCCCATATCGACAACGATGCCGTTATAGAGCTCGGCTGCCGTACCCGCGCGCAGCAGGATACCGTCATCGGATTCCGCAGCATTGCGCTCACCGATGATGGTGAAGTTGGCGATGCGCGGGTTGGAACGTGGCGTCAGGTCGTTGTTGGACGAACGGTTGTCGAACTCGAAGCCCTGGTCAGCGTCGTCGCCGGACTGGCGAACAAGAACGTACTGAGCGCGGCCGACCCAACCATCGGTATAGTCGAAGCTGTCGTCCGCGTTGCCCGTCAGGACAACATTGCGCACATCAACAGCGCCACCGAACATCTCGATGCCGTCATCGGCGTTATTGTGGACCTGGATGTGGTGCACGTCCGTGCCGGAACCGACACCCTGGAAAGCGATGCCGTTCAGCTCGTCTTCGTTGTTGATCAGGAAACCAGCATAACGAACCTGAACGTAACGCAGCCAGCCGCTGTCGTCCGCCGGGTTGTCACCGCCAAAAAGACCGGAAGACCCTTCACCGGACTTCTCACAATCGGCGGAGCCGCCAGCAGCGGTACCATCGATACACGCATTGATCGGCGCAAAACCGTTAATGATCAGACCGCCCCACTGGCCACGATCATTGGCACCCACCGTGCCCTCAACGTCCTGGCGGGACGTCATGATGATCGGAGCAGCGGAGGTGCCGTTGGCTTCGATGCGAGAACCGCGCGCAACAACCATATAGTCAGAACCGGCGGAACCGAAGAGCGTGGCGCCAGCGCCAATCTCGAGCGTGACCTGTGCGCCACCGTCGGAACCGACGAAGGTCGGGCCGGTTACCAGAACACCAGCGTTCTGGGCGATGACCGTGTCTTGCGTGATGTTGCCGGTGATCTCACAGGCATTGATGGTCACATCACCGTTGACGACAGTGGCCTGGCGTACGGAACCCGTACCACAGCCACCGGCCGGAACGAGATCGATCGTGGTCTGGCTGCCACCACCGCCCGTGCCGCCACCGCCGCCCGGAGGCGTACCGATGTTTGTGTCGCCCGGAGACGTGATGGAAGAATCTGCGCACGCTGCGAAGAACGCGCAAGAAGTGGAAACAAGCAGAAGCTTGCGGAAGTTTTGCTTCACCGACATTGAAGACCCCCAAAAAGGACAAAATCACCAGCTGTGACGCCCCCTCTCAGGAGTCGTCACCACTTGGGATGGCGATAAACCTCAGCTTTGTAACGCTTGAATGACACTGAATTGATGGATTGATGACAGCCCGGTTCGGGACGGGTGTGGTCGCCACACCGGACCGCCCGGTAACCATGAATGTTTCTGCTATAACAAGGGTGATCATTTCCTGTGGCAAATCCGCCATAGCAGGCCGCGATCGGCTTTGAATTTTTTGTGACAATCCGGAATATCGGCTAAACTCTGGTCGAGGTTTCGTCAGGAAGCCATATCAGCCGCGGAAGTGAGTTCCAACATTTTGCTCCGTATAGATATTTTACGAAAATGTGACACGCGACAGGACTGGTCCGCGCTGTCCCCGGCGGGCTATCTTGCCCTGCGCTGGCGCCAGAAGCTGTGACACAGCCACGCCCCTCCGAGCGTCAATTCGGAAATTCGACCCGTTCCAAGAGAAATTTTATTTTCGGACTTTACATCCCGAAAATTTGCCAGTAACAGCGCGCAACCCGGCGGAGGCGACGATGCCGGATTGGGTTAACTGCCATCAGGGGGTCACGTGAATTGTCCACGTACCATACGCCCCTGGACCTGGTCCGCTCACGGCACCTAGAAAACCCGGTCGTTGTACGACGCCCGGAATGTCTGGCCCGAGCTAGCCGCTGGTTCCAGGAGAATTTTCCCGGCGACGTCCTGTACGCCGTAAAAGCCAACCCGAGCGATTGGGTGATTGATGGCTTGTACGCGTCAGGAACAGACTTCTTCGAAGTCGCTTCGTTGCCAGAGATTGAGCTTGTCGCGCG
>CBFHQE010000087.1:0-13379 GCA_965657935.1 Maricaulis sp. | reverse complement strand
TCTCCCTGCCGCTGGTTGTTCATTACAATAACGAACCCTTCGGGATGGCAGATTGCGGTGTCGACATGACGTTCGACTTCCCGCAGCTGGTTGCCCACCTGGCCAAGACGCGTCCGGTCACGGCTGGCACAGTCATCGGCTCCGGAACAATCTCGAACAAGCTTGATGATGGACCGGGCAAGCCGATCGCTGAAGGTGGCGTGGGTTATTCCTGTATCGCAGAAATCCGGATGATCGAGACGATCAATGATGGCAAGCCCTCGACGTCCTTCATGAAGTATGGCGATACCGTCAAGATCCAGATGAAGGACAAGGACGGCAAGTCCATCTTCGGTGCGATCGAACAGACCGTCGTGAAATACGAGGGCTAGGCCCTCGCAAATCGGTCAGACAGACGCCGGTGCGCTTTCGTGCCGGCGTTTTTCTTTGCGCGAGATCTTCAGGCCGAGCGTCAGGGCTGGCAACCATGGCAGCACCGGGCAGAGCCGGCGCGCGATGATTTCGGCGGCGATGGACAGGCTCAGCCCCACCGCCGTTCCGACCACCAGGCCAAGCCAGGGGTCGGGGAAACCGATGACCTTGTAGGCTGCCAACAAGGCCATGACCGGGAACATATGGTAGAGATAGATCCCGAACGAGAAGCGACCGATCCAGGCCAGCGGCGCGAATTTCAGGGCATCGCGGAACAGTATCAGCGAGCCGGAGGCTGTCAGCCCGAGGCCGAGCGCCATGGCATTGCGCCGTTCGATCGCCGCTGACGGGTCGGTGAACACCCCGATGAGGTGGAGGGTGCCCAACAAGGCCAGGCTGGACAGAAAGGCCGTCTTCACGCCCTTTGTCGCCTCACCTTCGAAGCGGTTGAGGAAGACACCCAGCGCGAAGAAAGGTGCGAGATAGAGCGTGCGGTCGAACGAAAGCCACTCAATGCCGCGGCCAAAATCAGTCAAGAAGAGCGCCGAAGTGACGGCCAGGAAGCCTGTCGCGACTTGCAGGCGGGCGTTGGGGAATATCAGGTCCAGTGCGCCGATGACCACGAAGAGAATGAACACGGCCTGCAGGAACCAAAGATAGGCGTAGGCACTGACATAGATCTGCCAGAACTCGCTCCACGGAACGCCATAACCCGCACCCAAAAGGGTATTGGCCACTCCATAGATTGTGGTCACAAACAGGAAAGGCAACCCGATCCTGCGCAGCTTTCCAGTCATGAACTTGCCGGTCACATCACGCGTCGGTGGGCGATAGGCGTATACAAAACCTGACAGCATCGCGAAGAGCGGCATGCGCAGGTGAAAGAACACCGAGGTGAACACGGCCAGCGGATGATCGTCCGGAACGCGAAGGCCGCTCGAAACCTGTTCGCCAACCACGTGCAGGATCAGCAACAGGATGCAGGCCAGGCCACGCAGCGAATCGATGCCGCCATGGCGTGACTGTGCCAGATTGATGCTGTTCATGGCCTGGGCCTCCCGGAAACTTTCATTCCCGAGCAAACTCGCAAGTTTCACGCCGCTACAATCGGGTTGAAACCAGACTAGTTCGGGCGGGCATCTTCCGGACGAAGCGGATAGCGCTGGCCGTCAAAATCGTCGAAGGCTTCCTGGATTTCCGGATGACTGACAGGCCCGTTCTGAGCGTCTGGCAGGAGGTTGCCCTCCGAGACATAGGCGCCGTAATAGCTTTCATCATTCTCCGCGAGAAGATGATAGAAGGGCTGATCCTTGGGCGGTCGGATATCTTCGGGAATGGCTTCATACCATTCTTCCGTATTGGCGAATTCGGGGTCCACATCGACCACCACACCCCGAAAGGGGAAGAGGCGGTGACGCACCACGTCGCCGAGACCATATTTGGCTTGTCGGATATCCATCACGCCACCTTGCCACATTCTGCTTAACTTTGCGTGATTGCTGACAGTTACAGCGCAGTACTGCGCCCGGCTGTGCAAAGTTTCGTCACGCATCTTTCCTCTCACATGTGAGATGAGTATGCTGTTTTCAAGACCAAATTTAGGCCGGACCGAGCTGCGCCGCCGTTACCCTGATGGGTGAGGCGACAGCGCACCTGTCGGCGAAAGGACCATTATGGCGGAGCCAACGCCCCACAATGAGGGGGGCAAAGGATCCGCCGGACGCAAGCGAAACCGGCGCCGAGCGCCGGCTGCGGTGTACGGCGCGATCGACCTCGGCACGAACAATTGCCGAATGCTGCTGGCTCGAAGGAGCGGCAGTAATTTTCAGGTTGTTGATGCATTTTCTAGGGTTGTGCGGCTGGGTGAAGGTCTGACCACTTCCGGGCAATTGTCAGACGCAGCGATGTCGCGTGCTGTCGAGGCGCTGAAAGTCTGTGCCGAAAAACTTGCCCGCCAGAATGTTGCCAAACATCGCGCTATTGCGACGCAGGCCTGCCGGTTCGCCGACAATGGCGAGGCGTTCCTGGAGCGCGTGCGCCTGGAGACCGGGCTTAACTTTGATCTGATCTCACCGGAGGAGGAGGCGCGGCTGGCGGTTCATGGCTGTGTCGATCTGCTGGATGTCGATCGTGACGCAGCCCTGGTCATCGATATCGGTGGTGGCTCGACGGAATTGTCCTGGGTCGACCTGGCGGAATGGCGCCGCCGTGGCGGGCCTGAAAGCGGTGGCCGGCCCCCGATGAAGTCTTGGTCGTCTGCGCCGATCGGTGTGGTGACGCTGTCGGAGCGTTTTCCCGAACGCCATGATGATCGCCTAGCCTGGTACGAGGAGATGAAGGACTATGCGCGCAGACAGCTCAAGACGCCGCGTGGCGCGCGCTCGATGCGCGCCGTGTTCTCCGAAGGACGAGGGCATCTGGTCGGCACGTCCGGTACGGTGACCTCCATGGCTGGCGTGCACTTGCGCCTGCAGCGTTACGACCGGTCCTGTGTGGACGGTTTGTGGATGAGCGGTGAGGACGCGCTGGCAGCCTGCACGCGCTTGCGCGATCTGGACATCAAGGGGCGGGCCCAGGAACCGACGATCGGGGAGGACCGGGCCGAGCTGGTGCTCGCCGGATGCGCGATTTATGAAGCTGTTGCCGAGAAGTGGCCCGCCGACAAATTGCGGGTTGGTGACCGGGGGCTTCGCGAGGGGATGTTGCTCAATCTGATGCGCCGTCCTAAACGTCGCCGCAGAGGTGGTCGCAAGCAAAACGCTGCGCAGGCCGGCGGAGACGAGACGTGAGCGACGACAACAACGATAACGACAATCCGGAAGAACCTTCCGAAGAAGAAGGCGGTCGCCGCCGTCGCCGGTCCGGTCCCGTCACCAAGGGCGGAGATGCCCGGGCAGCGAAACAATTCCGCACCCGGGTGAAAACTGCGCGCGGCCGCAAGCTGTCGTCCACACGCTGGCTTGATCGCCAGCTGAACGATCCGTACGTGAAAAAGGCGCAGATGGAGGGGTATCGCTCCCGAGCCGCCTACAAGCTCATCGAGCTGGATGAGCGTTTCAAGTTTCTGCGGCCTGGGCAGCGCATTGTCGATCTGGGTTCCGCGCCCGGCGGCTGGATACAAGTCGCACTCAAGTACGGCGCAACGGAAGTTATCGGGATCGATTTGCTCGAAATCGACCCGATTGAGGGGGCGGTCATTCTGCAGAAGGACTTCACTGATGATGATGCGCCGGCGATCGTGAAGGCAGAAATGGGCGGATCGGCGGACCTGGTGCTTTCAGACCTCGCGCCCTGGACGACCGGCCACAAGACCACGGATCACCTGCGAATTGTCGGGCTGGTTGAAATGGCAGCCCAGTTTGCCTTCGAGACCCTCAAGCCGGGTGGCAGTTTTGTGGCCAAGGTCTTCCAGGGCGGCACGTCCGGCGAGCTGCTGGACCAGATGAAGGGCCGTTTCGCCAAGGTCCGCCACTTCAAACCGCCATCATCCCGTTCGGGCAGTCCGGAGACTTTCCTGATCGCGACCGGTTTCAAGGGGTAGGGTGTTATCTTCCCCTCCGGGGAAGTGCCGTAAAGAAGTGCAGGCGAGGGGGCGAGCGCAGCGAGCTTTCCTCCAGGCTTCGCCCTTTGGCCCCTCCGACTCTGCCTTCGCTAAAGCTACGGCGGAGCCACCGCCCCGGAGCGGAGGATTATCATTCCTCCTCCGCGCGTCTGAGCGAGACGGGCACGGCATTGGCCTGCATGTCGTCCCAGATGCGCACGATAATGCCATGGCTGGCCTCGTTATTGGCTTCGATGAGGACGGCGGCGCCCGCACTCTCGGCCCGGAAACGGTTCACGGCCGAGATGACACGGTCGGTATCCGTGATTACGCCGTTGACATAGATGCGATTGTTCTCGGTGACTTGCACGACAATCGGCGCCGGGCATTCCGGGCAGGGCGGCGCCTCGTCCGGAGGCGGTTGCATGTCGATGCCTTCCTCATTGAGGAAAGTCGCGGTGACGATGAAAAAGATCAGAAGAATGAACACGATATCCAGCATGGGTGTCATGTTCACTTCAGCGACGTCCTCCCGCCGCTTGCTGCGTTTGCGCATGGCAATTCCCCACGATTGCTAACGGGGTCATGACAGCTGGCGCTTGCGGCGAAAGCGCGAGGGCATTGTGCCGGGATTGGGATTAATTGTGGCGGGCAGCGGATATGCGCCCTCTCAAGCACATCTCCGATTGACCTTCCGCGCGTGTCTGATATAGCGGCCCCGCAAGAGAGAAGGAGGTCTCCGATGGAGATTCGTGAAGGTCTGACCTTCGACGACGTGCTCTTGCAGCCCGGCCCGTCCGAAGTTCTTCCCGCTACTGCCAATGTGTCGTCCCGCATCGCCCATGATGTTGGTCTGAACATTCCCATGCTCGCCGCCGCCATGGACACCGTATCCGAGGCCGGCATGGCGATTGCCATGGCCCAGGCAGGCGGTATGGCGGTGATCCACCGCAATCTGACCATTGCTGAACAGGCCGAGGAAGTGCGCCGTGTGAAGCGCTATGAAAGCGGCATGGTGGTCAATCCGGTCACGATTTCTCCCGACGCGACCCTTGCCGACCTGCGCGCGCTGATGGCGGAGCATCGCATCTCCGGCATTCCGGTGGTTGAGGGTGCAACGAATTCCAAGCCCGGCAAGCTGGTCGGTATCATCACCAATCGCGATGTGCGTTTCGCGGACGACCCGAACGAGAAGGTCGGCAATCTGATGACGCGCGATGTGGTCACTGTGCGCGAGGGCGCGACCCAGGACGAAGCGCGGGCCAAGCTGCATGAACATCGCATTGAACGCGTGCTCGTCGTCGACAAGGATGATCGTTGTATCGGTCTCATTACCGTCAAGGACATGTCCAAGGCCGAGAAGCATCCCAATGCGGCCAAGGACAGCCAGGGGCGTTTGCGCTGTGCGGCTGCCACCACGGTTGGCGATAGCGGTTTCGAGCGTGCCCAGGCGCTGATGGATGCCGGTGTGGACCTTGTCGTGATCGATACGGCGCATGGGCAGAGCGCATCGGTCCTGGAACAGGTCACCCGAGTCAAGAAATCGTCCAGTGCGGCGCGTGTGGTTGCCGGCAATGTCGCGACCTATGAGGGCGCCAAGGCGCTGATCGATGCCGGTGCCGATTGCGTGAAGGTCGGTATCGGGCCGGGCTCCATCTGCACGACGCGGATCGTTGCCGGTGTCGGTGTGCCGCAGCTCACTGCGATCATGGATGCGCGCCGTGCTGCAGAAGGCTCTGACGCCTTCATTATCGCAGACGGTGGTATCAAGTTTTCCGGCGACATGGCCAAGGCCATGGCGGCTGGCGCACATGCGGTCATGGTTGGCTCGCTTTTGGCGGGTACCGAGGAAGCGCCGGGCGAGGTCTTCCTCTATCAGGGGCGGTCCTACAAATCCTATCGCGGCATGGGTTCTCTGGGTGCAATGGCAGCCGGTTCTGCTGACCGTTACTTCCAGAAGGATACCGAGCGCATGAAGCTGGTTCCGGAGGGTATTGAAGGCCAGGTCCCATTCAAGGGCCCGGTCGGCCCGATCCTGCACCAGATGGTTGGCGGTTTGCGCGCGGCCATGGGGTATACCGGATCAGCCACCATTCCGGACCTGCACGAGCGCGCACAATTTGTCCGCATCACCAATGCCGGTCTTCGCGAGAGCCATGTCCACGACGTGAAAATCACCCGCGAAGCGCCGAACTACCCGACCACGAGCTAAGACACAGTGTTCCTGCATGGCCTCCAGACGGAAACGTATCTGGGGGCTGTGACGGCTCTGGACTAGCGTTCGCGTATCCGTTCAACGATTTGGGATTAAAGCGATGTCTTCTGCTCTTCTTGCACCGGTTTTTGTCTATGTGGCCTTTTGTTTCGTGATCATCGGCATGATGGGCGCCATGCGCTTCAGCGCCATGGCATCCGGCGAGGTTCGCGGCCGTAAACTCAAACTGGGTGAACGCAACTGGCCTGAGAAGATCCAGCGCGTCTCCAATGTCGCACAGAACCAGTGGGAAACGCCCATCCTGTTCTGGGGCGCGGTACTCACTGCGCTGGTCTTGCAGCTCGATGCGCCGTTTCTGGTATTGCTGGCCTGGTTTTTTGTGATCACCCGCCTGGTTCACGCGACGATCTATATCAGCGTAAACCACATTCTTTCGCGCTTTACCTGTTTTGCGCTCGGCCTGGTCGCGATGGCCGCGATGTGGGTCGTGATCGCCCTGGAGGTGCTGGGACAATGATGCAAGAGCAACCGCCCATCGAGACCGGCAAGGATATTCTCTTTCTGCTGACGGGAAGCTGGGTCAATGAAGAAACGGGCGAGGAGCGCCTCTGCCCGGACGCCTGCCTGGTTGAGGGTGCGCTTCTGCTTAACCCGCACTGGGCGGATGCGGTGACCATTGTCCGCGTCGACTATCAGCGACCGCGCCCAGCGATTGTCGATCTTCTGGACGAAGACAATCAAAACGCGCCGACCCTGGTCCTGGCCGACCAGACAGATGCGCACCAGGACGTCGAGGCCACCATCAGGGGGCGCCGTATCCTGACCGACCCGAAGGCCATATGTCGCCAGCTGGCAGCCAGCCATGGCGGTTCACGGCCGGCGTGAATTTCTATCTTCCCCTTCAGGGGGAAGTCCCGAGCTTGCGAGGGGAAAGGGGCAATCCTCCTTCGATTTCGCTTCGCTCAATCACTTCCCCCTGGAGGGGGAAGATAAAGGACAAAGCTCATGAGAGACGGCGGACGTGTCGCAGCAGCGATCGAGATTCTGGAAACCCTTCAGACCCAGCACCAGCCGGTCAAGGACGCGGTACGTGACTGGGGCAAGGCGCACCGTTTTGCCGGTTCCGGTGACCGGGCCTGGATTGGTGGGCTGGTGCTTGATGCCCTTCGCCACAAGCTCTCGGTCTCACACGCCATGCAGGACGAGGGCGCGCGTGCCCTGGCTCTGGGAACGGTTGGTCGTGTCTGGGGCATGAGCGCGGACGAGCTGGACGAGATTTTCGACGGCGATGAACATGCGCCGGCGAAGTTGAGCGAAGCCGAGCGAGACGGGCTGGCACGGGACATTTCCGATGCTCCCATGCATGTGCGCGGCGATTTTCCTGAATGGCTGGAAGAGAGCCTGGTGCGGGCCTTCGGTGAGAGCGCCGCGGAAGAGGGCAGATTGCTGTCCTCACGGGCTCCAGTTGATTTGAGAGTGAATGAAGTCAAAACCAATTTTGAACGTGCATTCAAGGAAGTGTCGAGCAAAATTAAAGCGGTTTCCGAATCGCCCCTGACCCGTCTGGGACTGCGTATTCCGTTGCGCGATCCGCGGGCCAAATCCGCGGCTGCAGAGAGCATACCGGCCTATGGCAAGGGCTGGGTCGAGGTGCAGGACCTGGGCTCGCAGGTCGCAGCCCTCGCGGCGGCGCCGAAAGAGGGCATGAACATGCTCGATTATTGCGCCGGTGCGGGTGGCAAGACATTGGCGCTTTCAGCGCTCCTGAACAATACAGGCCAGGTGCATGCCTGGGATCTGGACTGGCGCCGCCTGCGTGCGATCTGGCCGCGCCTCAAACGTGCGGGAACCCGTAATGTCCAGGTCCATGACGGCAAGGAAAACGAGGTGTTGGAGCCATTTGTTGACGCAATGGATGTGGTTTTCTGCGACGCCCCCTGTACCGGAACCGGCACCTGGAGACGTCGCCCGGACGCCAAATGGCGTCTCCGGTCCACTGCGCTCGAACGCCGAATGGTTGAACAGGACACGGTGCTCAACAAGGCCCAGCGTTACGTCAAGCCGGGCGGCCGCCTGGTCTATGTAACCTGCTCTGTCCTGCCAGAAGAAAACGGCGATCGTGTCCAGGCGTTTCTTGACACGGGCGCGCCGTTCAAACCGGTTTCCGCTCTGGAGGTGATCCAGTCCTCAGGCGGACTGGCGGCGGGCGCCGAGGAAAGCCTGAAAGCGTGTGAGACAGATCTGGGCGCCCTGCAGCTCTCTCCCGGCCGCACGGACACGGACGGCTTCTACATCTGTGTACTGGAGCGCGAGGGCTAGCGGCCCGACACCTTGTCGATCACCCGGCGACCAATCTTCAGCAGCGGTTTCTCGATCAAGCGGAAACTCAAAGCGCCGAAGATGATCGATGCGGACAGAAACGCCAGATAAGCCATTAGCCCGGTCAGCGGCATTGCGGTGAGTATTGGCGTGCCAATGACCGCCACGGCGCTGATCACCAGCAAATGGCTCAAGTAGATTGAGTAGGACCAATCGCCCAGCTTGCTTACAATTGCCGGCATTGCCGGCTTGTAGGCGAGGGTGGCCCAGACGGTTCCGATCGCCAGGGGTGCGAAGATTGGTATCCTGTGTGTCGGCACATTGAGGCCGCTCAGGCCATATTGGTGGGTGTACCAGGACCCCAGTGCGAAACCGAACAGAGCGAGCATGAGGCCGACGAGTTTGTAGCGCTGCGCGACGCTGAAAAACTCAGCCATCAATACGCCGGCAAGGAAAAGCAGATTGAACGGGCTGAGCGCAAGGGCTGCCCACATCGACCATCCTTCACGGCCAAACAATATAGACGCTATGGTGACGGCGCCCCAAAGGCCAAGAAGGGGCAGTCGCCAACGAGATGGTGCGAACAGGACCAGCCCGTAGACGAGGTAGAAATAGAGTTCGTGGACCAAGGTCCATCCGATCGGCAGAAGTTGCGACTGATTGATCGGGATCAAGGCGAAGGAGCCAATCAGGTCCTGTTCAGCATCAATCTCCGCAAAACTATTGCCCATCACGATGAAGGCCAAAAGCGTCAGGGCGCTGTACAGCCAGTAAAGTGGATAGATTCGGTTTAGCCGTTTGAGGAAATAGCTTGCGTCCGGAGCTTTCACCTGCCGGTACAGATAGTGAATGATGAATCCGGAAATGACGAAGAACACGTCCACGCCCGCAAAGCCGACATAGGCCATATCGCCCAAAAGCGCGGGCCCCATGAAACGTTCCTGGGCCTGATGGACATGACCAAAGACGACCATCATGACGGCAAGGCCACGCAGGGCCTGGAGTTCGACTATGGATTTCACGCTGAACCTATCGACTGACCGTATTGGTGATACCCGCTTTGAGGGAGGGGACAAACCTTTCGAGACGTTCAGCCACGCTCAAATTCAATCACGAAACTGACGGGCACCTGTCGCGCAATACTGTCCAGCCCGGCCAGTTCCTGCAGCGTGTCGATACCGTCCATAAGGTCCAGGGCGAGGGCACTAATCTGAACAGGCTGAGCGTTCTGCACGCGCACCCGGTCAGCGTCCAGCCGTGTGATGCGCACATCGGCACTGAAGTCCACAGCGACCCCGCGCATCGTCAGAATAAATGGCAGGCCGACGTCCAGCGATGCACCGACGGCCATGTCCTCAAGCGTTGACAGGTCGTATTCCGCGCGCACCTCGGCAACAGGGTGTTCTGAGGTCTGGAAGAGGTGTTCGCGCATGCGTTCATTGCGGATGTCGATGAAAGTCTCGACGCTGTTCAGGTCAAGTGTGATCCGGATCGAACCATCGGCATCGGAAAAACCGGATATGCCGCTGAGTTCGTGCGTTTCATCGATGTCGCCGTTCTTGACCGTGTCGAAGGTGAGGGTCGATTCAGCCTCGACGATGGTCCAGCCGCCCGCATTTTCTTCGGCTTGTGGCTGCGAACAAGCGGCTAGAACGGACAGGCCAGCGAGGGCGGCAATGAGTGATCGCATGAAAGTCTCCGACGGCGAGAATGGACTGCGATCAGCAATTTAGACCATCTGAGCAAATCCGCCATGTCGATATGCGGCGATTCCCTACTGGAAATTCGAACTGACTCGCGCTATCGGCTCGCCATGACGACTGAAACCCACGAAAAACTCCTCATCATCGACTTCGGCAGCCAGGTCACCCAGCTGATCGCCCGACGTGTGCGCGAAAGCGGCGTCTTCTGCGAAGTTCATCCCTATAACCGCGCCAATGCCGCTTTCATCGACAGCTATGATCCCAAGGCGATCATCCTGTCGGGTTCGCCGCATTCCACCCATTGGGACAATTCCCCGCGCGCTGACGAGACCGTGTTCACACGCGGTCTTCCGGTCCTGGGCATTTGTTACGGCGAACAGACCATGTGCGCCCAGCTGGGCGGAGCGGTCGAAGCTTCCGACGAGCGTGAGTTCGGCCGGGCCGATATCACCATCAAGGCGGACAGTCCGCTGTTTGATGGGCTGGGCGGTGTCGGTCATGAGGAACGTGTCTGGATGAGCCATGGCGACCGCGTCTCGGCCATTCCGGACGGGTTTGAAATCATCGCGACGTCCGGCAATGCGCCATACGCCGCCATCGCCGACGAGGCCCGCAGGTTCTACGGTGTGCAATTCCACCCGGAAGTGGTGCACACGCCGCGTGGTGCAGCACTGTTGGAAAACTTCACCCACAAGATCTCCGGTTTTGCCGGAGACTGGTCCATGGCCAGCTTCAAGGATGAAGCCATCGCCAAGGTTCGCGCGCAAGTTGGCGACAAGCGGGTGATCTGTGGTCTGTCCGGCGGTGTCGATAGTTCGGTTGTGGCCGTTTTGTTGCACGAAGCGATTGGCGATCAGCTGACCTGTGTGTTCGTGGACACCGGTTTGATGCGCCAGGGCGAGGCCGACCAGGTCGTCTCCCTGTTCAAGGAGCACTACAACATCCCGCTGATTCATGCGGACGAGGAGAAGTTGTTCCTGGATGCGCTGGAAGGTGTGGATGATCCGGAAGTCAAGCGCAAGACAATCGGCAAGCTCTTCATCGACGTCTTTGATGCCAAGGCGAAAGAGGCCGGCGGTGCCGATTTTCTCGCCCAGGGCACGCTTTATCCTGACGTCATCGAGAGTGTCAGCTTTGATGGTGGCCCGTCCGTCACCATCAAGTCCCACCACAATGTGGGCGGTCTGCCGGCGCGCATGAAAATGGACCTGGTTGAGCCGCTGCGCGAGCTCTTCAAGGACGAGGTTCGTGCCCTGGGTCGTGAACTGGGTCTGCCGGAAGCCTTCGTGGGCCGTCACCCCTTCCCGGGACCGGGCCTGGCCATTCGTATCCCTGGCGAGATTACCAAGGAAAAGGCCGACATCCTGCGCAAGGCCGACACCATCTATATCGACGAGATCAAGAAGGCGGGCCTTTACGACGAGATCTGGCAGGCCTTTGCGGTTTTGCTGCCGGTGCGCACAGTGGGCGTGATGGGGGACGAACGCACCTATGACCATGTCCTCGCCCTGCGCGCGGTGACCTCGGTTGATGGCATGACGGCGGATTACTATCCGTTCGAACACGATTTCCTGTCCCGCACCGCAACCCGCATCATCAACGAGGTCCGCGGCGTCAACCGGGTGGTCTATGACGTAACGTCGAAACCTCCTGGAACGATCGAGTGGGAGTAACGGCCTCAGACGTTCGCGATCATACCCTTCGACAGCATGACGCAGGTCAGTTCGAATCAAAGCGCGCCCGACACAGCCTGTTCGGGCGCGTTTTGCATGAGCCCTAGGCGTTGAACGCAAAAGCTTCGGGTGTGGGAAGAGGGCTCGGATGTCGACATCAGCCCGTCGAGTTCATGTGATGACGCACGGTTTTAGGCCCTGCACAAGCGAATATCGGCTTGGGGCTTACATTTCCGGCAACCACGGGCTATATAGCCGTCATCGATCTGGTTTGACTAATACGACTTGCGCGCTCCAAAATCGCGCTCCCCGACTTTTTCCTTCCAAAATCGAGAAACAGGATCCTCTGGCACACGGCCGGGAGGGCCTTCACTTCGTGACTGACTGAAAGGAATTTGTCATGTCCACAGGTACCGTAAAATTCTTCAATACCACCAAAGGCTTTGGCTTCATTCAACCGGAAGACGGTTCGACTGACGTGTTTGTCCACATTTCTGCGCTTGAGCGCTCGGGTATCACTTCCCTGAATGAAGGACAAAAGGTTACTTTTGAAGTCGTTCAGGACAAGCGTAGCGGCAAGAACGCTGCGGACAACGTCCAGCTTGCATAAGCCAGGCTTTCGACGGTGTGATGTCACCCGTTCGAAATGAAAACGAGACGGCCGGGCATTAGCCCGGCCTTTTCTGTTCGTGCTGGGAAAAGGAAGGTGTCTACATGGTGAAGATCAGCGCCGGGAGTTCGACCGAAGGCTCGGACAAGTCGGTAAAACAAACACGCGAAGAGGTCACCAACGCGGTCGCCCGTTCGATTACGCGCGAAGAAACCGACGAGCGTGTCGCCCTTACAGCCAAGCTCAAGGCCGCTCGCCTGGCCCGCGAAGCCGCGAGCCCGACACCAAAACCGGCCAAGCGAATGGTGAAGCGCAAAACGCCGCTGCGCAAATACTAGACTGACAGCCTGACGAGCGGGCCTCTACGGCGAAAGGGAACCCGGCAAACCCCTTTCCGGCACGAACCGGCCGGACGCCGCCCGATCGACGATGCGTCGAAAGGTCGGGCACTCCATGTGGCTGGGCGCTTTGCATTCCGCTGCGTGATGCAAGCCCGTCGACAGCACCTGCAAGCGCCGGATCATTTCATCGATCTCTTCAGCTTTCGAGACGAGCCTGGCGCGGTTGATTTCCGGCTTGCCGTCTGCACCAAACATGCCCGCAATTTCATCGAGGGAAAAACCCGCAGTTCGCCCGAGATTGATCAGGGCGAGGCGCTCGAGAATGCTCGGGTCGAATATGCGCTTGAGGCCCCGCCGTCCGCTGGAGCTGATCAAGCCCTTTTCTTCATAGTATCTCAGTTTCGATGCGGCGATGCCGGTGCGTTTCGCCACCTGGCTGATATCCAGGTCTTTCATGGCTTGACCTCAAGTCGACTTGAGTTTGCGTCATGCGCTCTTCCACCGCCTCAAACAAGACAGGGAGTGAGCAGATGAGTGCAGAAATCAACGAAAAAGCGCCTGAAATA
>CBFHQE010000086.1:0-13438 GCA_965657935.1 Maricaulis sp. | reverse complement strand
GGGGGAGTTTTATACGGTCGGCGCGATTCCCGCGTTTGGCTTCCCCGTTGAAAATAAAGGCCGGTTTGAGGAAAAAATAACGGGGCTCTACGCCATGAACATGCTTTTGCTGGCCATTGCCGCAGCTGTTCTCGCCATCATTTACGGGGTTGTGCAAACGCAACGCCTGATGAGTGCGAGTGCTGGTTCGGAAAAGATGCAAGAAATCGCATCGGCCATCCAAGAAGGCGCAAATGCTTATCTCAAGCGCCAATACACCACTATCGCCATCGTCGGGGCAGTTGTCTTTGTCCTGCTCGCGGTTCTGAGCCAATTCGGCATTCTGGTCGCGATCGGGTTTGCACTGGGGGCTATCCTGTCCGGTGCTGCAGGCTTTATCGGCATGCTGATTTCGGTCCGCGCCAATGTGCGCACGACCCAAGCCGCAAGCACGGGTCTGGCAGCCGGTCTGGCGGTTGCCTTCCGCTCCGGTGCGATCACCGGAATGTTGGTCGCTGGCCTGGCTCTGCTCGGGGTCGCCGGCTATTTCTGGATCCTGACTGAGCTTCTCGGCATGGAAGCGGATAGTCGCGTTGTCATCAATGCGCTGGTCGCACTCGGTTTTGGTGCGTCTTTGATTTCCATCTTTGCTCGTCTGGGCGGCGGTATCTTCACCAAAGGTGCTGACGTTGGTGGCGACATGGTTGGCAAGATCGAAGCCGGCATTCCCGAAGATGATCCGCGCAATGCCGCGACGATTGCGGACAATGTTGGTGACAATGTCGGTGACTGTGCCGGCATGGCCGCTGACTTGTTCGAAACGTATGCCGTAACAGTCGTTGCCACGATGGTTCTCGCCGCGATCTTCTTCACGGAAGGTCTGGGCGCGACGATGATGATCTATCCGCTGGCAATCGCTGCGGTGTGTATCGTAACGTCAATCATCGGCACGTTCTTTGTCAGCCTGGGTGGCGGCACCAATGTCATGGGTGCGCTCTACAAGGGTCTGATCGTGGCGGGTGTCCTGTCCATCGGTGGCCTGTGGGCCGTCAATACCGTCGCTCTGCCCAATGGCATGGGTGAAATCGGCATGGTGGGCGACATCATGATTACAGGCATGGGCCTGTTCTGGTGCGGTCTGATCGGTCTGGTCGTAACGGCTGCGCTTATCTGGGTCACGGAATACTACACCGGAACGGGCTTCCGCCCGGTGAAATCCGTCGCCGAGGCATCGGAGTCCGGTCACGGTACCAATGTGATCCAGGGCCTGGCTGTTTCCCTTGAGGCAACAGCTCTTCCGGCTGTGATCATCATCGTGGGCATTTTGTCGACCTATTCGCTGGCAGGCCTGTTCGGTATCGCCATCGCAGTGACAACAATGCTGGCCCTGGCTGGTTTGATTGTAGCGCTCGACGCCTTCGGCCCTGTTACCGACAATGCGGGCGGTATCGCTGAAATGGCCGGTCTGGACGAAAGTGTACGTAACACAACAGATACGCTGGATGCTGTTGGTAATACGACCAAGGCTGTAACCAAGGGTTATGCGATCGGTTCCGCCGGTCTGGGTGCCCTGGTCTTGTTCGCCGCCTACACCACAGATATCGAGCACCTGCTCCATATGGAGCTGGAGTTCTCGCTGAAGGACCCGTACGTGATTGTCGGCCTGCTCTTTGGTGGCCTGCTGCCCTACCTGTTTGGTGGCATGTCCATGATGGCTGTCGGACGCGCGGCAACGGCTGTTGTTGCCGAGGTGCGCCGTCAGTTCAAGGAGATCCCGGGGATCATGGAATTCAAGGCCAAGCCGGATTATGGCAAGGCGGTTGATATTCTGACCAAGGCAGCGATCCGTGAAATGATCGTTCCGTCCTTGCTTCCGGTCCTGTCGCCGATCGTGCTCTACTTTGCCATCAACGCCATCGCCGGTCAGGCTGCTGCCCTGACTGCGGTTGGCGCGATGTTGCTGGGTGTGATCGTCAACGGTCTGTTCGTCGCTGTTTCCATGACCGTCGGTGGCGGTGCCTGGGATAATGCCAAGAAGTATATCGAAGACGGCAATCACGGCGGCAAGGGTTCCGAAGCGCACAAGGCCTCGGTAACCGGTGATACCGTTGGTGACCCTTACAAGGACACGGCCGGTCCGGCTGTGAATCCGATGATCAAGATCACCAATATCGTGGCGCTTCTGCTGCTGGCCTTCCTGGCTGGCTAAGCGGTTCTGATCGATCGAAATGGAAAGCCCCGGTCATCTGGCCGGGGCTTTTTTATGCGCGTTGCTCTTTCAGGTAAGCCAGGTGGAAGAGGAAAGCCGACGCGGTCCAGATCCCGGCGAAGAATGTCGTGACCAAAAAGAGATCGCTGTACATCTCGAGCGTCAGCAAGATGAAACCCAGTGCGCCAAACAGCAATTGTGTGCCCGCCACCACGAGCATTGTGGTGCGCATACCGCTCGCGCGAGCGCGGGAGAGGATGGCGCCGACGATGCCGAGCACCAGAACCAGCCCCATGAGTTGATTGATCGGGTGAGCTCCGCTTCCGACCAGGCCAACTGCCAGCTGTATCCAGATGAGCAGGATTGCGCCGCCTGCTGCAGCAGCAACCGCTAGATAATGCCATGCGGAACGCGCATGTCGCACCGCCAGGAAAAAACCCAGCCCGCCGCCGGCTAAAAGCGTGGCGGCCGCGATATAGTCAAGTGCATCCCAGTTCATCAGCATCTCCCGATCCGTAAACAATGTGCCCGAAACAGAAAACCCCGGCCAGTGGCCGGGGTTTTCTGTGTTTCGCAAGAGCTGTGAGGTCTACTGATCGCGTCGTGGACCGCCAGCGCCGCCCGGCAGGTTTTGTTCGCCGCCGAACTGTTCGTTCGGGAGGGTTCCGACATTGCCCAGCAATTGTTCCAGGATGGAAAGCTCGCGGCCACGTGTTGGTGTTTCCGTGGAGGAATAGGCTACGACGCGTCCGTCATCGAGACCGTACTCATTCACCTCAGACACCACACCGGAATCATCAAAGCTGATGGCAATGATGCGGCGATCGCGTGTTGACGGGCGAAGATAGGCCAGAGACTCGCGTGTAGCAGAGATGTAGTACCAGGTGTTTGCCGCGAACGTGCCGCGTGTGGACGGGTTTCCGAAGCGCTGCAGGACAGTCTGCTGCGTGTCTTCGGCAACAACCACTTCCGGCTCTTCATCAATTCCATAGCGGTGCCCGTGCGCACGAAGCGTGGGATTACACGCTGCGACGCCAAGCGTGCAGGCAATAAGAATGGCAGAAAGACGGACACTGCGATGCATGAATTCACTCCTCCGGGGGCTGCCCGGCCTGTACTTGCGGTATTGACCTACCCTTGTGCGAGCTTAGCCTCAAGTACAAAGATTGAGGAGCGCCGATTACATGTTGTTCGGATTGTTCAAGTCGCGACCGGAAAAACAGTTGGCCAGGGCGTTGTACGAACACGTGCTCGCCGCTGCCAGGCAGCCTGCGCTATATGGCGAAGACCGCGTACCAGACACGCTCGAAGGCCGGTTCGAGATGGTTGTGTTGCACACCGCCTTGGTCATTCGGGTGCTGCAAGCCAGCCCTGATGAAGCGCATCGCAAGCTTTCCCAGGCCCTGTTTGACACCATGTTCGATGATTTTGATGCGGGCATGCGCGAGATGGGCGTGGGAGATTCCGGCGTGGGCAAGAAAATAAGGTTCATGGCCGAGGGCTTCTATGGCCGTGCCAATGTTTACGCCGAGGCGCTCAAGGATGAGGCGCCTGGCGTGTTGGAGCTCGCGATCGCTCGCAATATTTTTGCGTCTGATGAGGTAAATTCAGCGTCACGCGAACTCTCGAACTACGTGCGGGCGAGTGCTGAAAAGCTTGATGCACAAGGGGCGTTGACGCTTGCGGAAGGTCCGGCTCCGGATTTCTCCTCGCCGGGGTGACCGTTTTCCCGCCTTGCATCTGCCCGGCGGTCCGATAAGTTCCGCTGGAATTTGGCGGCCTGGGCCGTCGTAAGGGGCGCGACCTTCCTGCATGACTGGCATTCCTACGATTTCGGTAGACGCGATGGGGGGCGATCTGGGCCCACGCGCGGTCGTTGAAGGTATCGGACAGGCGCTCAAGCGCTGGCCGGACCGGCATACGAAATATCTTCTCCATGGTGATCAGGCGGACTTGCAGCCGCTGCTGGATGAATACCCGGCAGTCGCGGCTGTTTGCGAACTGCGTCATTCCGACAGCCAGGTTCAGATGACCGACAAGCCAAGCGAAGCGGTTCGCCGGGCGCGTGGCTCCTCGATGTGGAATGCGGTCCAATCCGTGAAATCGGGTGAGGCCGATGCCATTGTGTCGTCCGGAAATACCGGTGCACTGATGGCGATTTCCAAAGTCATCCTGCGCATGAAAAAGGGCGTGCATCGACCGGCGATTTCGGCGAACTGGCCGACGCCGAAAGGCCATACGGTTGTTCTGGATGTCGGCGCCAACGTTCAGTGCGGCGCGACGCAGCTGGTTGAGTTTGCAATCATGGGGGAAGCCTTCCACCGGGCGGTGTTTGGTGAAACCAAGCCCAAGGTCGGCCTGCTCAATGTTGGTCAGGAAGAGCTCAAGGGCAATGATACGGTTCGCGAAGCCGATGGTTTGATCCGCAATTCCGGCCTCGAGCTGGATTATCAGGGTTTCATCGAGGGCAATGACATCAGTGCCGGCAATATTGATGTAGTCGTGACCGACGGCTTTACAGGCAATATTGCCCTGAAAACGGCCGAGGGTACGGCACGCCTGGTCGCAGGCTGGGTGCGCGAGGCGCTGACAAGTTCCTTGCTCGCCAAACTCGCCGCCGGCCTGCTGTCGCTGGGCGCTCTGGATAGACTGCGTCAGCGCATGGACCCCCGATACATCAATGGTGGCGTTCTGCTTGGTCTCAAGGGAATCGTCGTGAAGAGCCATGGTGGTGCAGATGGTGAAGGTTTCGCGTCTGCGCTGGGCCTGGGTTACGCGATGGCACAGAGCAATTTCATGCCGGAATTGCGGCGCATGCTCGACAGGTTCATGGACTTCGACGAGCAGGAAAAAGTGGCTGAGTAATGATTGAGCGTATCTCGCGGATCGCCGGCGTCGGGTCTTTTCTGCCCGCACGCGTCCTGACCAATGAGGAAATGTCCTCGATGGTCGATACCAGCGACCAATGGATCCGCGATCGCACGGGAATCCGCCAGCGTCATATTGCCGGTGAGGGTGAAACCACATCCGATCTGGCCGAAGCCGCGTCTCGCAAGGCCCTTGAGCATGCCGGCCTCGATGTCTCCGACATCGACCTGATCATCATGGCGACGACGACGCCGGATTTCACGTTTCCGTCCACTGCGACTGTTCTGCAGGCGCGCCTGGGTATCACCCAGGGCGCGGCCTTTGATGTACAGGCGGTCTGCACGGGTTTTGTCTATGCCGTGTCCATTGCGGACAACTTCATCGCGCGCGGCCAGGCGAAAAACGCGCTCGTTGTCGGCGCCGAGACCATGTCGCGCATTGTTGACTGGACCGATCGCACCACGTGCGTCCTGTTCGGCGACGGTGCTGGCGCCATCGTTTTGAGCAGTGAAGAAAAGACCAGCGAGGATGATGCCGGCATCATGGCCAGCTATCTGCGCTCGGATGGACGTTTCAAAGATCTTCTTCATGTTGATGGCGGCCCGTCCTCCACCCAGTCGGTCGGCCATCTGCGCATGGTGGGTAACCAGGTCTTTCGCCATGCGGTGACCAATATTGCTGAGTCCATGACCACGATTGCCGGCCGGGCAGGGGTGGATATCGCGGATGTCGACTGGTTTGTGCCGCACCAGGCCAATCAGCGAATTCTCGAAGGCGTTGCCCGTAAATTGTCGATCCCGACGGAAAAAGTTATTTCCACAGTCGCAGATCACGGCAATACCTCGGCCGCGTCTGTTCCGCTGGCACTGGATCGCGCGATTCAGGATGGCCGGATCAAGCGCGGAGACCTTCTGTTGATGGAGGCTCTGGGTGGCGGTTTCACCTGGGGCGCGGCTCTCGCGCGATACTAAATTCGCGAAATTCCGGATTTTCTTGATCTTTTTCTCGCCCAGAGCGTTGACGCAACCCTATTCGGGGGCTTAGCCTATGCGCATCTGTCTGGGGATTGCTATGTCGGATAAAACTCTTACGCGTGCAGATCTGGCCGAGGCGGTATACCGGGAAGTCGGTCTTTCCCGCCAGGAATCTGCGGATCTTGTACAGGCTGTATTGGGCATGGTGTCCGATACGCTGGCGAATGGCGAATCTGTTAAACTGTCGTCTTTCGGATCCTTTCTCCTGCGGGACAAACGTGGACGTGTAGGGCGTAATCCCAAGACAGGAGTAGAAGTTCCGATTGAAGCTCGTCGCGTGCTGGTATTCAAGCCATCGCACGTTCTGAAGGAGCGCGTCGATTCGGCTCTGTCCAAGGACTAGACCTTGTAAACGGGGTCGAAGACTGACGCGATAAACGCATGTCGGTCTTGGAAAAATCACCGGACGCCTTTCGCACCATCAGTGAAGCCGCTGAGGAGCTTGATGTCCCGGCTCATGTTCTACGTTTCTGGGAAAGTAAATTTGCCCAGATCAGCCCGCTGAAACGTGCGGGAGGGCGGCGGTTCTACCGACCGCAGGATCTTGCTTTGCTGCGCGGGATCAAGCACTTGCTGTATTCGGAAGGCTTTACCATCAAGGGCGCCAAGAAGTTCATCAAGGACAATGGCGTTGCGTCGATTGTCGAGCTTGGCAAAAATCCCAATCGGGAAATCGCAAGGGCGGTCGACACCGCCGATGTGGAGGCCAGACAGGACCCGATCCCCAAGGGCACACCGAGTGATCGCTCCAATCGTGAGATCAAGGACGTGATCCAGGAATTGGAGGGCGCGCGGGCCAAACTGAAGTCCGCCCTCAATCCCAAGATCTGAAAATCGCTGAATGGGGTGTTGCCCCGTTTTCGGCCTGTGCCTATAACGGCGTCCCCGTCGTGGCGACCTGCCATGAGAACAAGTCGGAGCGTGGCGCAGCCCGGTAGCGCACTCGCCTGGGGGGCGAGGGGTCGCGAGTTCGAATCTCGCCGCTCCGACCATTTTTCCCGATTTATCGAGCCGCCTTCATGATGTCCTTCATCATGATCTGGGTATCGGCCAGATCAGCCTGATCGGGCTTGGCTTCCTTCATGATCATCATCTTTGATGCCATGAAACTTTGCGGGTCATTTACACAGTCCGCGGCGATCAGAACGCCTTCGCGCAGGTGAAAGATCGCAATCTGGTCCTGATTGTCACTGCGCCGGACAATGCGTGTGTCTGCGCCGCCAAGCAGCCCGGCTGTCTGTAGTTTCAGATCAAATTGATCCGACCAGAACCAGGGCACCTCACGTTTGGGAGGGGGTGAGCCGCAGATCGTGGCCGCGACCAGCTTGCCTTGCTCCAGCGCGTTGGGCACCGATTCCAGGCGCATGCGAGTTCTAGAAAGCCAGTTGTGCTGGTTGCAGCAATCTCCGATCGCATAGATGTCGGGGATTGAACTGGTGCCGCTTTCATCTACCAGAATGCCGTTATCGCACTCAACGCCGATTTCCGCTGCAAGCTCTACATTGGGCAGGACGCCGATACCGACAAGGACGCTGTCGCATTCGATCCGGTTGCCATTGGAGAGCTCTACGGCGGAGACGCGACCGTCAACGCCAATCAGCCTGCTGACCTGGCTGTCCAGATGCACGTCAACGCCGCGGCGATTGTGGGCGTCGAGATAGAAGGCTGATAGTTCTTCCGGGGCGACCCGGGCCAGCAGGCGTGGCATGGCTTCGATGACGACCGCATTGGCCCCCAGTTTACTGGCAACAGATGCGGCTTCAAGCCCGATATAACCGCCACCAATGATCGCAATTCGACGGCCGGGCCGCACATCGGATTTAAGCGAGTCGACATCTGCGATATTTCGCAGATAGCGGACGCCGTTTAGACTGCTGCCGTCGACCGGAAGCGCGCGAACACGTGAGCCGGTGGCAAAGACCAGATGATCGTAGGAATGGCTGGAGCCGTCTGCAAAAGCCACGATCTGCTCCTCGCGATTGATCGCAGTGGCGCGCAGGCCGGTTCGCATCTCGACCTTCTGTTCGTGCCAGGCTTGCGGCGTCTGGACCCAGAGACGGTCTTCACCGATTTCGCCTGACAGGTAGGCCTTGGACAGCGGTGGACGCTGATAGGGCGGGTGCGGTTCATCCCCAATCATGAGGATTTTACCGTCAAACCCGTTGCGGCGCAGGCTGAGCGCGCACTGACCGCCTGCCTGGCCGGCGCCGATGATCAAAACCGTCTGTTCCGTGGAGCTCATTTTCGACCTCATCGCTTTTCACCATCATGGCGCGAGTGATGTGCTAGGGCGAGCTCGAATTCAGCCTGCGACATGATTTCACGCCCCGGGCGCTTGCGCTTGCGCAGGGATGCGATAGCTACGGCATCAACAGGAGTTGTCATGAGCTATCGTTCCCACACCCCACCCTTGGTCGCGACCTGGCTGTTCATCGTCGCGTTGATGATCTGCGCCATGATCATTGTCGGCGGTGCAACGCGCCTGACCGATAGTGGTCTTTCAATCACGGAATGGAAGCCGATCACCGGTGCCATCCCGCCGCTGTCGAACGCGGACTGGGAAGACGCCCTACGGCTTTATCGTTCCACGACTGAATACCAGGAAGTCAATCGAGGAATGACGCTGGAAGAGTTCCAGTTCATCTTCTGGTGGGAGTGGGGGCATCGCCAGCTGGGACGTCTGATCGGATTGGCTTTTGCGGTGCCGTTACTGGTCTTCTGGCTGCGCGGAGATCTAACTGCGCGGCTTAAGCCGCGCCTGCTCGGTCTTCTGGTTCTGGGTGGTCTTCAGGGGGCGATCGGCTGGTGGATGGTGGCGTCAGGGCTCGTCGACCGGCTGGATGTCAGCCAGTATCGCCTGGCGACGCATCTGGGTATGGCCTTTGTCCTGCTCGGCGCAACAGTCTGGTGTGCACTTGAGGCCCGATACGGGGCGCCGCCCGTGCGCGCCGGCACCCAAACGCGCTGGTTCCTGTTTTTCTGGGGGCTGGTCTTTGTGCAAATCATGGCCGGTGCATTTGTGGCCGGGATTGATGCGGGCGTAGTGCACAATACCTGGCCGCTGATGAGCGGCCAGCTTGTGCCAGCCGATTATTTGCAGGACGCGTTCAGTGACCGGGGCCTTCCATTTTTCCAGGCGGTATTCGAAAGCCGCGCGGCTGTGCAGCTTCAACATCGCTGGCTGGCTTATCTGGTGGTCATCCTGACGGGCGTGACAATCTGGCTGATTTTACGGGAGCCGCGCGTGTCGCTCAAACCGTTCATGGTCATTCTGCCCGCGCTGGTCCTGGCCCAGGTGGCCTTGGGTATCGCGACTCTGCTGGCCGTGGCGCCGCTGTCACTCAGCCTTTTGCACCAGGGTGGCGCAGTCGTTCTTTTCATCGCCTGCGGGGCGGCCGCCTGGACCGCCCGCAGATCGATTTGAGACGGTTGCCTATTCGACGGTGAAATAGGCGCGGATAAAGGCTTCGCGAGAGATGACCTTCACGCGGTTGTCCGACCGGTCAAACACACCGACCATGCCGTCTGAATAGGCCGTGTAGCCATAGGTCAGAGGGGTTATGTCGATCGCGGCAGGTTCTTCGATGCCCGGGGTGCTCAGACCGTCCACGACCGTCACCTCGGCGGCACGTTCAAGATCGGCGGCGTGATAGGTATGCAGCTCGCGGCTGGCGCTATTGGTCAGAACGATGAGGTTGGAGCCATTGAACTCGCCGGAGGCAATACCGGTCGCGGCGATCTGAAGTGTCGCATCTATGGAGCCATCTTCGAGCATGCGGGTCACACCGCTCGCCGGGCTGAGCGTAAAGATCGCATTGTCAATCGCTGTGCATTCGCGCGCCGGTGCGTCCAGGGTCAGGCTCTGTCGTTGAGAGACACTGAGCAGCTCGGCGCCATCATCCTGGATGCGAACGATTTCTGCGCTCGCGCCGGTACCCAGCACAACCAGATCTATATAGCCAATGCCTTCCTCCAGCATGCAAAGCCCGGCGACGCCATCCTGCGGCGTGAAATCGCCGAGTGGGAGTTCAAAAACCCGGAAGTCGGCCATGGTGACGACAAAACCGTGAAGAGCGGATGCATCGCTGGCGGATCCAAAGACCAGTGGAAGACGCTCGCCGCGCAGCTGAAAGTTTGGAGCTGCGGCAAGCGAAGAAAGGCTTGGTCCGGCATGCATCGTGCGAACTGCACCGTCCGCATCATAGACATCAAGGCCGCCTGATCGCGGCGCGCCGATGATGGCACCCAGGGATGGCGTTTCCAGATTGGGCAGGAAGACCAGATCCGCAGCGTCTTCATCGCGGCTCTGGAAAGCTGCTGTGACAAGGACTTCGCGTTCGAAGTTGACGGCAACATCGGGAGCTGGATCCGGTTCCTCGATTTCGCCGCAAGCCGCCAGGGCCAGCAGCGAGCAGGCAATCAGGCTTGAACGCGCCAAGGACCGCGGACGGCGAAAGTCCGTCCCGGATTTTGTTGAACGTTGAAGAACAGGGTCAAACCGTCGGGACTGAAACATGGTCCGGTAATCTCACTTTTTTCGCCATCGGGGCCGGTGTCGGCATTTCGACCGATCGTATACACCTCGCCGGACGGCGTCACGCCGCGGATGTACTGATCTTTGTCGCTGTCTTCCACCACAATAAGGTCACCCCAAGGCGCGACACAGATATTGTCACAATATTCCATGATGCGATCATCAGTGCTTTCCAGGAATAGCGTGAGTTCACCTGGCTCTCTTGCTTCTTCCGGCCGGCCCTCGAAACGGCTGGGGCGGTAACGCCAGATCTGGCCGATGCGCGCCGGACCGCCATCAGTACAGGTGAAGTAACACTCGCCATTGCCCCACCACAGGCCTTCGCCTCGTGTAAAGCGAGCGGCGCCAGCGGCATGGCCCCGTTCGGCGAGATCAGCTTCAGGAGCCTCGACATTGTCCAGGTCAACCCAGTCGACCTGGACCGTGCCGCCCTGGGCCAGGTTCTGCACATCCCAATTGCGAAGATCCGCTCCTGGTTGGCCCCTGACAGCAAGTGCCTGCAAACGTCCGCCTCGGACCAGTTCACCGGGCACGTCTGGCAGATAACGATAGAAGAGGGAGGTGCCGCGTTGATCTTCGGTCTGGAAAACAATGCCGCTGGCCGGATCGACGGCAACCGCCTCGTGACGGAAGCGGCCCATGGCCTTGAGCGGGACGGGCCGGATCAGCCCCGTGGCAGAGGACGGGACTTCAAAGTTATAGCCGTGTTCGACACGCGCCTCCGGGCCTGCATTCATTTCGGTCTCTTCGCACGTGATCCAGCTGCCCCAGGGGGTGATCCCGCCCGCGCAGTTGTTATTAGTGCCCGCCAGCGACATGAAACTGCGTTCCACCTCCAGGGTGTGTGGATTGACGATCAGATGACTGGTGCCACCCAGATGCGGACGGTCGTCCTCGGTCCAGTCCCAGATCCGTGATCGATCGATGCGATCCAGTCGAGCGGCGTCTGCCCCGAACGCAGACTTTGCGTACTCGTTCTGGCGAAGCTCGTGATTGCGAACGAGCGTGACCAGACCATCCGGGCGGGAAAAACACCCCATCCCATCAAAATCACCCGCTGCGAGCAGTCCGTCTGACATTTCCTCGCCCATTGTCGACAGGACGCGATAGGAAAATCCGTCCGGAAGGTCGAACAGCCCGGCCGGGTCCCGGCGCAGCGGACCATGCGGATTGATCATGTTGAGATAGTCCTGCTCCAGATTGTCCAGTGGCAGGGGCTGGGCGCCTCGAGAAGTCTGACACGCCGCCAGCCCGGAAAAGGCGATTGACGTCGCAGCGGCCTGCTGCAGAAAGTGGCGACGGGACAGGGACATGACGGGCTCCGGGAAGGTTGGAATTGTGTAGCAAATACAATGAGTTTGCGACGTGTGTGTGACCGCGCCCAAATATGCGGTAATATATAACCGCATTGCTAGGTGTAATTAAAACAACGCTTTTTGCGATGGGTGCTTGACGCTTGAGTCATTCGCACGTACATCGCGCGCTCGAATTCGCACCATGGCTCTAAATCTGAGGCAGGATTGAAATGAAAACCTACTCCGCAAAACCGGCGGAAGTCGAAAACAAGTGGATTGTGATCGATGCAGAAGGCGCTGTTGTTGGCCGCCTGGCGTCTTTCATTGCCATGCGTCTTCGCGGCAAGCACCGTCCGGACTTCACCCCGCATGTTGATACGGGCGACCACGTCGTCGTCATCAACGCTGAAAAAGTTGTCTTCACCGGCAATAAGCGTGACGACAAGCGCTACTACCGCCACACCGGTCACCCGGGCGGCATCAAGGAAACCAGCCCGGCGAAACTGCTGGACGGTCGTTTCCCGGAGCGCGTCCTGGAAGCTGCGGTCAAGCGCATGCTGCCGAAAGAAAGCCCGCTGGCTCGCAAGCAGTTTTCCAAACTGCGCGTTTTCGCTGGCACCGATCACAAACACGAGGCTCAGCAGCCGGAAGTGATCGATTTCAAATCCATGAACTCCAAGAACGCACGAGGCTGATCATGGCTGATGAAGCACGCTCCCTTGAGGACCTGAAAGACGTTATCTCCGAAGCCGGCGATGACGCCGTTGAAGTCAGCACGACTCCGACCGAACCGCAGATCGACGAACATGGCCGCGCCTATGCCACCGGCAAGCGCAAGAACGCCGTTGCTCGTGTCTGGATCAAGCGCGGCAATGGCAAGATCACTGTAAACGGTCGCGACCAGGAACAGTATTTTGCACGCCCGGTCCTGCGCATGCTGCTCCAGCAACCGCTGGAAACCGCTGAACGTGTCAACGAGTTTGACATCATCGCGACCGTCAAGGGCGGTGGCCTTTCTGGCCAGGCCGGTGCGGTTCGCCACGGTATCTCCAAGGCACTGACCTATTTCGAGCCGGGCCTGCGTCCGGTTCTCAAAGCCAATGGCTTTATCACGCGCGACAGCCGCGTTGTTGAACGTAAGAAGTACGGTAGAGCGAAAGCCCGTCGTTCCTTCCAGTTCTCCAAGCGTTAATTCTCAGCGACCTTTACAGGTTTCAAGACGGGCGGTTCCAGGCGGGATCGCCCGTTTTTTATGGCGGTGAGCTGGCCCTAAGAATGGCAGTGAGCTCCTCCGCCAGCAGGTCAAACACCAGCCGGATGCGGCGACTGGTTTTGAGTTCCTGGTGGGTGACCAGCCAGACCGGGACATCGAGAGGTTTGAGCTGGTCGGGCAAGACCACCTCGAGTTCGGGGTAGAGCCCGGCGAAGTCGTGGGTTAGGGGCGTGATCCCAAGGCCTTCGCGGACATAGGCCATGATCGCCGGTCCTCGATTGGCACTGATGCGGAAATTTTCGAGGC
>CBFHQE010000085.1:0-13665 GCA_965657935.1 Maricaulis sp. | reverse complement strand
GCTTGAGGCTGAGTTCAGTACGCTTGAGACCGAGCAGGGCGCGCCGTTCTTGGTCGAGCTTTTGCGTATGCGGCGCAGCGAAACGGATTTCCTGCTGCGCGGGGACACCCGATACCTCGTCCAGGTGAACCAGCACGCCGCCCTTCTGCTTGCCCGGCTCGAGGTGGCGGATCTGCCGCCAGCCCAGCGTCGCTTCTGGCTTGAGACCCTGGCAAGTTATCGAGGTCTGTTCCGGCAATTGAGCGAGCAGACTGCCCTGCGGCTGGAAACCATCACGGCCCTTCGCAACGAGCTCGCCGATATACAGCAAAGCCTGGCCGAGCAGGGCGCCCTTCAGGCGGAGCTGGTGGCACGAACCCGCGTCGCAAACGAGCTCGCCAGCACCGAGCAGACCCGTTTCGTGATCCTGATGTCCTGTATGACCCTGCTTGGAGTCGTACTGGCAGGTGTCTATGTGTCGCGTTCCATCTCCAACCCGCTCAAGGAAATCTCGGTCGCGATCAAGGATATCAATAATGCCGAGGGTATTGAGCGCCTGAAAGACATGGAAGTGAGCGAGGAACTCGGGGATATGGCCCGGGCCGCGATCGACTTCCATTTTGGCGAGAAACAGAAAGAGAGTTTCATAGAGAAAGAACGCGTGAAGCTGGATTCCCAGATCGAGCGTCACCGCCAGCTCGAAAGCCGTATCGAGAAATTCCGCCATGATATCGCGGGGCAGCTCTCCGAGGTAACCTCGGTCGCAACTGCCATGCGAGACGCTTCGGTTGACCTGTCCGGGCAGACATCAACCGCCAGCGATCGGGCGAGCGAGGTCAGTCACAGTTTTGTCTCCGCTGCCGAAGACATCACTACGCTGCAACAAGCCGTTGGCGATCTGGCCAACGCGATTGAGCGGGTGCGTGGCCAGACCCGGGAATCAGAAGAGGCGTCAGCCTCTGTCACCGGGCAAGTCCAGGAGGCCGGTTCCCAGGTGCAGGCACTGCGATCCGCGGCCACTCAGATCAGCGAGAGCGCGCATCTGATTGCCGAGATCTCGGGGCGGACCAATCTGCTGGCGTTGAACGCCACGATCGAAGCGGCGCGTGCCGGCGAGAGTGGTCGCGGATTTGCCGTGGTCGCCGGTGAGGTCAAGGCACTGTCAGAGCAGACGGCCCAGGCCACAACGTCCATTCATGACCAGATTTCCCATCTGACCGACGCTGTCAGTCATGTCGCCGGCGCGATGGAGCGGATCGAGGCGCTGAGCGCGACCTCCAGTGAGTTTGTGGCAGCTGTCTCTGAAGCGGTTGCGGATCAGGCGCGCGCGAGCGATTCGATCGAGACCAATTCCGGTTCGGTCGCCACGGGCGCGGAGAACGCACGAGAGCACATGTCCAACCTGTCGAGCGCTGTGGCCTCGTCCAGCGATGTCGCAGTGCAGACCGACAAGCTGTCGGACGAACTCGGAAGCTTTGTCGAAGCGCTGCAGCAGGCGATCGACTCCTTCCTCCAGGATGTCGCACGCGACACGTCAAACACATCCGCCAAGACGGATGCAGATGAGGATGTGGATCTGTGGGAAGACGAGGCCGATGACGGCGGCCTCGAGGTGGAACTCTTCTAGCTCTCGCTGAAAGCGCCGCGCAGCATGGCCATCTGGTCGGCAACCGGATTGGCGTCTTCTTCGGGAGCTTCTTCAGAATAGAGATTGTCGTCCAGGCGCTTCAGGCGGGCGTAGAGCGCGCGGGAGCGCGAGACAAGCGCGGCCAGGACTTGCGGCGGTGTTTCGCCTTCCGGCCACAGGTCGTCGGTCGGACGGTCAAAACCGAGACGGTATTTATTGTCCATGACATCGTCCGGCTTCATTTCACCTTCAGCGACTGCGCGCTGGGCGAGGAGCCAGGACGCCGCCTGCATGAGGCGGGTCGTCAGCTTCATGCTTTCGGTTGCGTAGGAAAGTGCACCCGCGCGGTCGAGCGCCTTGGAATCATCTCGTCCAGGTCCGTCGAGATAACTCGCGGTCTCTTCCACGAGGTCCATGCCCTCGCTGAATAGCTTCTGGAACATTTCCGAGGCCGCGAAATCGCGGCTTCGGCTCGTTGCGCCCCCTCCGGCGGGGAAAAGTGTTGGTGCATCCGTCATTACGCGTCCATCTGTCCGTCCTGCCTTACACGAATCGATGCAAGGCAAAAGCCAGAATCCCCCAAAACCTTGACTAAATCTTGAAAACGGCCTCCGCGGCGTCGATTCCGGCCTTCTTTTTGTCAGTTATTTCGTCGATACGCCGAATTTCCGCTTCGAGCAGACGACGTCGTTCAGCCAGTCCATCCAGCGAGAAACCGCTCAAGTCTTCGCCGGGACGAATGGTGTTGTCATCCTTGGTGCTTGTACTGGCTTCATCATCATGGAACATCTGACACCTCCTTCATTGCCATCCAGCAACCATAGCGCTTTCCGGAGAAAAGTCCCATGCCACACAACCGCACACACCGGATCGTTTTGGCTCAACCCGCTGGTGGGCCAGAGGTTTTGACCGTTGAGGAAGGCCCGATTCCGGCCCTGCAAGCGGATGAAATTCTCATCCGCGCGGCAGCATGCGGTATCAACCGTCCGGACCAGATCGAGCGTCTGGGATTCTATCCTGCGCCCAGGGGCGCCCAGCCGGGTCTGGGGCTTGAAGTCGCCGGCGCGGTGGCGGAACTGGGTTCCGGGGTAAGTGGTTTTGCCGTCGGAGATGAGGTCTGTGCCCTGGTGTCGGGCGGGGGTTATTCCGACTTTGTCATCGCCAAGGCGGGGGCCTGTCTCCCCAAGCCGGACGGATTGACGCTGGAAGAGGCGGCGGGCCTGCCCGAAACCGTTTTTACTGTCTGGACGAATGTGTTCGAAAGCGGCGCACTCCGGCCCGGGGAGACGTTTCTGGTTCACGGCGGGACAAGCGGTATTGGCACAACGGCGATCCAGATGGCCAAGGCACACGGCGCGCGGGTTATTGCCACCGCTGGCACGGCAGAGAAGTGCGATCTTTGTCGCCAGCTTGGCGCGGACATCGCCATCAATTATCGCGAAGAGGACTATGAGACGGTCTGCAAGGAGGCCGGCGGCGTGGATGTTGTGCTCGACATGGTCGGCGGTGCCTATGTTCAAAAGAACATCAACATCATGAATCCAGGCGGTCGAATGGTTTCGATCGCTTTCCTTCAGGGCAGCCGCTGTGAGCTGGACCTGATGCTCGTCATGCTCAAACGCCTGACCCTGACGGGGTCTACTCTGCGCGCGCGTCCTGACACCGAGAAGGCGCGTCTGGCCACTGCGATACACAAGCATGTCTGGCCGTGGATCGAAGCGGGCAAGCTGACCACTGTAATCGACAGCCGTTTTGACCTTGATGATGTGCGAACGGCACACGAACGCCTTGATGGCGGGCAGCATTCCGGAAAGATCCTGCTAATTCCGTGATAATGTATTCAGTGAAGTGCTTTGCAGCATCTACGAGCTGGGCTATATGGGATGCAAATCGCTTTGCTGGAGCTCGCTCCTGGTGAAGCGTCGGAAGCCCAAGCCCGGCCGCCGCGTCGGGCTTTTTTTATTTTCCAGGGAGCAAAACTGGCATGACTGAAATTCTGATGCCGAAAGCCACGGCGGTGTGGCTCGTCGACAATACGTCCCTGACCTTTGATCAGATCGCTGATTTCTGTGGCCTGCACCCGCTTGAAGTCAAAGGTATCGCTGACGGTGACGTCGCGGCCGGCGTTCGTGGTGCTGACCCGATTTCCAACGGCCAGCTGACGCGCGAAGAGATCGCCAAGGCAGAAGATAAATCCGATTACCGCATGTCGGTGGTCAAGCCGAAATATGCCGATCTGCACCAGCCGGCCAAGCGCCGTGGTCCCCGGTACACGCCACTTTCGCGTCGACAGAACCGTCCTGATGCGATCGCCTGGCTGGTTCGCAACCACCCGGAGCTGGCAGACGCCCAGATCTCCAAGCTGATCGGTACGACCAAGACGACGATCCAGGCCGTCCGCGAACGCAGTCACTGGAATGCGGCCAACATCAAACCGACCGATCCGGTCTCCCTCGGCCTGTGCACACAGATCGATCTCGACGATCAGGTGAAGAAAGCCTCGGGTCGTCGCAAGAAGATCGAAGAGGAAAATCCGGAGTTGCTGGCCGATACGCTCAAGATGGCCGAGGAACTGGAAAAGCCGGAGAAGGACGACCTCGCGACCGGCGAGATCAATCTGGAAACGCTTTTTGGCGGCTCAACGTCCAGCGACGACTAGACGATCGCAACGACAAACAAGAAGGCCGCCCGGTGGGCGGCCTTTTTTGTGTCGGTCTCTTGTCCGCTCAGTCTTTCGGCACGGTATAGTTCATCGCCATGCGACCACCATCAGCATAGAGCGTGGTGCCGGTCATGTAGCTGGCATCGCGTGACGCCAGGAACGAGGCGATCGAAGCGATCTCATCCGGGTCGCCGATCCGGCCCAGCGGCGTGCGAGACATGATCTTGTCCATGGCCTCGGGATTGTCATTCACCGCCTTGAGCACGTCAGTATTGATGCTGCCGGGCCCGATTGCGTTGACGCGGATGCCGTATTTGGCCAGCGCCAGCGCCATCGACTTGGTCATCTGGGCCATCGCACCCTTGGTGGCGCAATAGGCCAGCTGGTCCGGGATCGCCATGACGGCATTGACCGATGACATGTTGATGATCGCATAGCGACGACGCACATCGTCAGCGCGCTCCTCATCAGCCTCGATCTGGTCAACCATCTGGCGGGCGGCCTCGCGGGCCACGAGGAAGGCCCCTTTCAGGTTAACACCCATCACCTTGTCAAAATCGGCCTCGGACAGGGTGAGAATATCGCCCCCGGCGACGATGCCGGCATTGTTCACAAGGATGTCGAGACGCTCGAAGCTGGACCGTGTTTCCGAGAGAAGATTGTTCACTGCCAGGCGGTCGGAGACATCACACTGGACAAACAGAGCCTTGCCCTTGTCGGCACCAAGCTCCTCCGCGAGTGCGTGGCCTGACGCGCTGTCCGTATCGGCGATAACGACATTGCAGCCATCCTCGCTGAGGCGGCGTGCACACGCTTTTCCGATACCATTCGCTCCGCCGGTGATAATCGCGACGCGATCCGTGGCTGCCATATCCGAAGTCCTCTTGAAGGGTCAAACTCGCCGAGCGCGATGAACTTGCACACCCGGGGCGGGAGCGCAATCTCAATTTTCCACCGGCTCAGGGGCGGTGAGTGCGTTCGTAATCCGCGATAATATCCGGATCTTCCGGCTCGAGTTCAAAGGCCTCACCGAACAGGCGGCGGGCGCGACGGGCTGATCCGGTTGCTTCCAGGGCAGTGGCCAGGGAATGGATGACGTGGCCGCTTTCCGGCTCCAGCTCTGCTGCTTGTCGGCAGAGGGGCAGGGCGGTTTCGGCGCGACCGTCCTGGATCAGTGTCCAGCACAGCATGTTGAGGGTGGAGCCGTCTTCCGGATCAATCTCGACGGCGCGCCGGGCGTCGGACACCGCCTCGGTGAACATGCCAAGGTCGAGAAAGGCCGCGGACCGGTTCAGCCAGGCACCGGACCAGTCCGGTTCGGTCCGGACCAGCATGTCGTAGATAACGACAGCATCTTCGTGCCGTTCAAGCTGGCCATAGACCCAGCCCAGATTGACCAGGGTGAGCGGATCATCACCCAGCATGGCGTAAGCGCGTAGAAGGTCGCCCAGCGCGCGTTCCATTTCTCCGGTCTGACCCAGCGAGATACCGCGATTGCGGTAGATCATCGGGTGTGAGATTTCCGCGCCCTGGGTTTCCGCGATAGCGAAGGTGAAGGCAAAGGCCTGCAGTGCGCCCTCATAATTCTCCATCGCCATGCGCACCGAGCCGAGCTCGGCATAGATCATCACTTCCTGTTCCGGTGTAAGCTCGACACTGGCCAGGCAGTTTTCCAGGCCCTCGGCAGCCTCGGTGAACTCGCCGAGATCTGATCGCTGCAGCGCGGTGACGCAGATCTCATCATCACCCTGGCCAAGCGCAGGGGCGGAAAAAAACAGGCAGAGGGTGGCAATGGCGACGATTCGATTCATGTATGACTCCGACAATTGCCGCTATCTAACCAAGAAAAAGGGCGACCCGAAAGCCGCCCAATTCTCACTAATTCGCCATGCTGGTGTGTTCCGATCGTCGAAGTGACTCGATCTGTTCCTTTATTCGGAGTTTTTCCTTCTTTAGATAGGCTACCTCAAGCGAGTCCGCGGACGGGTGTCGTTTCACCTCGTCGATCTGGGCATCAAGACGCGAATGACGAGCGTCGAGCTCACGGATGCGGGCTTCGATTGGCATGGGGCAGTCTCCCTCTACTAAAGTGGAACTCGAGTATTGAAAGCACACTCTGACATTCTGTCTATTCACGAAACGTTTCGCGGTTGAGGAAGAATGAAAACTCAAAGACTTATCGTAGGAGTTTCCGGTGCTTCGGGCATTGTATACGGAATTCGCGCCCTTCAGATTCTCCGGGAACTGAATATCGAGACGCATCTCGTTGCCTCGAAGGCGGCAGAGATGACATTGAATTACGAGACTGATTCCACCATCGCCGCATTCCGGAGCGAGGCGGATCATGTCTACAAGATGCCGGATGTCGGTGCGCCGATCGCGTCTGGTTCATTCCGCACCCTGGGCATGTTGATCGCGCCGTGTTCGGTACGCACCATGTCGGAAATTGCGACCGGTGTTACTTCGAGCCTGTTGACGCGTGCCGCCGATGTTGTGCTCAAGGAACGTCGTCGGCTGGTGTTGATGGTCCGCGAGACGCCTTACCACCTCGGACATATCCGTACGATGGAAAAACTGACCGAGATGGGGGCCATTATCTGTCCGCCCTTGCCGGCTTTCTATACAAATCCGAAGAGTATGGAGGATCTGATCGACCAGTCCGTCGGCCGCTCGCTCGATCTGTTCGGTCTGGACTGGCAGGAAACCCGGCGCTGGGGCGAGGACCTCGAGAAAGGCCGTCGCGACTGATCGGGATGTCTGGATATAGAAATACTCGAAGCTTGATGGCTGGCCATTTATTTGCGCCTCGAAACGGGTTAGATTAAATTCTTCCGCCGAGCGCCGTTGCATTTGCATGTGCGCTTGCAATGATGGAACCAATTCAACTGAAGAGACCGGTCTCGAATGGACGGAGAATCCCTCGACCAGGCAGATCTGCTGGTGCAGCTGGAAACGCTGAAAGAAGAGCATGAAGCCCTGAACGCCGAGGTCGATGCCCTCGCCGAAAACGGCGTCGTCGATCAGTTGAAGTTTGCGCGCATGAAAAAGGAAAAGCTGAGGCTCAAGGACGAGATCAGCAAGGTCGTCGACCAGATGACCCCGGATATTATCGCCTGATCACCCGGTTTGCTGGTGATCATCGTCGGATTTTTGCTCTTGTTTGCGAGCGTACATCGCGGCGTCCGCTTCAGCGAGCGCCTCATCCGCATTGTGTCCGGCGACGAGCGGCTGGGTGCCCCACGCCGCGCCCACATTGAGCTGCCGGCCGGCGTAATCAAAGGGCGTATTGTCGATCAGGTCGACCAGTTCCTGGGCTTTTGCTTCGGCACCTTGCGGCCCGGTCAGTGTCAAAACCACACCAAATTCATCGCCCCCCAGCCGACCCACTGAGTCGGTTTCACGCACATGCGCGCTGAGAAGCGCAGAGACATGGTGGAGAGCGGCGTCGCCTGCGGCGTGACCATAAGTGTCGTTGACGGCCTTGAAGCCGTTGAGATCGATAAACACGAGGGCAGATGGCGCGTTGTGGCGCTCGGCGAGCGCCAGCGCCCGGCTCACCTCTCGCAGGAAAGCGCGGCGGTTGAGGACTGGCAGCATGACGTCATGATCAGCCAGGCTCTCAAGTTCACGCACCCGACCGCGCAGACGCTCGGTTTCCTTGCGAAGCTGATCGACTTCACCCATCAGGGAAAGCAGGGCGCGCTGTACATTGGGTGTCAGCTCGGCTTCCGGTACACCCATGATCGACGCGGCATCGCGCGGAGCTGAAGCTAAGCCGGTCTGGGCCGCGCCAGAAGAGGTGCTCTTCGTCTTGCTGGTTCGCGTCACCGACTGGGGCGTATTTACCGGTCCAATGCGCATATCGCGCTCCTGGTGATTCTTTTCCAGCCTCAGGCTCGGCATTCGAGGTTAAGAAAACCTCAAGCAGGGCAGGAATCCCCGACTCAAACGCGAGTCAATCTCGACTCTTGACGTTGTCGCCCGGGTAGCTATGGTCGCGCGCTTCCTTTTCAAGGCAGGAAGCAAGATGAGCGACATTTCGCCCGCCAACTCCCAGCAACCCGACGTGGCCATCGTCATGGGCTCGCGCTCGGACTGGCCGACCATGGAAAAATCAGCGGCCGTCCTCGGCGAGCTCGGCGTGGCCTACGCCGCCAAGGTGGTGTCAGCGCACCGGACACCAGACCGGCTGGTCGAGTTTTCGAAGTCGGCCCGCGAAAAGGGCATCAAGGTCATCATCGCCGGCGCTGGCGGCGCGGCTCATTTGCCGGGCATGGTGGCATCCATGACCTCACTTCCTGTCCTCGGCGTGCCGGTCAAATCCAAGGCGCTCAGCGGCAAGGACAGCTTGCTCTCCATCGTGCAGATGCCTGGCGGCATTCCGGTCGGTACGCTTGCGATCGGCGATGCCGGCGCCAAGAATGCCGGCCTGCTTGCGGCCTCCATCCTGTCTTTGTCGGATACGGATCTCGCTGCGCGCCTCGACGCCTGGCGTCAGGCCCAGACCGACAGTGTCGTTGAAAGCGTCAAGGACTAAGAACGCATGAGCCACGCGCCTCTCGCTCCTGGATCAGTCATAGGCATTCTTGGCGGGGGGCAGTTGGGCCGCATGCTCGCTGTCGCCGGGTCCGCACTGGGTTTCGACATCCATATCTTCGACCCCGAGCCGGAATGCCCTGCCTCCCGGGTTGCCGCACGTGCCTGGGCCGCCCCGTGGTCTGATGCGGGCGCGGTCGAAGGCTTCGCTGATCGATGTGACGCGATCACCTATGAATTCGAAAACGTGCCGGTAGCAGCCGTCGAGATTGCGGCGCGCGTGTCGAAATTGCGTCCGGGGGCGCGTTCACTGGAACTGACCCAGGACCGGGTCATCGAAAAGACCTTTATCAACGAAGCCGGTGTCGCAACGGTGCCGTTCGCGCCGGTGGGTGATCTCACCGAGTTGATGGAGGCTGTTGCCCTGATCGGAACACCGTCGGTGCTGAAGACGCGCCGGTTCGGCTATGACGGCAAGGGTCAGGCTTGGATCCGCTCTCACGATGACATCGAGCATGCCTGGAAGGTGATCGGCGAGCAGCCGGCCATTCTTGAGGGTGCGGCTCCATTCGTGCGGGAACTTTCCGTCGTCGCGGCGCGCAGCCTCGATGGCGAAGTTCGGGCCTATCCGCTGTGCGAGAATGAACATGGCGACGGTATCCTGAAAACCACCACTGCGCCGGCGCCGGACCTGTCATCGTCAACGCTTGCGCGTGCCGGGGAGATCGCCAGCGCCATCGGTGGCGGCCTGGATCATGTCGGTGTATTTGCCGTCGAGCTGTTCGAACTGGACGGCGGTGAGCTCCTGGTCAACGAGATCGCTCCGCGTGTGCACAATACGGGGCACTGGACCCAGGACGCCTGTGCCTGTTCGCAATTCGAACAGCATATGCGTGCGGTCGCGGGGTGGCCGCTCGGAGATGCTCAGCCACACTCCTCAGCGGTGATGCACAATTAGATCGGCCATGATGTGGATGACTGGCAGGCGCTGTCAGCTGACCCTCATGTGCGCCTGCATCTCTACGGAAAACGCTCTACCAAGCCGGGGCGAAAAATGGGGCATGTCAATCGTCTGGGGCGTTTGTAGACGCTATTCCAGCGGCACTTCGCGCGGCGGGTGGAACCGAACGGCAAACTTGTCATCGACAACTTTCATGACGGTCGCCGGCATGTCACAGATCGTGACCGTTTCATCGACCTCTGGCGGCTTTTTCGACGTGAAGCTGGCGCCTTCCACGGTTAGTTTCTGAAGGGCGACATCGGCACTTTCACCGTTCTCCCGACTGAGCTGCAGCGTTGGCGCTTCGCCATCCTTGCGCAGGGTAATGTTCATGCGCTCCAGGCTGCGGCGTGTCGAGAGTTCATTGGCCAGCGCGCGAGCGCTGCTCGAGCCGATGAACTGAACACCGAACTGGTTCCCATCCACCCAGGCGACCTTGCCGATAAAACGGCCCAGGGCAGGGATATTGAGCCCGATGCGGTCATCTGGATTGGGTTGACGCTGAGCGGAGAGGCGAACACCTCCCGGCGCGAGATCACAAATTTCGCAGGCGGTTGAACCGATCGATTCCGTCATGAAGCTGCCCAGAATCTGCATCTGGATGCGGGTTCCGCCGCGCCGTTCATCGGGTTGTGTCGACTCGCTGATCGCCATGATTTGTAGTCCTCTCGCTTGCGTGAGGGAGAGATATGAACCCGGAATCGTGAAAATTCACGTGATGCAACTCACGGTGACCGGTAATTTTGTATGACTACCCTGGGTAATATATTCTTAAGCTTCTCGGGCCGCGGATTGATCGCGCATTCGGTGAGCGCCCGGCGTATAAGAGCAACATGGCAGATCTATCCCCAAACCGGTTTCGAAATGATTGCGGCCCGTTCGACCTGATCGGCGACATTCACGGTTGTGCTGAAGAGGTGGAGATCCTGCTGGAGAAACTCGGCTACCGCGTGGAATTCCGGGGGCCGCCGGGCAGTCGCACATACGACATTTCACACCCGAATGCTCGCAAGCCGGTTTTTCTGGGCGATATGGTTGATCGTGGTCCCCGTTCTCCTGACGTCTTGCGCCTGGTCATCGGCATGGTCGATCGCGGTGACGCCTACGCGGTGATCGGCAATCATGATGACAAGTTTCGCCGCTGGCTCGATGGCAAGAATGTTCGCATGACACACGGTATTGAGGAAACAGCGGAGCAGTTCGAGCGTGAGGACGCTGCGTTCAAGGCACAATGCCGGGATTTCATCCGCGGCTTGCCGACCCACCTGCTCCTGGACAAGGGTGAGCTGCTGGTCGCTCATGCCGGGCTTTCCGAGAAATTCCATGGCCGTTTCAGCGGCGAGGAACGGTCCTTTGCCATGTTCGGGGATGTCGCCAAGCAGCGCGATCAATATGGTCTGCCCGTCCGCCTGAACTGGGCCGCGGAATATTCAGGTAAACGAACCGTCGTACACGGCCATGTCGCCGAGCCCGGCGTGCGCGAACTCAACAATGTCTATTGCATTGACACCGGGTGTTGTTTTGGCGGGCATCTGACCGCCCTGCGCTGGCCGGAACGCAAACTGGTGCAGGTCAGCGCGAAAGAGGCCTATTTCCATTCACCGCGCTGGGCTCAGGCGTAGACAACCGGTTCCGGCGGGCTTGAGGCAGCGATGCTCGCATGGGCCCGCAACCGGTCCCTGAGCGCTCTGAGCGCCGGCTGGACCGGCGTCGCGAGGCCGTAACACTCCATGTGATCGAAGGAGGAGATCAGGTGGAAGTCGAGATAACGCGGCGTCTGCGCACTGAAGAGATCGACATTGGCATCCAGCCAGTCAAAGCCCTTGGTGAAGACCGCCCGCGCCTTGTCGAAAAAGGGGTGGTTTTCGGTGTTCAGCCCGGTCCGCGCACCCAGCACCAGTCGAGTCTCCGCGGACATCATCCCGTTCAGGACCGTCCGGGCGTTGAGTTCGCGCACATCGCTGGTCAGGACACCATAGCGGTCCGCGGGGTCGTGTTTGCGCACCAGATAGGCAGCGATGTGGTCGCTGTCATAGACCGTCAGATCACCATCATTGAGCACGGGCACCAGCATCAGCGGATTGCCGGCGAACCTGTCTTCATCGAACGCGGCGACATTGCCGGCGTCCACCAAGTCATAGGCCAGCCCATAATGGTCCAGCAGGAGACGGACCTTGCGGGCGAAGTGTGAGGCGGGCGTGGCACCGAGCTGCATGGATATCTCCCCTGGCTGGCAGGAGAGATATCGCAACTGCGCATGCCCGGTTCAAGCCGTCGCGGCTTGCGCTTTGCGACCCAGCTGGTCCGCGAAGGCATGATTGACGTCGCGGTGTTCTGCCTCGTCAGCCCGCACAGCAATGACGACATCGCGAAGCCGGGCATCCGCCGGGAGGTTCCAGTAATTGATGGCGATCTCGGGCGCGGGACGGTTTTCGTGGTGACCGGCGTCGATTTCTTCCAGATAGGCCGTGTAGCTGATCACGGCCTCTTCCTCGAAATAACCGACCACGCGGTGGGCCGTGCGCGGAGCAAACAGATAGAGGAAGAAATAGGCGTTATAGAAAATCGCCTGGGTGATCATGATGACCAGGCGTTCAAACAAGGTCGGCTTGGCGATCTCGATGAAAGTCATCAAGTGCATGCGCTCATTCTCGGCCTCGTCGAGCAGGGTGCGGATCCAGCCTTCATCATCGCGGATGCGGCGCAGTGCTTTGAGGTGCTGCAACAATCCGCCCACCATGCCGGGCACGGCCGCGACCGTTTCCAGCACGACGGCCCGATGGCCGTAACGCTTGGCAAAAAATGTGTCGGCGAAAAAGCGCAACAGTTTCACAAAGCCAAAGGCGATGTGATCACCCAATCCCTGGGGTTTGAGGTGATAGTCCAGATCATGGACCTGGCCCTGATGTCCGGTCTGCATGCGGCCCTCCTTGTTGAGCGGAGTCATGCTGGAAAGTTAGGAAATCTGCGCACAAAAATCCCTATGGCACGCGGTCGCGCGGCGGCAAAGCGCACACAGAATGTGGGGTTAATTGTCGGCTAGACCCGCGGGCCGAAACCATAACGCATCTTGCCCAGGATCGAGCCAAGATCGGGCAGGTTTGCTGTCGCCTTGCGGAACTGCCGCTTGGCCTTTTCGAACTGCATCACATTTTCGATGCGATTGGCCAGGAATTCGCGGGCGCGTGGCTTGTCCGGATCGGTTTCACCCAGCCACACGCTCAGCGTCGATCCGTAAACACCCGAGAGAATGGCGCGTTTGGAATAGAAATTGAAATCCGTCGAGACATCGCCGATCGCGCGCCAGACCGTGTCGCAGCTGTTCCAGACGAGCCCGGCGCTTTCGGTCACCGCATCCGGCAGCAACAGGCGGGCGCGGGCGCGGCGCGCGGCTTCCTCATGTGGTCCGATGGCTTCAAGCCGGGCAATGACACACAGGGTGACCCGGTCGCGAACCTTCATGGTTTCGATATCTGTCTCGAGAATCGCTTTTTCTGCCAGCGCATCCATCTGGTTCGACCAGTGAATGATCAGGTCCAGCTCCTCGCGTGGGCAGGACAGGTGTGCTAAACCTGCATCGACGCCGGATTCTTTTACAGCGGCCGCGAAACTGTCAGTGGTCCAGCCATCAAAAGCTGCAATCGCCAGTGCAGACTGCAAAATCGCATCGCGTGTGGTATGATGAAGGTCCGGAGCGGTGTTTGAAGAGCGTGTCATGCGTTCTGTCTACGTCATCTTAGCCGCAACGTCATCCGTCCGAGATGTCACAGCACTGTGGACACAGCGTCGCAGCTCTGCTATCTGCCGCGCCTCTGGCGAACCAGCGATGTGGGGAAGGTCCTCGCATCCTAATTAATGGAG